>QKPP01000044.1:0-33169 GCA_006508105.1 Myxococcales bacterium FL481 | reverse complement strand
GAGCTGAGCTGAGCTGAGCTGAGCTGAGCTGAGCTGAGCTGAGCTCAGCGAGTATCTGGCTCGCGCCGGCCCGGTGGGTCGCGGGGCTCGAATGCGATCTAGATCGCCTGAGCCGCGGCCGCGGCGATGGCCTGGCCAACTTCGCTGCAGGGGGCCGCGCGGTCGTGGCCGACGAGATCGTAGGTCAGCGGTCGGCCGGCGGCGAGGACGGTGGTGACGGCGTGCTCGATGGCGTTGGCCGCTCGCCGCAACGCGTCATCCTGTCGACGGGAGCCTAGCCACAAAAGACCCTCTTTGAGGGCCAAGATCATGGCGATCGGGTTGACTTTGTCTTGACCCGCGTGCCGAGGTGCGCTGCCGTGGATCGGTTCGAACATGCCATGCGCGTCGCCAATATTTGCTCCAGCGGCCATGCCCATCCCGCCTTGTAGTACCGAGGCGAGGTCGGTGACGATGTCGCCGAACATATTGGTGGTCACGCACACGTCGTAGTATTCGGGTTGGCCGATGAGCCACTGGGTGAATGCATCGACGATGGCGGTGTCCTTCTCGATTTCTGGGTACTCTTCGCCGATGGTGAAAAAGACGTCGCGAAACAGCTGGCAGCCGTGCAGCACGTTGTCTTTGACGATGGCCGTGACGCGTAGCTTGCCGTCTTTCGGAGCCCCTTGGGCTCGGGCTCGACATGTCTCGAACGCAAACCGGATGACGCGTTCGCTGCCCTCGCGGGTGATGACACGCGTGTCGATGCCGACTTTCGGCACGCCGCCGGGTGACAGCTTGCCGCCAGTTGGCGAGTACAGGCCTTCGGTGTTCTCGCGGATGAGCACCATGTCGACGCGACCCGGCTCCCAAACCTGTTTGTGGGCCCCGTGAATCCGATGCGAGACGCCGGGATAGAGTTTGACCGGCCGCACGTTGGCGTACAGGTCGAGCCGCGTCCGGTTGCCGATGACGGGGGAAAACCCAGCCATCTTTCCATCTGGCATCGTGACTGGACCCTCGCCCTTCGGGGAGGGCCAGCCGACGGCACCGAGCAAGATGAGGTCGGCGGCGCGGCATTTTTGTGGGGCGTCCGCGGGCCAGTCGACGCCGTGCTCGAGGAAAAACTGCCCGCCACACGCGATCGGTTCCGTGTCCCAGTCGAGGCCTAGCGGCCTCGAGACGGCGTCAAGCACCCGCAGGCCCTCGCGCATCACCTCGGGTCCGGTGCCATCTCCAGGGAGCGTGACGAGCTTGTAGGCCATGCGGTGGGTTTACACGTCGTCGGGGCGAGTGTCGTCCCCGTCTGCCCGGTCCGCGAGTCCTGCGCGTGAGCGATGGCACGACCGTTGGGGCGTCCCCGCGCGGATGAGGGGACGGCCGGGGCCGTGGAGCGGCCGCGGTTCGATCGCTTGGCGCGACCCGGTTCAGCCCAGCGTCAGCCCACGGCGATCCACGCCGTCAGCGTGACGCGCTGCGACTCGGCGTGAGCCCGCCGAGGCGCTCGAGCTACCGGTCGAACAAGCTCAAGAGCTCGGCGCGCTGGCTCTCGGCATCGGAGTAGCCCAAGTCGATGGCGCGCCGCAGGTAGCCCGGGTCGAACAAGATGTACGACGCGACGTCGCTTTCCTCGTCGTCGCCGGCGGCGATCATGCGGCGGATCCATCGCGCCGCGATGCCGCTGTACTGGGACAGGCCACTTTTGTGAGCTTCCTCCCAGGCCATGGTGCCGAGATCTTGGCTGGGCCGAATGAGCACGGTTTGGACCTCACGATAGATCGCCGGACGTTCCATCTGGGCGCCCAAACGCTCGGCGAAATCGGGTCCGAACGCGGCAAGGCCGGCGCGCACGAGACGGTTCGTCTGCTCGATCCGCTCGAGGTCGGCTTCGATCTTGTCAAGCATCAGCGCGTTGAGCATCTTGCCCAGCATGAACACCGCGTTGGGGAACACTTGGTGCACGTCCTCACCGAGCGGCGAGTCGATGTCTTCCGCGTCGGCGTTGCGTAGGCCGATCACGAGCAAGCGCTGACAGCCGAGTCGCAACGCCGGCCGCAACGGCGTGTTTTGGCGCAAGCTGCCGTCGACGAACAGCCGATCGCCCACCCGCACCGCGGGGAACAAGATGGGGATCGCCGCGGAAGCGAGTGCGTGCGCGGCCGTGATGGGGGTGGGCACCACCGCCTCGTGGTGCGCCGGCGGCCAGTACGGCAGTTGTCCGCTCGCCGTGTGCACGAACGTGGTCGTGATCCCGTTCGCCACGGCCGTGGCCGTGCACGCAAACGCATCGAGGTGCCCGCGGTGCAAGTTATCGCTGATGGCCCGCCACGGGATCTGTGTGCGCACGATCTGCTCGAGGTGTCGCGCGTCGACGAGGCCACCGATCCGGGCGCCGTGGGGAATCTTGGGGAGTTCCTTGCCGAACAGGAGCCGCGGCAGCTCACGCACGCGGGGCCAGCCGAAGTGGTAGACCTTGTCGATCGTGAGCTCGGACCACACTCGTTGCAGCATGCGGGCTTGAGCGCGCGGTCGATCCGCGGTGGCGGCGACGTACGCCCCGTTGATCGCCCCAACGCTGGTGCCGGTGATCACGTCGAAGTGGGTGTCGATGCCCAGTTGCTCGCGGATGTAGCGAAGCACGCCGATCTCATAGGCGCCGCGTGCTCCGCCGCCGGACAGGACGAGGGCAACGCGAGGACGTTGAGGGTCGCGATGGGGTGGTTTGGACGCAGCGGGCATCGGCGAAACGCGGGCGCGTGGCGAGTCGGGTGACGTCAGTATAGCGCGCGGACGCGGACCGGCGAAGTTGCCGCGTTCGGTCGGGGCTGATGCCTCGCGGCCGACCGGGCGCACGATGGTAGCCGACGGCTGGCTCCGCCGGGCGGCGGTCGGAACATGACCGGTCGGATGCGGCGGCGACCCGCTAAAACCCCACGTCAACGCACGGGCAGGCCGCTTGATTGTCCTCGCAGTCGGCTGGCGGAGCCGGGCCATCGGTCTGCATGTCGAACACCATCACGCGGTCGTCGAACTGGGCGTACGCTTCGGCGCGTTCGCGGATGAAGCACGCCTTGTGGCACCGGTCGGGACTCTCGTGACGATCGCACTCCTCCGCGCACGCTTCGGACGCGGCGTCGACGGAGAAACCGGCGATCTGGCCAGCATCTTCGTTGGTCAAAAACGGGATCTCGAGCTCGAAGCGCCCAACAATCGGACGGCCGTTGTGCTCGAATGGCGGATGTCGCCCCGCGACGGCAACGGGGTACGTGCAGCGCTCGGCGTCGAACCGTTCAAACGCATCGGCGGGGCAGTTCGTGCCGTCCGCGAGGAACCATTGCGTGCTCAACCCCTCGCACGTCGCACCCCGACAGGTCCGCAGGTGGAACACGTGTGCGTCTCCGTTCGAGGCCGTGATGCAGGGGTGCACGCACGGTTCCATGCGAATGGGCAGCGCCGCGCCGGCTTGGAAGGTGCCGTCCACCGTACAGATTCGTCCGCGAAAGAACGGCAGCCATTTCCCGGTGAACGTGGCTTCCGGCTCGGTTTGCGTCGCGTCGTAGTCGATGCTGTCTTCGACGCACTCGTGGGTGAGTGCGTCGCAAACCTGACCCCGAGCGCGGCAGTCGTCATCGTCATCGCACCGGCCCGAGGTGCCCGGAGGGGTACACGTCACGCCGAGCGCCGCAAGCGAGACGGCGGGGGACCAGCGGAGGAACGGCGCGATTCGCCAAATGCTCGCCAGGAGCGAACGGGCCGATAGCGGCAGACACGGGAGCATGAGGGGCGAGGCGAGAGCAGCGTACCGCGCCTCGCGCGAAGCGCCACGCTAGGCCGGAGCGCCGGCCGCGAGTTTTTGCGCCAGCTCGCCGGACTCGTCCAGTTCGCGCACGATGTCGCAGCCGCCGACGAATTCGCCATCGATGTAAAGCTGGGGGATGGTGGGCCAGCTCGAGAACACCTTGATGCCCTCGCGAAGGCCTTGGTCGGCCAGCACGTTGACCGCGTGGTAGTCGGCGCCGTGACGCTTGAGCACGTCCACCACCGTGGCTGAAAACCCGCACTGAGGGAACGTGCGGTTGCCCTTCATGAAGAGGACGACACGGTGCTCGGCGATGAGCTGCGAGATCTGCTCGGATACGGGATCGGACATAGTGGTCTCCAGATTCGGATCGGTGGGACCGGCCGTTCATACTCGCGGCGGCGACCGGGCGCAATCCGGGCCGTCGGTGCGTTGGCTTCGGGTCGGCATGCGGCAGCGGCGACTCAAACCGGGTCAGGAGCTGAATAAGCCGGGTTGCTGCGGCGTTGTACAAGGATTGTCCGCCGCATGAAATCGTCGTCTACTCCCGTCATGACCTGTCGCGCGATGACTCGTCGCCGTTGGCTCGCCGCCAGCGCAGCCGCCAGCCTTGCCGCGTATCTTGCGCCACTTCGCTCGCTCGCCGGTTCGGCGCCGGCTCGTGTGCTGTTGCTCGGCGACAGCATGATCGCCGGCGCGTTGGGCCTGTATCTCGAGCGGAACCTCCGCGACCAGCACCAGTACGTGGTGCATCGGCACGGGAAGAGTTCGACGGGCCTGGCTCGCCCGGACTTTTACAACTGGGAAACGCAGGGCCGGGCGCAGGTCGAGGAATTCCGCCCGGATGCGGTCGTGACCATGTTCGGCGGGAACGACGGCCAAGGGCTGCACATGGGCAGAAAGGCCGAGCCTCAATGGATCCGCTGGAACGAACCCCAGTGGGAAGAGGAGTACTCTCGGCGCATGCGTGCGTTTTGTGATGCCGTCGCCCCTCCCGAGCGCGCGCTGCTTTGGATCGGCATGCCCGTCGTTCGTCCTAAGAAGATGCACGACCGGATGCAGGTCATCAATCGTATCTACCAAGAGGTCTTGGCCGGCCGCGGACCGAAGGCTCGGTTTCTCGAGACGTGGTCGGTGCTGGCCAATCCCGCGGGCGAGTACGTCGATCGCATTGCGATCTCAGGAAAGCGGACGCTGGTGCGCGCCGGCGATGGCGTGCACCTGACCCGACGGGGGGCGCGACACCTCGCCGATCATCTCACGCCGCAGATCGTGGGTTCGTTGGCCTAAACCAGCGCGCTGCGCAGCCCGGCGGGGCCGGTCACGCGGCATCTCCGAACGACATGGCGCGTGGACGTGGTCTCGGGCAAGATGACCCCCTTGCGTCCCGACGGCCGCCCGACCGTGCGCGATCGCTGGATCGCCACCGTGCTCGCCCATCATCGTCTGGTCTTATGGCTTGCGGCGGTGGTGACGGTCGCGGCTGCATTGGTCGCTTCGCGGCTGCAGATCGATAGCGATCTGCGACGGCTGTTGCCGGGGTCGCATCCGGTGCTGACGAACCTCGAGGCGATCGAGCGGGACTTCGGCGCGATCGGGTCCGTCAACTTGGTCGTGGCGAACGGGGACCAGCACGCGCGTCAAGCCTTCGCCGAGGCCGTCGCGGACGCGCTCGCCGACCATCCGTTGCTGTCGTCGGTGGACTACCGCCTCCACGGCGATTTCTTTCTCGAGCGCGCGTTGTACTACCTCGACGACGAAGAGATGGAGCAACTCGAAGAGCGCGTGGCCGCGTGGCAAAACTTCGAGCTTTGTTCGTCAGCGCCCGACGTGTGCATCACCAAGCCCGATCCGCAGTCACGCGACAAGTTGCGCGCGTTTGTGGACGCCAAGCGTAGCGCGGCGCGCGAGCGCGTCGGGTTTGAGGCGTACTACGAGCGGGACGGGATCGACGCCCTGGTAGTGCTGCTGTTGCCGACGCGCCCGTCGAGCGATCTTGCCTTCGCCCAACAGGTCACCGACCGGATCCGAGCCGAGGTGGAGGCGCAGTTCGAGCGGTCCGATCGGCCGTGGTCGGGCACCGACATGCGGATCAACCTGGTGGGACCGTACGTGTCGAAGGCGACCGAGCGCGAGGTAGTCAACCGCGACATGGTGCGCAGCGGCTTGTTGGGCGTCAGCGGGGTGATGCTGGTGCTGTTTTTGATGTTCCGCTCGGTGCGGGCCGTGATCACCTTGCTGGTGCCGTTGCTGTGTGCGGTGACGTGGTCGCTCGCGGCGACGCAGTTGCTGTTCGGGCATCTCAACACGATGACCAGCTTGATCTCGTCCGTGGTCATGGGCATGGGCATCGATGCGGGCATTCATCTGCTGAGCCGCGCTCGACGTGAACGCGAGACGTGTGACACCAACGAGGCGGTGCGGCGGGCGTTCGGCGGGCTCATCGTGCCGTTGCTGGTCGCGTCGAGCACGACGTTGGGGGCGTTTTTGGTCATGGCCACGTCGAAGTTCCCCGCGTTTCAAGAGTTCGGGGCGATCGCGGCCATCGGGGTGGGGCTGTCGTTGTTCTCCATGTTGACGGTGTTTCCGGCGTTGGCCTGTCGCGTGGGAATCAAACGCATGCGACGGGGTGAGCAGGCCGAATTTGAGCCGGCCCGGGTGGTCAGACTTCTGCTTGCCCGACCAGGGGCACTGTTTGCGGTGCTGGTCGGAATGACCGTGCTCTCCGCGCCCACCGTGATGCGCATGCGCATCGACGGCTTCGAGAATAACGGGCGCGCGCTTCAGTCGGATCGCGCCCGCGAAGCCACGGAATCGGACGTGTTCCTGATCAGCGACATCTTCGGCAAGGATATCCACGCTGGCATCTTGCTGCTGCCCTCGTACGACGAGGCGGTCCGTGTGTTTCGGGAGGCCGCGGCGCGTCATGCCCAACGGGAAGCCGCGGGTACCACCGTGGTCGCAGAGCTTTTTGGCCTCCCTGCGCTCATGCCCAGCGCTGAGATCGATGTGAAGGATCGGGAGGAGCGTATCGCGTTGTTGACGGAGGACTTTAGCCCCGGCATGTGGCGCAAGCTCGGGGTCGAAGTGGAAGACGAGGACGACTGGGACGAGGACCTGGACGACGAGTCGGATTCGGAGTCGGAGACCGGTTCGGCGCCGCCGGCTGGCCACGCAGACGGAGCGCCGGTGACCGGACAGGTGCAGGGCGAGGAGCCCGAAGAGCCACGTCCTCCAGCGCCCGTGCCGGAGGCGAGCCCACGGGGCGACGAACGGGGTCTTTCGCCAGCAGATGCCGCTCTCTTGCGCAAGATGCTCGAAGCGAAGCCGTTTGGAGTCGAAGACTTGCCCTCCAACGTGCTCGACAAGCTGCGAACCGCCGACGGACGCTACGTGTTGCTCGCGTATCCGAACTTCGACGCGAGTGACATCGTGCAAGGGATCGCGTTTATGGATGAGACCGCTGCGTACCGGGGGGACGATTCCACACGCATGTACGTCGGTGAGACGTCTGTCTACGCGGCGATGTACCAGATGATCGAGCGGGAATCGCCGGTCATCTTGGCGATGGCCGTGCTTTTGGTCATGGCGTTGGTGTTCTGGCAAGTCCGCAGCGTGAGTCAAACGATGCTGACGCTATTGCCGTTGCTGGTCGGGCTGTGGTGGACCGTCGCCGCGATGGGCGTGCTCGGCGTCAAGTTTACCTTGTTCAACGTGCCTATCTTGCCGGCGATTCTCGGGATCGGGGTCGACAACGGCGTGTTCCTGACCGCGGGGATTCGTGGCGGGCGGGGCCGTGATGATGGCCTGGCGCTCGCCGTCGACGAAACGGGTCGGGCGATTCTCGCGGCGACGGCCACGACCGCCATCGGGTTCGCTACGTTCTTGGTGGCGGACTCGGGGGGGTTGCGGGGGATCGGGGCGTTGGCCGTGCTCGGGATCGTATTGACCGCGAGCGCAGCGGTTCTCGTGCTGCCCACGTTGTCGGCGTTGGGTCAGCGACGTCGAGCGAATCGCTCGGCTCGATCGTCGTCCGAGTCGTCCTCGGACGCCTAGGGGTTCCCACCGCGCGGCTCCGCTCGCCTCTCGCCGGAGCGCCGCGATCCCGTCTCGTCGCTCGACGCTCACCCCGGAGCGGACCTGACGGAGGAACGGGCCCGTCCGCATCCCGCGGTTCCGCGCCGACGCCAACAGCCGCCGCGTGGGCGAAGGGCTCGCCGATCACCCGATCGTGGAGTAGATCGCGTGGCGACCGACGCCGATGCGTTCCAAACGGCCGTCTTTGACAAGCGCCCCGAGGTGGTGTCGCAGCACTTTGCGGTCGAGGCGGCTGTACTCGGCGATGTCGTCGAGCGCGACATCGCCATTGCCTTCGACAAACGGCAGCACGATGCGAGCGACTTCGTCGGTGCTCATGCCACCGTCGTCCGGCTCGGGTTTTGCGGTGGGTTTGGCCTCGTCGCTCGCTTCGGTCCCGGCGAGCTCCTCTTGAAGGATTCGGCGCTTACGCTTGCGTGCGGGCTTCTCCTCGGGAGGTGTGAACGCTTGTCGTAGGTCTCCCAGCGTGATTTTGGCGAACTGGGACCACAAACCCCGCTCCTGCAGAAAATCGACGAGCTCCGAGAGCTTGACCTTCTCAGGTTGCTTGAGACCCTTGAGAGTTTCGAGCGCGCTGAGCCGCTCGAGTTCGTTGTAGGTACAGTCGGATGTCAGCGTCGGGTTCGAGGCTTTGCCGCCCATGGTGATCTCCGATCGATTTTAGGTTGCACGCGCAGTGGCTCGAGCCTCGGCGCGTCGTGCCGAGCCGGCTCATCCCTCACGGTCGCATGTTCTGCTGTGAAGTACGTGCATGACCTGCGCGTGACGATGACTAGGTGCGGCGGCGACGTGCTCGAAACCCCGGGTTTGCCGCACATGAGAGCGAGAAAAGATAGCCGCCCTGGGCCCGTGTGCGGCGAGTGACAGCTACATCGGCCGTCGCGATGTGGGGATGATTGCACGGGATTGTTCACAAGCAGTGTGGATAGCTTGTGGGGAACGTGCCGTCCGGCGCGGCGCCTGTCGGCCCGATCGATGTTGGGCGCCAGCAGAGACGGCCTGGCGGCCCAGTTAAGATTTGTGGTGTTTGCCCCCCTCACCATCCACACCTGGGGATTCTTCCGGGCCGGCCATGTTGATAACCAGGCCCCGTCACGAACTTGATGACCGCTACATCTTGTGGTTTATAGGTCTCGCACCCCAAGATGAAGTGTGGCGCCAATGGCGCTGAGCCCGCGGCGTGGATCCGCGGCGTCGATGGGGGCAAGGACGTGTATGCCTGGAGTTTGGGACAACGACGGCGTAGCCAGACACGGCTGCGAGAGGTGCACACACGTCGATCGCGCTGCTCGCTATCGTCCAGTGGCGCGACGAAACGCTGGTACCCACGAAGGATCAGCGTCCGCCCCGAGGCCGCGGCAGCCGGAGCTTGCCCCGACCTGACTCGCCTCATCGCACGCGAAACAATCCGCTGGTTCCCGTTCGTGCCGCTGCGACCTGCGCTTGCACCGCTCGCGGCCGATGGGTGTCTTTGCCTCCCCATTTTTGCCCTAGCCCCCTCACTCGCCGGAGTCGCCCATGCAGTTTGCACGTCACTTCACCCAAGCGCGTTGCTATGACGGTGTCGAGTTCGAACGTCGTAGTTCCAGGATCACCAACCCCGATGGTTCGGTGGTGTTTGAGGCACATGAGATCGAAGTGCCGCGCGGATGGTCGCAAGTGGCGGTGGACATCTTGGCTCAAAAGTACTTTCGCC
The DNA here is from genome assembly GCA_006508105.1 of Myxococcales bacterium FL481. Lineage (GTDB taxonomy): Bacteria > Myxococcota_A > Polyangia > Nannocystales > Nannocystaceae > FL481. The sequence continues at coordinate 23,594 of QKPP01000044.1, read as the reverse complement.
GGGCCGGCGTGCCGACCCGGTTGCGGACGGTGCCCGAAGAGGGCGTGCCGCAATGGCTGTGGCGCAGCGAGCCCGACGAAGAGGCACTGGCCCGGTTGCCACAGGCCGAACGCACCTGCGGAGAATCGGATAGCCGCCAGGTGTTTCATCGACTGGTCGGCTGTTGGACCTACTGGGGCTGGAAGCACAACTACTTCCACGATGAAGCCTCGGCCCGCGTGTTCTACGACGAGCTGACGACCATGCTGGCCCGTCAGATGGCCGCCCCCAACAGCCCGCAGTGGTTCAACACAGGACTGCATTGGGCGTACGGAATCTCCGGTCCCGCTCAGGGCCACTACTACTGCGACCCGAACACCGGCGAGCTTCAGATCTCGGCCAACGCGTACGAACACCCCCAGCCCCACGCGTGCTTCATCCAGTCCGTCGAAGACGACCTCGTGGGTGACAACGGCATCATGGACCTTTGGGTTCGCGAGGCCCGGCTGTTCAAGTACGGGTCGGGGACGGGCTCCAACTTCTCGTCGATTCGCGGGGCCGGTGAGCCGCTCAGTGGTGGCGGCCAGTCGAGCGGCTTGATGAGCTTTTTGCGGATCGGCGATCGAGCCGCGGGCGCGATCAAAAGCGGTGGCACAACCCGTCGGGCGGCGAAGATGGTCGTGGTCGACATCGATCACCCTGACATCGAGGACTATATCGACTGGAAGGTGATCGAAGAGCAGAAGGTAGCGGCCCTGGTCGCGGGGAGTAAGGCGTGCAGTCGTCATCTCAACGCGATCGTGCAGGCCTGCCAGACCGGAGCGGAAGCGGAGAGTGATGCGCGCTTCGAGCCCAAGCACAACCGCGGGCTGGCCAAGGCGATTCGGGCCGCGCGTCGTGAACACGTACCGGAGAGCTACGCACAACGAGCCATCGAACTGGCTCGGCAAGGTGCACGCGAGATCGAGTTTGCCGAGTACGACACGAACTGGGACTCCGATGCCTATGGGACCGTTTCGGGGCAAAACTCCAACAACTCGGTTCGGGTCACGGACGACTTTCTCCAGTCGGTGACCGACGACGGCGACTGGGATCTGCGTCGTCGCACCGACGGTCGAACGGTGCGGACGCTCAAGGCCCGCGATTTGTGGCGCAAAGTCACGTTCGGAGCCTGGGCCTGCGCCGATCCGGGGATCCAGTTCGATACCACCATCAACGACTGGCACACCTGTCCCAACGCCGGGCGGATCAACGCGAGCAACCCGTGCTCCGAGTACATGTTCTTGGACGACACGGCTTGTAACTTGGCGTCGTTGAACTTGATGCGTTTCGTGCACGAAAACGGGGCCGAGGCGGGCGAGCTCGACATCGAGGCCATCCGCTACGCATCGCGCATGTGGACGTTGGTGCTCGAGATCTCGGTCACGATGGCGCAGTTTCCCAGCCAGCAGATCGCTCTGCGAAGCTACCGGTACCGCACGCTGGGGTTGGGCTACGCCAACTTGGGCACGTACTTCATGGTGCGCGGGATCCCCTACGATTCGGCGCAGGCGTTGGCGATTTGTGGGGCTGTCACGGCTTTGATGACAGCATCGAGTTATGCGATGTCGGCCGAGATCGCGGAAAGGTTGGGGGCCTTTGCCGGGTTCGAGGACAACCGAGCCGCGATGCTGCGGGTGATGCGAAACCACCGGCGGGCTGCGTTTTTTCGGCCGGCCCACGAATACGAGTCGCTGTCGACGACGCCGCACGGCATCGTGGCCGACGACGCGCCAGGGCCTCTGGTGCGTGCCGCTCGGGCCGAATGGGACCTCGCGCTGCGCTTGGGCGAGGAATTCGGCTATCGCAACGCGCAGGTCAGCGTGATCGCACCCACCGGTACGATCGGGTTGTTGATGGACTGTGACACCACCGGTATCGAGCCCGACTTCGCGTTGGTCAAGTTCAAGAAGCTGGCCGGCGGCGGCTACTTCAAGATCATCAACCAGTCAGTTCCAGCGGCGCTTGAGCGCTTGGGGTACAACGACGGGCAGATCCACGACATCGTCAACTATGGCAAAGGGGCGGGGACGTTGGTGGGCTGCCCGACGGTCACGCACGCGGAGCTCAAACAGCGTGGCTTCGACGATGACGTGCTGGCCAAACTGGAGGCCGAGCTGGGCCAAGCATTCGAGATCGGGTTCGCGTTCAATCGCTACACGCTCGGCGACGAGTTTTGCCGCGAGAAGCTGGGTTTCTCTGAGGCTCAGCTTGCCGATCCGACGTTCGATATGCTGCGCGAGCTGGGTTTTTCGGCGGATGACGTGCGGCGGGCCAACGACTTTGTCTGTGGGACCATGACGCTCGAAGGGGCCCCGCATCTCAAGCCGGAGCACTATCCGGTGTTCGATTGCGCCAACAAGTGTGGCCGCTACGGCAAGCGGTTCATCGCACCGATGGCGCACGTGCGGATGATGGCCTCCGCGCAGCCGTTCTTGAGCGGTGCGATCTCCAAGACCATCAACATGCCGCGCACGGCCACCATCGACGAGGTCGACGAGGTCTACCGCGAGTCGTGGCTGATGGGCGTCAAGGCGCTGGCGTTGTATCGTGACGGTAGCAAGCTCAGTCAGCCGCTCGCCGCCGCCCTCGACGTGGAACTTGAGGAGGACGACGAGCTCGAAGAGCGTGCGGCCAACGACATGCCGCAAAACGAGCCGATCCGGAAGATCACGGAGCGTATCGTGCACCGCTACATCGCCAAGCGACGGCGCATGCCGGATCGTCGCGGCGGGTACACGCAAAAAGCGACGATCGGGACGCATAAGGTGTACATCCACACCGGCGAGTACACCGACGGCACCCTCGGCGAGATCTTTTTGGATATGCATAAAGAGGGGGCGGCGTTTCGCTCGCTGATGAACTGCTTCGCCATTGCGATCAGCTTGGGTCTGCAATACGGCGTGCCGCTGGAAGAGTACGTCGACGCGTTTGTGTTCACGCGCTTCGAGCCCAACGGCGTGGTCACTGGCCACCCGCAGATCAAGATGTCGACGAGTATCATCGACTATATCTTTCGCGAGCTAGCGGTGAGTTATCTCGGACGGCACGACCTCGCCCACGTCGCTCCCGATGACCTGGCACCCGATTCGGTGGGCGAGGACACGCCGGAGTTTCGCGAGGAGGAAGTGGTGGCAGAGCGGGTCGTCACGCCAGGCCCGCTCAAGTTGGCAGCAGATGCTCCGAGGTCGGCGCACCTGTTCCTCGCGGGAGGCAAGATCGAGGTCGAGGATCGGACGGCGACCCCGGCGACGCCGTCGTCAAAGGCTGGCAACGGGAGCGGTCGGACCGGGGCGCCCTCGACAGGAGTTGTCGCCGCGGTCGAGATGCAAGCGCTCAGCGAGAAGGTTCGCGTCGCGAAGATGCAAGGCTACGAGGGGGACGCGTGTGGTAGCTGCGGGAGCTTCACGCTGGTCCGCAACGGGTCGTGCCTCAAGTGCATGACGTGCGGAGCCACGAGCGGTTGTTCGTAGCCGCGACCCGGCCGCGAGTGACTCGCGGCAGGCAAGCAAGACCGCTGACACCCGCTGGCGGTTTCGTTCAGGCGTGGCGCCACCTCGGTGGCGTGCGCGTTGGCTGGGTGGCCGGGCGAGCCGGTGAGGTGGACCACAGCCGGCTCGTTTGTGGTTGCGAGCACGGCTGGCCCCAACGGGGCCGACAGGCCGAGCGACGCAGCCCGGCGCGAAGTTGAGCAGGTCGACGGACACTCCCGAGACGGGCCACTGTCAATGCTTGCCCGCCTCGCCTTCGGCCGTACTTGTTTCCTCGAGCACCGTCACCGCACCATTGTGACCGGGTGTTCGGGGAGCAGTACTGATGAAAGGGATCCGTTCATACGACGTTTGCGTGGTCGGCCTGGGCTACATCGGCTTGCCGACCGCCGCGGTATTGGCCAGTCGTGGGCATCGAGTGCATGGCGTGGAGGTTCGCGAGCAGGCGCGTGAGACCATCAACACGGGTCGGGCCCACATCATCGAGCCGGATCTGGACATGCTCGTGCGCTCGGGCATCGAAAGCCAACGGCTGCGGGCACACGCCGAGCCGAAGCCGTCTGACGTGTTCATCTTGTGCGTGCCCACGCCCATCGATGGCGAGCGGCGGGCCGATCTCGAGTACGTGCGCCAGGCCGCCATCAGCATCTGTCCTCACCTCAAGCACGGCGATCTTGTCATTTTGGAGAGCACCAGTCCGCCCGGGACAACCGAGATGATCGCGCGGCTTGTTACCGAGCACACTTCCTTGCGGCCCGGAGACGTACACTTCGCGCATGCGCCGGAGCGCGTGTTGCCCGGCAATATCTTGCATGAGGTCGTGCACAACGATCGCATCATCGGGGGAATCGACGATGAGTCCACCCTGGCCGCCCGGACGTTCTTTGAGACGTTCGTGCGGGGGGAGCTGATCGAGTGCCACTGTCGCACGGCGGAGCTCGCCAAACTGGTCGAAAACGCCAGCCGGGACGTCCAGATCGCCTTCGCCAATGAGCTGAGTATGCTGTGCGACCGATTCGACGTCGACCCGCTGCAACTGATTGAGATCGCGAATCGCCACCCCCGGGTCAACATTTTGCAGCCGGGTTGCGGCGTGGGCGGGCACTGCATTGCCGTCGATCCGTACTTCATCATCGATGCCGTGGGGGAGGGGAACGCTCCACTCATCGAGACCGCGCGACGTGTCAACCGCCATAAACCGCATTGGGTGGTGGAGAAGGTCAAAGCGGCCGCGAGCAAGCTGCGGCAGCCGGTGATCGCCTGCTTCGGGGCGACCTACAAGCCGGATATCGACGATTTGCGTGAGAGTCCGGCGCGAGAGATCATCAACGAGCTAAGGGCCGCGGAGATCGGTCGGATCTTGGTGGTGGAGCCGAACGTGGATTCACTTGACGATCACCCCCTCGTCTCGATCGATCAGGCGCGTCGCGAGGCCGACATCTTCGTGTTTTTGGTGGGGCACCGAGCGTTTCGCAAGATCGCACCGGCCCAGCTGGCGGAGAAGATGGTGATCGATACCTGCGGGGCCACGACAGCGCACCATGGACTCAGGCGCGAAGCAGCGCCGTCAAGCGATCGGTTGGCGGTGGCCTAGGCGGTTGCCGGGGTTTCGCCGCGTGACGGGTTCGTAGCAACGCGCCGGATCCCGAGTCGGGACGGGGTCCGGTCTTGCTCGAGAGGCGCTGGGCCGTACGTGTTCGATCGCCGGGCACTGTCGCGGTGCGGAGGCCCGCAACGACCCGGTGGTCGTTGGCGCGATGGAGTCGAGAGAACCGCATCGAATCTGAGTTCGTCTAGTGAGGAGCCGCAATATGTCTGACCGCGTCGCAGTGTTCATGGGCACCCGGCCCGAAGCGATCAAGATGGCGCCAGTCGTCCGCGCCCTGGCCGACCACGCGCAGCTCGAACCCGTCGTCGTGTCGACGGGGCAGCACCGCGAGATGCTGGCCCAGGTGGTCGATCTTTTCGACCTGCAGGTTGACCACGAGCTCGAGGTCATGACGCCGGGGCAAACCCTGGCGTCGTTGTCGGCGCGGCTGATCACCCGCATCGATGCGTTCCTGGACCAAAACGCGCCGGATTTGGCCCTCGTGCAGGGCGACACCACGACGGTCTTGATGGCCGCTTTGGCGTGTTTTTATCGCGGGATTCCGGTCGGGCATGTCGAGGCGGGGCTACGCACCGGCGACATACGTAGTCCCTTTCCGGAGGAAGCGAACCGACGGCTGGTCACGCCGTTGGCCGAGCTACACTTTGCCCCGACCATGTGGTCAGCTCGTCAGCTGCTGGCGGAAGGGGTCCCCAAAGATCGCGTCCAAGTCACGGGGAACACGGTCATCGACGCGCTGTCGCTCGAGCGAACGCGTCAGCAAGATCCCAACATCGCCGCGAGCGTAGACGCGGAGCTCGAACAGTATCTGGGCGCGGGGTGGCGCGGCCGGTCGTATGTCCTGGTAACCGGTCATCGTCGCGAGAACTTCGGCGAACGGTTCGAGGCAATCTGCACCGCGTTGTGTGCGTTGTCCGACCGCTTTCCGGAGTGCGACTTCGTGTACCCCGTGCACCTCAATCCTCGCGTCAAAGAGCCGGTTGAGCGTCGGCTCGGCGGCGCTCACAACATCAAGTTGTTGCCGCCGCTGTCGTACCGGCCGTTCGTTGGGTTGATGAGCCACGCCAGGTTGGTGCTGACCGATTCGGGCGGGGTGCAGGAAGAAGCGCCGGGTCTCGGCAAGCCGGTGCTGGTCATGCGGGATACGACCGAACGGCCCGAGGGCGTGGCGGCGGGGACTGTGCGCTTGGTCGGGGCAGATACCCAAGCGATCGTGCACGGAGTGTCGGAGCTGTTGCGGGACGAGACCGCGTACCGGCGGATGGCCGAGGCAGTCAACCCCTACGGTGATGGTCAAGCTGCCCCGCGTGTCGCCGCGGCTGTGGCCAGCTTTCTCGCACAACGTGAGCAGACAACAGCGGCTCGCCGCGCGGCGTAGCGCGGATTCCACGAAGGTTAGGCAATGAAGCAGATCCTCCAGTCGTATCGATCGGGTGAGTTGTGGTTGGCGGAGGTGCCGACTGCCGCCTGCAAAAGCAACGGCGTGCTCGTGCGCACCCGCCACAGCCTCGTGTCCGCGGGCACCGAGCGGATGCTGGTGTCGTTGGCGAAAAAGAGCCTGTTGGGCAAAGCCCGCGCTCGCCCGGATCTGGTGCGCAAGGTTCTCAAGCGGATCAAGAGCGAGGGGCTTGCGCCAACGCTCGAGAAGGTGTTCGCCAAGCTCGATGAACCCATCACGCTGGGCTACTCGGCGACGGGTGAGGTGATCGAGGCCGGTCGGCAAGCGGTCGGGTTTCGTCCGGGAGATCGGGTCGCACTGGCCGGGGCGGGCTACGCCACCCACGCTGAATTCAACTATGTGCCCAACAACTTGTGCGCGCGGGTGCCCGATGCGGTCTCGGATCCCGACGCGGCGTTCGCCACGGTCGGGGCGATCGCCCTTCAGGGCGTCCGGCAGACCGAGCCGCGATTGGGCGAGCGCGTGGTGGTGATCGGGCTGGGCTTGATCGGATTGCTGACCGTGCAGATGCTCAAGGCCAACGGCTGCGCGGTGTTGGGGGTTGACCTCGACGACAGCAAGGTGGCCCGCGCCAAAGAGCTAGGCGCCGACGTGGCGGTGTCCAATGAGGCGGCCGCCGCCTGCGAGGCGTTCACCCAGGGGCGTGGGGCCGATGCGGTGATCGTCACGGCGGCTTCGTCGAGCAGCGGTCCGGTGCAGCTCGCCGCCGAGATCTCTCGGCAAAAAGGTCGGGTGGTCGTCGTCGGGCTGGTGGGGATGGATCTTCCCCGCGACGCGTTCTATCTCAAGGAGCTAGATTTGCGCTTGTCGATGTCGTACGGCCCCGGACGCTACGACCCCGCCTACGAGGAGTCGGGTCGTGACTACCCGTTCGCGTACGTGCGGTTCACGTTGCAGCGCAACATGGAGAGCTTTTTGTACCTGGTCGAACAGGGCCGCGTGACGCCGAGTCGTCTGGTGACCCATCGATTCGCGTTTGACGACGCCCTCAGTGCGTATCAACTGCTCAGCGGACAAGGCCCAGACCGTTCCGAGGACTACCTCGGCATCGTGCTCGACTACCCGACCGACGCCCGCATCGATCGCACGGTGGCGGGCCGGGACCCGGTCGAGTCGCGGGCGCAAGCCACCAAGGACGGCACAGTTGGGGTCGGCTTCGTGGGCGCGGGCGGGTTTGCTCGAGGGGTGCTGTTGCCCGAACTCGGCAAGCAGCGGGCGGTCCGGCTGACCGCGGTGTGCACGACCACGGGGACCACAGCGCATCAAACGGCGGCCCGCTGTGGCTTCTCGCTGGCTACCACCGACTACGCGACGCTGCTCGACCACGCGCGGACCGACGCCGTCTTCGTCGTGACCACCCACGCCAGCCACGCTCGATTGGCGTGCGAGGCACTGCGGCACGGAAAGCACGTATTTGTCGAGAAACCGTTGTGCTTGCACGAGACGGAGTTGACCGAGTACGAAGAGGCGCTGGCCCAGGCACGAGCGGCCGGGCACTCACCGTGTCTGATGGTGGGCTTCAATCGGCGTTTTTCGCCCCATACGGCGCTTCTCAAGCGCGAGTTCGCGGGACGTGGCACACCCATGACGGTGTCGTACCGCGTCAACGCGGGTCGGATTCCTCCGGAACACTGGGTGCAAGACCCCGAGATCGGCGGGGGACGGATTTTGGGCGAGTGTTGCCACTTCGTCGATGTGTGCGGCCACTTGGTCGCGAGCCCACCCGTCCGAGTTTTCGCCAGTTCAATCGGTTCGGATCGCCGCGACGTCGTCGCTCGTGACTCGGTGGTGATCGTGATCAACTACGCCGACGGGTCGCTCGCCACGGTTTCGTACTTCGCCGAGGGCCACGCCGACATGCCCAAGGAACGGTGCGAGGTGTTTGCCGACGGAGAGTCGGCGGTCATGGAAAACTATCGTTCCACCCAGTTCTTCGGTTCGTCCAAGGGCCTGCGCGGCGGCAAGCAAGCGAAGGGCTTCGCCGAGGAGATCACGGCGTTTGTCGACACCGTGCGGTCGGGCGGCGCGTGGCCGATCGAATGGACCAGCTTGGTGCAAACCCAGCGGGTATGTTGGGCCGCGCTGCGCAGCTTGGAGACCGGCGAGGCCGTGGAGCTGCCGTCAGCTTAGTCCGTGATCAATCTTCCTCGACTGGTCCGGACCGTTCGGCCACTGCGACGCGAGCAGTGGCTTGGTCAGGTGGCAATGCGCCTGCGAGCGCCAGTGGATCGCCCCGCGCGGATGCTGTGGCAGATTCGGTCGGACGGGGAGCAACCGCGAGTGAGCTGGCGGCCGACGGCCGACTGGCTCCATCCCGATGGCACCGTGCTCGACGCCGCTGACGTCGAGCGAGGGACCTACCGGTTCGTCGGGCATGCGCGCGAGCTAGGCAACCCGCCGCAGTGGCGCGCCGACGCGGCGCCCAAGTTGTGGCGCTACAATCTTCACTACCACGGGTTTTTGTACGGCCTACCGTTCGCTTCCGCGAAGGCGCTCGTACAAAGCTATCTCGCGGCGGCTGGCCCCGAGCACGAGCCCGCAGAGGGGTGGGAGCCGTATCCGCTCAGTTTGCGCCTCGCCAACTGGGTGATGTTGTTCTTCGGACGATGGCGAGACGCCACGTTGGCCGACCGAACGTTCTCGGAGCGGTTGTGGCTCGAGATCCGCCGCATGGCGACCTGGCTGTCTTCACATGTAGAAGTGCATCTGATGGCCAACCATCTGCTCGAGAACGCCGCGGCGTTGGCGTTGGCCGGGGTTTGTTTCGACGGGGAACGGGCTCGAGTCTGGCGGACCCAAGGACTTGCGCTGCTGCGCGCCCAGCTCGACGAGCAGATCTTGCCGGATGGAGGCCACTACGAGCGCAGCCCGATGTACCACCAGCGGGTCGTGTATCTGTTGATCGCACTGGCCAACACTGGCGATCCGGAGCTTCGGACTCTCGTGGCGCCACGGGTGGGCGCGGCGCTGACATGGCTGGCCGAGATGACCCACCCGGACGGCGAGATCGCGCATTTCAACGACGCGGCCACCGGCATCTATCCCGCGCCGGCTCGGTTGCTGGCGTGGGCGCAGGCGGTCGGCTTGGCGGGGCCGTCGGCCGCGGGGGACCGGTCCACGTGGCGGCTGCTGCCCGATTCCGGCTATCTCGTGGCTCGCTCGGCGCGCGGTCATGTGGTGATCATGGATGTCGGCGAAATCGGGCCCGCGCATCAGCCGGGGCACGCCCACGCCGATTTCTTGTCCCTAGAGATCAGTTGGGCCGGCCGGCGCTTCGTGGTCGACGGGGGCAACTTCGAGTACGAAAGCGGCGAACGCCGCGATTGGGCCCGCGGGGTCGAGGCCCATAGCACCGTGTTTGTCGTCGGCGAGCAGCCTCTTGAGCTTTGGGGCGCATTTCGAGTGGGCCGGCGGGGGCATCCGATCGGTGTCGATGCGCGCTCGCTCGGCGACGGGGCGGGCTGGCTCACGGCTGCGCACACGGGGTATCAACATCTACCCGCTTCGCCCGTCCCGCGACGTGAATTGCAATGGGATCCGCTGGGGGTGGTGCGCGTGCTGGACCGGGTCGATGCGACGGCCGCGGTCCCGTGCGCGAGCCAGCTGCGAATCGACGGCGAGTGGTCCCTGCATCGCGACAGCAGCACGCGCTACGTGTTTCAGCGCGGTGCGGAGCGGGCCTACGTGCTCAGTTCCGTCCCGATCGAAGTCGGTCGGTGTCGACACTTTCCCCGCTTCGGCGAGACTCGTCCGGCGCACCTGTTGCGATGTCGCTTTCGCAGCGGTGAGCGGGTCGAGTGGGTCGTGTGCCATGCCGGGGCGATCGAGCGCGCTGAAGCCTGGCAGGGGGACCGTACGCAGTCGCCAGCGCGAGATCCCCAATGCGCATCACGTTCCTAACCCACTACTATCCGCCCGAGGGCAACGCGCCCGCCTCGCGCGTACACGCGATGTGCCGTCGCTGGGTCGAAGCCGGTCACGAGGTCACCGTGCTGACCTGTGCGCCCAATGTCCCAGACGGCGTCGTGTATACCGGCTACCGCAATCGGTGGTATTCGCGTGAGGTCTGCGATGGGGTGCAGGTCATTCGGGGCTGGATCTATATCGCGGCCAACCGCGGGCTCGTGCGGCGGATCGCGAGTTTTCTGAGCTACTTCGTGATGGCGGTATGGCGGTCGCTTCGGTTGCCCAAACCCGACGTGGTCGTGGCCACCACCCCTCAGTTCTTCTGCGGCTGGGCGGGGGTGTGGGCGGCTCGCTGGTGGCGGTGCAAGTTCGTACTCGAGGTTCGCGATCTCTGGCCAGAATCGATCGTCGCCGTCACGGACCCGGAGCGTTGGCGGGGAGGTCTCCGCGGTGCGGTGTTGCGCTATCTCGAGTGGCTCGAACGGCGCATGTACCAAGCCGCAGACCATATCGTGACGGTAGGCGATGGCTACCGCCAGCGGCTCCTTGACAAGGGGGTTGATACCCGCCGCTTGACTGTGGTGACCAATGGCGTCGAATCGCAGCTGTTCGTGCCGCGGGCACCCGATCGCACCTTGCGAGCCCAAGCGGGGGCGGCCGACGACCAGTTCTTGGTCGGATACGTCGGCACGGTCGGGATGGCCCACGGCCTCGAGGTTGTACTCGACGCGGCCCGGCTGGCGAGAGATCGCGGCCAGCGGAAGCTGCGGTTCTTGGTGGTGGGTGATGGCGCGCAGCGGGCGACCCTCGAGGCAGACCTCGCCCGTGATGACCCCGGTAACGTGCGGTTTGTCGGTCGCCGGCCGAAGTCGGAGATGCCCCGATGGCTCGCTAGCGTCGACGCTTGTCTGGTGCACCTGAGACCGACGCAGCTGTTTCAAACGGTGCTGCCGAGCAAGATGTTCGAGGCCCTGGCCATGGAGCGCCCGGTGATCCTGGGAGTCGATGGATACGCGGCGAAGTTGTTGCGAGCGTTGCAAGGTGGCGTGGTTGTTCGTCCCGGATCCGCCGAGGAGCTGGTCACGGCCGCCGCCGCTTGGGCTGAGGATCTCGACCACGCGCGAAGCGTGGGACGACGCGGGCGACAAGCGGTCCTGCGAGGCTACGATCTGGATCACTTAGCCGGACGCTACGAGCAGCTGCTGCTGCAGGTGTCGGAGGGTCGGTCGCCGGCTGGCTACGACGAGCGCTCGGTGGAGCCGCGACGCCGCGCGGCGGCATGACGAGCTGACGGACCCCGTTCGCTTTGGGTCGCGACCATGCCGGTCGAGCCTGACGCAGGGCGTGCCCCGACCATGTGGCCCTAGCTACGCTTTATTTGGGCCGCGGGTCGGGGCGTGCTACTGGGCAAACTCGCGATGAAGCCGGCGATCGAGTTTACCGACGTGCACAAGACCTACGGTCGGGCTGGTCGTTCGTCGCCGGCTCTCGACGGCGTGACCTTCGCGGTGGCCCCCGGCGAGTTCGCCGTGTTGACCGGTCCCTCCGGCGCGGGGAAAACGACGCTGATCAAGCTTTTGATGGCCATCGAGCGTCCCGATCGCGGGGAGATCCGGGTGGTCGGTCGCGATGTTCACCGCCTCACCACGGCCAGCGTGCCCTACCTGCGGCGCAACCTCGGCGTTGTGTTCCAAGATTTTCGGCTCTTGCCCGAGGCCACCGCGACGGAAAACGTCCGCTTGGCCCTGCAGATCCTCGGGCTGCGCCCGCGAGAGGTTCGTCGGCGGGCGAGCGCTGCGCTCGAACGCGTAGGGCTGGATCGGTCGAGTCATCGCAAGCGAGTGCGTGCCCTCTCCGGCGGCGAGCAGCAGCGCGTGGCGCTCGCCCGCGCCATCGCCAGCGACCCGCCCATCTTGTTGGGTGACGAGCCAACCGGCAACCTCGATCCCGAACTGAGCGCGTCGATCATCGAGGTCCTCAGCGAACTCGCCCGCGAGGGCACCACGCTGCTCATTGCCACCCACGATCCCGCGATGCAGCGACTGGCGCCCCACGCCAAGGCGTTGCGGCTGACCCAGGGGCGCCTGACGCAAGTCGATTCCCCGCGATCACGACTACGCGGCGCGGCCGAGCTGATCGGCGTGGAGGCGGTCGCCTGAGCATGCGGGGGGTGGCGCGAACGTTCTTCGTCGCTTGGTACGTGCTCGTTCGCGGGCTGCGAGGGATGGTGCAATCGCCCGCTGTCCAGTTCCTGGCGATCGGTACGATGGCCGTCTGCATGCTGCTCTTGTGCACGGTGCTGTTGGTTTTCAGCAATGCGACGCGAGTCGCCGACAACTGGGGCGTGGACATTCCGTTGACGGTGTATCTCGAGGCCGACACCGAGCCGGAAGAGGCGATGACGCTGGCCGAACAGATCCGGGCCCGGCCCGAGGTCTCGCGGGCGGAGTGGATCGATGCCGAGGCGGCGGCGGCTCGGCTCGAGGCTAGCCTGGGGCGAGTCGCCGGCTCGTTTGACGAGTTAGCGGGCACGGTGTTGCCCCATACCGTGGAGGTTCACTTGCAACCGGGAGTCGCGGCCGGGGCCGGTGACGAGTTGGCCGCACAGCTCGAAACCGTGCCCCACATCGAGGAGGTCGCGCGCTTGGGGCCGTGGGTCGACCAGGCCAATCGTCTGGTATCGACGACGCAGGCTTTGGCCTGGGGCTTGGGGGCGCTGGTCAGCGTGGCTTGCACGATGATCGCCTGGAGCATGATTCGACTCGCAGTCTTCGCTCGTCGGGCGGAGATTGAGATCTTGCGTATGGTCGGCGGTACGGTCGCCTTCGTGCGGGCGCCGTTCGTCGTCGAAGGCGTCTTGTCGGGGGTGTTCGGGGCCGCGCTCGCACTCGGGGTACTGCACGCGACATTCCAACAGCTCGGGCCGATTCTCGAGCAGGGCCTGTCGTTGCTGTTCCTCGCCGGGACCATGCAGTTCTTCTCGCCTCTCGAGATGGGGGGGCTCGTGGCGTGTGGCGCCGTGTTCGGTGCGCTGGGCTCGCGAGCCGCAGTGGGTCACCATGTGGCGGTCTAGACGCTCCGGGTCTCGGTGGCGCGGCGCGTGGGGATGGTTGGGTTTGCTCGCCGTCTTCGCGGTTTCGGACCCCTCGGTCCACGCCGCGGTGGAGCCAATCGACCTCCAGTTGCATCGCGAGCTGGGGTTGCTCGAAGCGCACGGTGAGCTCGAAGCGGCCCAGGCTGCGCTCCGTCGCAGCCAACGGGCGTTGGCCCGTCGCGCCTCGATCACCGCCTATCGCGGCCGGCAAGCCGCGCGACGCCTCGACGCCTATGAGATCGCAGGGGCCACCCGCCAGGCGCAAGTACGTCGCCGTGCGCGGGCGCTCTACAAGCTCAGCCGCGGGGGCCTACTGCGGTTTGTCTTCGAAGACCGACAACGGCAACTCGCGCTCGACCGGCCGGCTCCGGTGGAGCCGATCGCCACGGCTCGGGTGCGCGACGCGTTGGCGTTGCGTCGAGTGATCGCCCACGAGCTCGAGGAACTCGAGGTCTATCAGCGGGCGCAACGGCAAGCGCGGCGCGAACTCGTGTCGGCCACCCGTGAGCTGGCCGCGCACGCGGTGTTCCGCGGTTACTCGCATTTGCACCAGGATCTTCTCGACGCGATCGACGAGCGGGTGTCCAGCTCGCTCGATGAGCGGGGTCGCGTACGACGACGATCCGTCCGAGGTCAACGCCTCGACCGCAGTCAACGCGAGCTGTTGGCCGATGTGGCGCGAGAACGACGAACCGTGCGGCGGCAGGCGGCACGCGATGGGGGTCCTGACTCGGAGTTCGACCTCCCGCCGCTTCTACGCCCCGTCCCGGGAGCGATCGTCGGAGAATTCGGACCGTACGAAGACCCGGACCTCGGGGTGGCCATGCGTCGCAACGGCGTTGAGCTGGCCGCGCGGGCCCGAGAACGAGTGCGATCACCCGCGACGGGCGTGGTGGTCCACGTCGGTCCCGTTGCCGGCTTCGCGACAGTCGTCATCGTCGAGCACGAAAACTCGTTGCGTTCGCTGGTTGGCCGCCTCATCGAGGTGGACGTCGACGTGGGCGACCGGGTCGAACGCGGGGCATCGTTGGGGCGACCGGCTCCCGCGGCGTCGTCGTCGTCAGGACGGACGATCTACTACGAAGTGCGCGTGGGAGAAGACCCGCTCGATCCGAAGCCATGGCTCCGCGCTCACTGATCCACCGGCTCCACCGGCTCCACCGAATCCACCGACCAATCGGCGCTGATGGTGTCTCGCACCCGACCGCTAGACGCTCGCGCGACGGGAGACAGAGCCAACCCGGGCAGATGACGAGCGCAGAGCAGCGATGGCGGTCACAACGTCTCGGTGAGACGACTCGTTCGACGCTCCTCGGCGAGCGGCGGGGATGGTCGAGCCCCTGTGATCCCGCTAGGATCGGCTCGATGACATGGCGTTTCTCACGTTCGTCGCGCGTGGCCGGGGCGAGTTTGCTCGGCTCGGGGGTGGTCTTGGGGACCACGTTCGGCCTGGCGTTGAGCCAGGCCACGGCGCAGCCGGCACCGGCCGCGTCGAGCGACTACTCCCGGTTTCAGAAGGTCGATTTGTTTGCCAAGGCCCTGGCGTTGGTCGAGCAGCACTACGTGCGGCCCGTCGACGACACCGCGCTGATCTACGCCGCGATCGATGGGCTCATGGACGAGCTCGACCCGCATAGCGGGTTTCTCGACCCGCGAGAGGCCGAGCTGCTGCGCGAAGACATCGGCGGCAAGTTCGGTGGCGTGGGGTTGGTGGTCAAGATGGTGCGCGAGCCGGAGCACACGCCGCCGGTGTACCTCGAGGTCAGCGACGTCATCACCGGAGGCCCGGCCAGCGCCGCGGGCGTGGACGTCGGCGATCGCATCGTGACCATCGAAGGCAAACCCGTCGCGCATTTCGCCCGGCTCGACGATGCGATCGCCGTGATGCGGGGAGCTGTCGGGACTCGGGTCGAGTTTCAGACCCAGCGCGAGGGCCAGCCCGCCCGCACCATCGAAGTCATTCGAGGGGAGGTCGACCCGCCCGCCGTGGAGATGCGCCATCTCGGCGAAGGCATCGGATTGGTGCAGCTCGCGGCGTTTCAGCAGGGCTGTGCGCGCGAGGTCGACGAAGCGATCGACGCGTTGGCGCAAGACAGCGGTCATTCGTTGGCCGCGCTGGTGCTCGACATGCGCGACAACGGCGGCGGACTATTGGGGGAAGCCGTGGCGGTCGCGGACATGTTCCTCGACCGTGGGGTGATCGTCCGCACGCGGTCGCGTGGCGAGGAGTTGGTGGAGGAGATCTCCGCTCGACGCCGGGGGACGCGACGCGATCTCCCGCTGGTAGTACTGATCAACAAAGGCTCCGCATCGGCGACCGAGATCGTCGCCGGGGCCTTACAGGATCATCGTCGCGCACTGTTGGTGGGCGAGCGCAGCTACGGCAAAGGCTCGGTGCAGTCGCCATTTACGCTGCACGATGGGAGCATGCTCAAACTGACCACGGCGCTGTACTACACCCCGCGCGATCGGCTGATCCAAGCCGCCGGGGTGATTCCCGACGTGCTCGTCGGCGATCAGTTGACGCCCTACGAAGACACGCGACCGGACCTGCCGGTAGAACGCGATGTCCCGGGCCACCTACGGCCGGAGGAGTTTGGCCGGTCCCCTCCGTCGCCGCCGGGGGCGAGCGAGGCCCTCGCCGCCGCCGGCGACGATGCTCAGCTGCGGGTGGCGGTAGAGCACGCACGCGCCTTCACCCGGGTTCAACCGCCGCGGCGTCGACGACGGACGCGTGACTAATGGCGGTTGGGGGATCCGCGCCGGCTCGTCGGGCGCTCCAAAAGGGCCGACTGATGCCCACGCTCGGGCCCAAAATGGCGGTCTTGGCGTGGGGCTTGCTCGTTGGGTCGGTGTCTATCGCCGGAGACCGGCCGGCCGACCGACCACACGATCGGGGTACGCGAGGCACCGCGGAGGAACCAGGCACGTCGCAGTCGACTGGTCGCGGTCAAGACGTGCGTATCTCCTGGGCTCGGGCTCGGGGCCACGTGTCGATCGTGATCGACGATGTGGGGCGCGAGCGGCTGTTGCAGGAGCGACTGCGGCACTTGCCGTATCGCCTCACGTTTAGCGTGCTGCCGGACGCGGTTGAGACCCACCGTGCGCAGCGTCGATTGCTCCAGGATCCGCAGAGGCCGCGGGAGATCTGGTTGCATCTGCCGATGGAGCCGTTGGGAGCCACGGCGATGGTCCGTGGGCCGGAACAGCGCGAGAACTTCCTGTTGGCCACGGATTCCCCCGCCGCACTGCGCTCGAAAATCGAGCGGGCGCTGCGTCAAGTCCCGACCGCGGTGGGAGTCAATAACCACATGGGCTCGCGTCTGACGGCCGATGCGGCGGCGATGCTCGTTGTCATGGGCGTGCTTCGCGAACGTGGCCTTTACTTTCTCGATTCTCGGACGACCGCCGACACGGTCGCGGAGTCTGTCGCCCACGAGATGGGGGTGCCGGTTGGGCATCGGCACGTATTCTTAGACCACAATCCGAGCCGATCGGCGATTGACAACGCGCTCCAGGACGCGGCCGAGGTCAGTTTGACCGAGCCAACCGTGGTCATCGGACATCCGCGCAAGCACCTGGTGGACGCGTTGACCGATTGGCTGCCAACCTTGCAGGCGAGGGGTATCGGGGTTTACCCGTTGAGTGAGCTACTGCGCCAAGGTGGAACCACGCGCGAGAGCCGCTTGCGCGTAACCACGCCATCGTACACCTCGAAGTCCTCGCGTCCTTGACAGTGTTTCGACCCCGCAAATAAATTCGTAGATCGATGGCAATGCGGCTCATCATCGAAAACCTCGACGGCGTGACGACGATGGTGCCGCTTGACGAGTCCACCGTGACGATCGGCCGCACGCCGGACAACACGATCCAGCTCAGTGAACAAAACGTCTCTCGTCGCCACGCGGAGATGGTCAGTGGCGCGGAGGGCTGGCGCATTGAGGACCGGTCCAGCTACAACGGCGTGATGGTCAACGGGACGCAGATCGCCGAAACCACGACACTGCGCGAGGGGGACTTGATTCAGATCGGTGACTACCACCTGGTGCTCACCGACAGCACGGACAAAGAGACGCTCGATCTTCAACGCCCGCGGCGAGGCGCGACGGAAGACGAGCCGGTCTTGGCATCGTCGAGCACCGATTTGCCGCAGCTGAGCGCCGGGGAGATCGCGGCGCTGACGGGCGAACCGCCGGCCGGCGATGGAGCCCAACGATCGCGGCGTGTGCCGTGGGTGGCGGTCGGGATCGCGGTGGCCTGCGTGGCGGTCATGGGGGTCGCGGCGCTGCAACTACTCGGCGGCGGCGACAAGTGGACGCCGTCGACCGGCGCGACCGCGATGCCACCGGCCCCGACCGTGGTGCCGCCGGGGCCGGCCGCGGCTACCCCCAAGGTGGCTCAAGCCGCCTTCCCGGGCGGCGCATCCCCGTCGACCGAACCCTCCCCGGCGGACGGGAACGAGGAGTTCCCGCTGGCCGAGCTACTGCCGGCGGGGCCCTCCGACGGATTGCCAGCCGGGTCGGCACCTGACGCGACACCGCCCGTCGGCGACGCGGCGGCGGGCGAGACATCAGCAGATATGACGGCCGGCGAGCGAACCGAGCCCGCTCAGACGGTGCCTTCACGCGATGGGGAGTCGCCACGTTCGGGAGCCGGTTCGGCCAAACGCGGTCGCCGTCGAGGCGGGCCGCCGCGCAGTCGCACACCGGTTCAAGATGCCAAGGTGGTGCTGCGGCGGGCTCGCTCGGCGGCTTCGTCCGACGCACCCGAGCGCGCGTACACGCTGGCGAGGCGATCGTACGATCTCGATCCGACCGACGATGCCCTGTTTGTCATGGGAAAGGCCGCTTGTCAGTTGAAGCGAGCCTCGAGAGCCAAGTGGGCCCTGCGAAAACTGGATCCGCGTCGCCAGCCCCAACTGTTGGCGGCGTGCGAGCGGTTCGGCGTGGAGCTTTAGAGCCCGGTTCCGTCGTCCACGCGGGCACCAGCGCCGCCCGTCGGAGAGCTCGCGGCGCGAACTCGCCGGCGACGGGCGACCGTCGTTTCGTGGAACGAATCCGACCGTCGCAGATCTCGCCGCGCGGTCGCGGCCGCGAGCGGGGCGGGTTCGGTGCGTCGACCTGCGGAAGCGCCGCGAATCACCGCGCGAACGAGCTTGGTTGGCCCGCGATGGCAGGGCGCAGGCGTTGGCACGCGATCGCGTCGGCGGGGTGACGTCCCCCCGAGGAGGACGAGGGGCGATGCACTTCCGAACTGGCCGGCATGGATGCGGGGTTCTTGCGCGCTACGAGAGGATCGCGTCGCACTTGGCGGCCGATAAGGTGTCTGCGGTTCGTGCTACGTTGCCCCGGTGAGCGACACGCTATCCGCTGTCATCGAGCAGGGCCTCGCGGCTGTAGAGAACGAAAACGTACTGGAGGCCAAGGAGGTGTTGGACGACGCGACGCGGCGCGCGGGCGAAAACCACGCCGGGGTGCTGCATTTGTCGGGGATGATCGCCTGGGCTGAGGGGGAGCTCGACCGGGCCTCCGGTTTTCTTCAGCAGGCCGTCGACCGGCGTCCGGCGACGCCGGGCGTCTACCTTGATTGTGCGGAGCTGTTGCTGTTGCGCGGGCAAGAGCCCGACGCGGCCGAGGTCTGTGTGAGGGCGGTCTTCGAGCTCGAGCAAGTTGACGAGTCAGTCAAGGACGAGGCGCGGCTCTTGCTCGCGCAGATCCGGCTGGACGACGACGACCCTGACGAGGCGCTGGAGGTTCTGGACCACACCGAAGGCCGGCTCGATGGCGATCCACCCTACGCGAGTACCCGCGCGGCGGTGTTGATGAGCCTCGATCGCGGTCACGAAGCCGTCGCGTTGCTCGAGGCGGCGTTAGCCGTCGACGCACGGGATCCGGACCTGCACTACCAGCTCGGCATTTGTCGCTACGAGCAAGGCGATCGCGCGGGAGCGGTCACGGCGATGCTGCGGGTGCTGGAACTCGATGCAGAGGAGCTGGATACCAGCGGACCCACCGATCTCGAGGCGCAGCATCTTCGAGCCGCGCTGGAGGAGGTGTTGGAGGACCTGCCCGACCCCGTGTTGTCGCTGGTCGCCCAGGTGCCGATCGCCGTACAGGCGCTGCCGACGGCAGACCAAGTGGCGGCAGGGGCCGATCCTCGCGGCGCGGTGGCATTCGAGGGCGACGCAGAAGAAGAAGCCGGTTCGCGCTTGGATCGCATCGTCATCATGCGCACGCCCCTGTTCGAACAGTCAGATGACGAAGAACAGGTCTCAGAGGTCCTGTTGGTCGAGTTGTTGTCGGAGGTGCGCCGTTTCTTCGGCATCGAGCACTTGTCCGTGGCCGACGTGGAGGCCTAAGCGTGCCCGCGCCGCCCGATCCCAAGCATTTGATCTACGACTGGAATGAGAAGGATCGGCGAGGGCCGCTGCTTCGCGTCGCTCCGCGGTTCGTCGATGAGAGCATTCGAGATGGGTTGCAGTCACCGTCGGTGCGGGACCCGGGGATCGAGCAAAAGAAAGATCTGCTGCGTTTGATGGAACGCTTGGGAATCGATGCGGTGAACCTGGGGCTGCCGGGGGCGGGGCGGCGCGCACAGGAGGACGTCGAGCAGCTGCTGCGTTTCATGGTCGAAGAGAAACTGTCGATTCGGGCGAACTGTGCGGCTCGCACGATGGCCGCGGACATTGAGCCGATCATCGCGATCTCGCAGCGCGTCGGCGTGCCGATCGAAGTGACGACGTTTATCGGGTCGAGTCCCATCCGGGGGTACACCGAGGACTGGAGCATCGACCAGTTGGTCCGGCACACGCGAGACGCGACGAAGATGGTGGTCGACGCGGGGCTCTCGGCGTCGTTTGTGACGGAAGATACGACGCGGTCGCACCCCAAGACCCTTGACAGACTGTTTCGCACCGCGGTGGAGCACGGGGCGACGCGGTTGGTGCTATGCGATACCTGCGGCCATGCGACCCCGGATGGGTTGCGGAACCTGCTTTCGTTTACCAAAGCTTTGTTGCGATCGATGGATGTCGAAGACACCGTCGAGCTCGACTGGCACGGGCACAACGACCGGGGGTTGTCGCTGACGTTGGCCTTGTTCGCGTTCGAGTGGGGGTTCGATCGGGTACACGGATGTGGCTTGGGAATCGGGGAACGGGTGGGAAACACATCCATGGACTTGTTGCTCCTCAACCTTCATCTGTTGGGGATGTTGGAGCCGGGCAAGCACGATATGTCGTGCTTGGTGGAGTATGTGCGCAAGATCAGCGAGTTTACGGGGGTGCCGATACACCCGAGCTATCCGCTGGTGGGCCGAGACGCCTTTCGTACGGCGACGGGGGTGCACGCGGCGGCGATTATCAAAGCGGAAGCCAAAGGCGATTACGATCTGGCGGATCGCGTGTATTCGGCGGTGCCAGCCCGGGCCTTTGGTCGGGAGCAGACGATCGAGATCGGGCACTATAGCGGGCGCTCGAACGTGGTTTACTGGCTGCGGGAGCACGGTTATGAGCCCGCGGACGAGCTGGTAGAGTATGTGTTTGGCTACGCGAAGGCGCAGGATCGGACGTTGACGACCGAGGAGCTGCAGGCGGTGGTACAAGCCAAACTGGTGGGCTGACCTCGGTGAGGGGGCGTCGCCGGCTGGCGGGGCCCGTGACCTGTTTGACGCAGGACCCGACCACCCCGTGCCTGAGGAGCCGACGGGGTGTTCGGTTTGCTCTAGTCTTGTCGGCGGGGGCGGTCAGGCCGTCTCGGAGGAACTACCACAGCACTTTGAGGAGTCTTTTGCACTCTTTGGCCATCGCGATGAACAAGTCACGGTCGACCCAGGTCTTCGGCACGGCGGCGCGGCGGCCTGCGACGACGGGGGCGGGGCTGGCGAGGGCGATGCCGAGGGGGAACACGTCAGTGCGCGGCCACTTTTGTTCGCGGAGGGCCGGTGCGGTGAGTCGAAGCCAACCTCGCATCTCGTCGCCCCACGCCAGCAGTCGGGGGGCGACCGGGTTTCCGTTGGGAGCGGTACTCGGCGAGAGCACGACGAGGCCGGGGCGGGCAGTGCCTTCGGCGAAGCGCATCATTGCGGGGAGCACGAGGGCGTCGCCCCCGAGTACGTCGGCCGGTTCGACTCGGCCGATCGGCTGATCGAGCGGGTTGGCGTGGTCTCGGACGAGCCAGAAAATCGTTTGCAGCGACAAAACGTCGTCGACTTTGAGATCCCGCAGTGCGATGCCATCCAACTTGTTGCGAGTCGGGGCGAAGCTCGGCGCGGATGGGGCTTGTGCTTCCGGCGGGGGCACGGTCTCGCGGTGGCCGAGCTCCAGCTCGGTCCAGTCGAGCGACTGGGGATCGACTCGCCACACGCGTCCAAGGTGACCGTCGGCTCGCGGTCCGCCCAGCAGCAGTCGACTCACTCCGTCTTCTTGCACGAGCGCCAGGCAACTGGCCGGCGCGTCGAGTCGGCAGGACTGGGCCGGTGGGTCCGGTGGTGGTTCGTCGGGGGGAGGCTCGGCGTGAGGACGCCGCGAGGATGGGCGAGCGTCGTCTTTGTTGCGCGGCGGTTTTGGGTCCTCGATCCGAAAGCGCTGCAGTAGGCCGCGTCCTCGCAACGCGTAGATCCATCGCTCATCGCCCGCGATGTCATGCGGCCAGCGAGCGCTGGGCGAGAGCGCAGGGAATCTTTCCGCGGCCAGGCGCAGATCCGTATGCGTCCAGGCGACGCCCCCATCGCGGCTGCCCAGGATGCAGCGGCCACGGGTCGTTTGCCCCACGGCGACGATGCCCTCGTCGGCGACGGAGTGTGAGCTGGTCGTCGGGAAGCGCAGCTGGGTGTATCCCGAGGTGCGGGAGGGGTTGATCAACCAGCCGGACTCGGCTCCGTCGCACCACAGCGCGCGTTCGTCGAGAGTGGCCAGTAGTCCGTAGACCCGATGCTCGCGGACGCGTCGTCGGTGAACTTCCTTGCCGAGTTGTGTGTCCCACAGCAACTCGCCATGGTGCCCCGCGCCGCAGAGCAGGCCGGGGCGCAGTAGTGTGACACGGTCGACGAATCCTCCTAGACGAGCTCCCACTTTTTCGAGGGCGGTGTTCCAAAGGCTCGCGCGGAAAAGATGGTGGCCGCCGATCCACAACACGCCGTCGGCGTCTTCTGCCAGTGACGGAGTCGCCGAGCTTAGTTCGATGGTGCGCTGTGCTGCCAGCGACTTGGCGTCCAAGATCCAGATCTCGTACGGGAGCACAACGAAGATTCGTTTGCCATCACGGCTCGGCAGAATCTCGAGCGGTTCATCGTCGACCAGCGTCGCTTGCGACCGGGCCTCACCGGTGACCACGCGCCGTGTCCCGTCGACGGCTACTCGTCTGCGAGCCGGTCTCCGCATCGCGCGAAAGTAACACACGCGTGCGCGAAGTCGGTGGGCACGCTGGAGAGGCACGAGATGCTCACATCCCCCTGCAGTCACCGTCCGCGGTGGCTGCTACGAGCCCGGCGCCGCGAATCAAGCGTAGATCTGCGCGTCAGCCTACGGCTCAACAATCCTGGTCCGGTTGCGGCGGACGAACATGAATGGAGGATGAACCGGTGCGCGCCAACCGCACACCTGAGCCCGGTGCCGCTTTCTGGCGCCCTGACCCCACTTTCGCCACCTCGGGGCAGATCGGAGTCCGAAAGTTTTGGCGAGCCAACGCTCGTACTTTTCCCGCGACTATGCAGCCCGGGCTATCACGTCAGCAACCGCCGGCAAAGCGCCCGATGTCGTCGGCTTCATCTGAAGATAAAGTCGCTGTGTCATGAAGACCTCCGAACTCAAGTATCTCTTCCCCGTGCTGGCCGCAGCGCTCGCCGTCTCCGCGACCGCTTGCGACAAATCCGGCGACACCAACGATTCTGAGCTCGGCGCGGGCGAGGACGAGGGTGACGACGACGATGACGATGACGATGATGACGACGATGACGATGATGACGACGACGACGATGATGATGACGACGATGACGACGATGACGATGATGACGATGATG
>QKPP01000057.1 GCA_006508105.1 Myxococcales bacterium FL481 | reverse complement strand
CAACCGTAGACCACCTCGAACTGCGCGTGGCCAGGCTTGACAACAATAGGCGCACCCAGCCCGGTCGGACCGATCGCGGTGGCGGCAGCTAGTTCGTGACACGATACTGGCAACTGTGGTCGTCGCAGATAGGGCCGTCCCACTCCGGACAGTCAAATGAGCCGCAAGACATCGGCATTCCTACGACGGTCAGGAACAGCGGGCGCCGATGAGGACGAGCCATGTTGAATCTGTACCACTTCCATGAGCCCGATCGTTCACATCGCGTCACGAGCCGTTGGCTCGCTCCCCGCCGGCGGTCGCCGTCGCGTGTTCTCGTCGGATCAGCCCGGCTCCCCGCCGACGGTCGCCGTCGCATGTTCTCGTAGATGATCGAGCAGAGCGGTGACCTTCGGCGAAAGGTGTCGAGCGCTCGGGTAGATCGCGTGCAACGGTGCCCTACCAGCACACCAGTGGGGCAACACTCGGACCAGGCGCGTAGCTCGAACATCGGCGTGACACAGAAACGACGGGAGTACGGCGACGCCTAGTCCGGCCCGCGCCGCGCTTACGAGGTAGTCGAACTCGTTGGCCACAAGCCGCGAACGCACGTCGACGCGACTGGTCTGTCTCCCGCGAGACAGCTCGAGCTGCGACACGCCGGGACCCGAACCGAACAACAAACAGGCCACATCGGCCAGGTGCGCGGGGGCGTCGATGGGGCCGCACCGGCGTACGAAACCCGGGCTGGCGACCAGGTGGCTTTCGATCGCCCCCAAGGGCCGGGCGTACGCCGAGGAATCGGCGAGTTTGCCCGCTCGAATGGCCACGTCGAACCCTTCGCCGATCAAGTCGACCACACGATCGGCCGCGACCAGCTCCACGTCCACTTGCGGATACCGGCGCATGAACGAGGCCACAAGCGAACTCAGAAACGCCAAGTTGAGCGGAGCGGTGATCCGAAGACGACCCCTCGGGGCCCGCTCTAGCTGCGACACCGCGAGTTCCGCGGCCTCCATCTCGGCCACCACGCGCGCGGCATGCTCGTAGTAGACCTGCCCCGCGTCGGTCAGGCTCAGATTCCGAGTCGTGCGCTGCAACAGGCGCGCGGAGAGGCGGGCCTCGAGCGTCGACACGCGCCGGCTGACCGTCGATTTTGGCAAGTTTAGTTGCCGGGCGGCACCGATGAAACTGCCCGCGTCGACGACTCGGACAAAGACCAGAAGCTCGTTGAGGTCCACGGTTGATTGTTCCACATGTGGCACAGTGTTTCCAGATAGGCCCACCTAGTGGCGAATGATCACCGGCGCTAGCTTGTTCGTACCGAGGCCCCGGAGGGCCGATCACGGAACACGAGCCGACGGAGACACGATGACCAACGACGCCGAGACAACCGGACAACCATCGATCTCGATCCGACGAGGCAGCGACCGGGGCCGCGCGAACCTGGGCTGGCTAGACAGCCGCCACACGTTCTCGTTTGGCGAGTACTACGACCCGGCCCACATGGGGTTTCGCAGCCTCCGCGTGATCAACGACGATCGCGTGGCCCCGGGAGCGGGGTTTCCGAACCACCGCCACCACGACATGGAGATTATCACGTACGTCCTTTCCGGCGCCCTTGAACACAAAGACAGCATGGGCAACGGCTCGGTGATTCGGCCGGGGGACGTGCAGCGTATGACCGCTGGGACCGGCATCACGCACAGCGAGTACAACCACTCGCCCGCGGAGCTGGTGCACTTCCTGCAGATCTGGGTGCTCCCCAGTCGCCAGGGTTTACCGCCAGGATATGAGCAAAAGCACTTCGACGCCGACCGCCGACGCGACCGTCTGTGCTTGGTCGCGGCTCCGGACGGGGCGGAAGACTCGATCACGGTGCACCAAGATGTTCGTATCTTCACGGCGCGGCTATCGGCCGGCGCCGCGGTCACGCACCGTATGGGAGCCGATCGACACGCGTGGGTGCATGTGGCGCACGGCCACGTCCGCGTCGGGGATGTGGAGTTGCGCGAAGGTGACGGTCTCGCCGGCTCCAATGCGACCGATCTGAACGTCACCAGTGTCGCCGACTCCGAAGTCGTGCTCTTCGACCTACACTAGACTCCGCATCCCCCAACAACCGAGGCACACATGACCGAAGCACCGCCTTCTCTCCATCCCCTCCTCCGCGAGCGCCGCAGTCCGCGAGCGTTCGCCTCGCGCCTGGTATCTGACGAGGAGCGACTGCGATTGTTCGAGGCCGCCCGCTGGGCTCCATCGTGTTTCAACGAACAACCGTGGCGCTTTCTGACCGCGTTGCGTCAACACGAGGCCGAGTTTGCTCGCCTGTTGTCCTGCCTGGCCGAGGCCAACCAGCTTTGGGCGAAACACGCCGGCTTGCTGATCGTCACCGTGGCCAGCCAAGCGTTCGCCCGCAACGGAAAGCCGAACCGCTTCGCCGCGCACGACGTGGGCTTGGCCATCGGCCAGCTTACGGTGCAAGCCTCGAGCATGGGGTTGATCGTCCACCAAATGGGCGGGTTTTCCCCGGAGCGGGTGCGCGAACTGTACGCGGTGCCCGACGACTTCGAGCCCGTGACCGCCGTGGCGGTCGGCTACCCCGGGGTCGCCAGCGACCTGCCCGAGAACCTGCGCGCGCGCGAGCTGGAGCCGCGCGTGCGTCGACCGTTGGCCTCGATGTTGTTTCAAGGCGGGTGGGACCAGCCCCCACCCTCAACGGCGGACTAGGCGGCTAACCGGCGTGGAAGCGCCGCCGGTAGTCCGCCGGAGATAGGCCCATCAGCCGTCCAAACACTCGCCGAAAACCCCCCGGGTCGGTGTAGCCCACGGCCCACGCCACTTCCTCCAACGTCTTATCGCCCCGTTCAAGGAGTTCGCGCGCTGCTGCGACTCGAAGGTGCTGCAGATAGGCGCCAGCGTTCAACCCGGTCGCACGCAGAAAGCGTCGCTGAAACGTGCGCCGGCCCAGCCTGGCCTTGGCGGCCATGTCATCCACCGACACGGGCTGGCTCAGGGTACGCCGCAGCCATCGTTGCACGCGGAGGACATCCGCGTCACCGTGGGTATGCTCTGGCGAGAACAGAGCGTAGTAGCGCTGGTCTCGGCCCCCCGGGTCCACGAGAAACATTCGCGCGGTCGCCAGCATCGTGGTCGGGCCCAGCAAACGCGAGATCAAGTGCAGCCCCAAGTCGATCCACGCCATCACGCCGCCGGCCGTGACGATGTCACCGTCATCAACGAGCAAGCGATCCGCAGCCACCTCCAGTCGGGGGTGCCGGCGCTTCAGCTCCGCGGCGTGAGCCCAGTGAGTCGTCACCGGACGTCCGTCGAGCAAGCCTGCATCGGCCAGTAAGAACGCACCAACGCAAACCGAACAAAGCACCGTTCCCTCCCGGTGGCGCCCCACCAGCCACGATCGCAGCCGCGGTGAGGCTCGGCCGAGAGGCTCGGCTCCCAGACTCGGCGGGAGCACCAGCGCGGCGTAGGGCCGCTCGGGGGAGGTCAAAGACGAACCGCGCAGCGGTTCGACCGCGAGACCGCGTCGGCCACCGCGCTCGCTGTGCATCCGGCTGGCGGCTTCGAGCAGGTCGACGAGGCCGAGCACGGCCGCCACTTGAGCTCCGCGGTACGCCAACACGCCGACGGTGGCTGTGGTCGCTCGAGTTGTCGCGTCTGACCTGGAAGCTGTCACTTCTCGCTCTGTCCTCGTCGTCCGCGACACCATAGCTTGGAACCCATGAGTCAAGCACTCCTGGTTATCGACGTCCAAAACGACTACTTCACCGGCGGAAGCTACCCGCAATGGCGATCTGACGCGGTCTTGGACCAGGTCGAGCGCGCCATCACAGACGCGAAGCGCCGCCATACGTCCGTTGTATTGATCCAGCACATCGCCGACCCCGACCTCGGCCCGGCGCCATTTTTTGCCAAGGGCACGGCGGGCGCCGAGATCCACTCCCGCGTGCGAAGGGCCGCACCCGATGCTCCGGTTGTCACCAAGGCCTTCGCCGACTCGTTCGAACAAACCAACCTGGCGACCACGCTCACCGAGCTGGGGGTCAACGAACTGCTCGTGTGCGGGATGATGACGCAAAACTGCGTCACCCACACCGCGATCTCGAAGGCCGCCGAACGATACACCGTGAAGGTCCTGCCCGACTGCTGCTCGGCGCCAGACGAGATGATCCACATGATCGCCTTGCATGCCCTGTCGACGCGGGTCGAGCTGGTCCCGTCCACGGAGCTGACGACCTAGGCGACGGCCAGCGGGGCTGGACCAGCCCCGGCTCGCGAGTGTAGGAGAGCCCAGCGGAGAGCGGGCCCCTGGCGATTGGCCGGCAAGACCGCCCGGCCCTCGAACAAGCCTCGAAGGCCTCGCACGCCGCCAGCGAGCGTCCGGCCGCTTCGGGCCCTCTCGGAGCTAGCGACGCCGCCAGGCGAGACCCAGCAATGAGATTCCGGCCAGTAGATGAAACGCGTAGAGGTAGAGTTGTAGCGGGATCGCACGAGCGCCGGCTCCGGCCACCGTCGGCGGCTCGACGCGCGAGACGGCCGTCACGCGATCGGACGCGTGGCTGGGATGCGCCGCGACGACGGGCTCGGTACAGGACCGCTCGCGGCCCCACCGTTCGCCACGAAGCTCGGCGGCTTTGCGCACCAGATCTAAGAAGGCTTGACGCTCGCCGTGACGGTCAGGGCCCAGAGCGCAGGCCGCCGTGTGATACGCGTTGGCCAACGTGGCGTCGGGTTGGGTCCGAGAGTGCCGAAGAGCCAATCCCGCTTGTGCGACCGCAGCGGCGAAACGAAAATCGGCCGTCGTATCCGCGAGCCGCTGCACGGCCGCTGCACGACTCACCTTCACCTCCTGCAGCCGGCTGAGATCTCCCTGGGGTCGCTTGTACCGCAGCCGCAGGTCCATCAGGTCCGTCGCCGTCGACTCGGCACGCGGAACGATCTCGTACAGCGCAGTGACGCTGTGCCCCACGCCGATCTCCCCCGCGTCCTTGCGGTCGTCGTCGAAATCAGCGTGGGCGAGTACGCGGTTTTCGTACCCGACCAGACGAAAGCTCTCGACGCTCTCGGCGGCGAACTCCACTTGAATCTTCACATCCTTGGCGATGGTGACCAACGTGCCCCCGCCCTCGCGCACCAATACCTTGCGGGCTTCTGCGATGTTGTCGATGTAGGCGTAGTTGCCGTTGCCGTGATCGGCGAGCTGCTCCATCATCGCATCGTTGAGGTTGCCCCGGCCAAAGCCCAGCACCGACAACGAAACCCCACCGCGACGCTTGTCTTCGATCACCTCGACCAGTGCACGCCGGCTCGTGGTGCCCACATTGAAATCGCCGTCGGTCGCCAAAATGACGCGGTTGACCCCACCGCGAACAAAAGCGCGCTCCGCCAGTTCGTACGCGCGCTGAATTCCTGCCCCGCCATCGGTGGAGCCTCCGGCCTCTAATCGATCGAGTGCGCGGGTGATGGCGGCAACGTCGGAGCCCGGCGTCGGCTCGAGCACCGTGCCCGACGCACCGGCGTAGACCACGATGGACACACGATCGGTCTCGGTCAGCGTTCGCGCGAGCTCGGTCAGCGCCCGTTTGACGAGAGGAAGCCGATCGGGCCCTTGCATCGAGCCCGAGACGTCGAGCAAAAATACCAGGTTGCGCGTCGGCAACTCCGCGCTCGGAATCTGTTTGCCCTGCAGTCCGATGCGCACGAGCTGGCGACGGCGATCCCAGGGCGCGGGGCCCACTTCAACCGCGACGGCAAACGGCGCATCGCCCTCGGGTTGCGGGTAGTCATAGTCGAAGTAGTTCACCATTTCCTCTAGCCGAACCGCCTCCGAGGGTGGCAAAGTGCCCTCACGAATGAAACGGCGAATATTGCTATAGCTGGCGGTGTCGACATCAATTGAGAACGTCGACTTGGGGTCCTCGGCCACCAGGGTCATCTCGTTCTCGGTCTGGTGGTCATCGCGCTCACGCGAGTGAGGCCGTTCATGCCCCCGATGCCGCTGCCCCCCCGGCTGCGGCTTGCCCGAGTTGATCCAGGTGGGCGTTCGCGGGTGGCGACTGGCCGACAAGCCCGAAAGCTTGGTGGACCCGCCGCCGGGGACTCCGCCAAAAACCCCGCCTGGGACCCCACCGGGTATCCCCCCGCGCCCATGTCCGAGTCTGGCCGACGCTGGAACTCGCTTTCGCTTCTTTTCCTTGTTCGATGCTGGGCTAACCTGACGGGCGGTGCGGTCCGCCGAGCGCTCGATCGCTTGCGACGGCGGCAGGCCGCTGGCCCGCGACTCCTCGACCGCCTCCCCGGCGGGAGCGCTGAGTCCCGACCGGGCGTCGTTGGCACCCGATCCCGTCGACACTGAAGGGGCCGGCTCGGACTCGAGATTCGGCGGCAGCGTACCCTCGGGGGAGTCGATCGCGGCCGCCGCTTGCGGAGACCGCGAGGCGACGTCGCCGGGCGGGGTCTCGGTGTAGTGCAGGGTGAATCCCAGCGCGCCGACGAGGAGCGACGCGCCTCCCGCCGACATGAGAACCAACGGACGGCGCCAAAACGCAGGGGTCGGCGAGGTCGAACGCGGGGAAGCTTGGGGTGGCACCATACGACTCATCTCCAGTTGCGACCGCGCGGCGAAGTCAAGGTTCCGCGGGTCCACTCCCCCAACGCGGTCGGGTGGAGATCGATCTGCATCGTCGCCACCGGACACGAGAGGGCGTCCCGGATGGTTCCCAGCTCCCGCGAAATCCCCGGCTCGATTCGGCCCCCGGGCATTCGGAGGGCAGCGAGTTTGCGCGCCACGAACGCGGCGCGGAAACTCGTCTCGCGGCGGTTCCCGTCGTCGCCGCCTTGGTCGACGTCTCAGTTCGACCCAAGGGAGAAGACGGCGCGAGGCTGCTCGCCCGCGGCCACCGGCCGGCTCTCGGCCGCAAAGGATCGCTGCGTCGCGTGCTCGCCGGTCTCGAACTACAAAGTCGGCGACCCCTTGGAGACGGGAGCCAGCGCGTGCTCCTCCGCCGCCGGCTCGCGCAGCGTCTGGAGGTGCTCGACCACCGTGGTGCTCAAACCCGCGAGGTCAGCCAGCGCCGCGGCCGGTAGCGACATACGCAGCGAAACGCGAAGGTCGTTCATCGTCATCGAGGTGCGGACAACCGGGCTGGCCGTCGGGGCCGGAGCGGACGCCTGGATCGCGTCGGCAAGCGGCTGGTAGTCCGCGTTGGAGGCGGCGGCGGCCGAGGAGATCCGGGCGAGCGCGTCTCGGATCACTCGGTTGAGGTTCATGAACCCGGCCGACATGGCAGCGTGGGTCCGCAGGTCGCTCAAGTCGGGGCGGCTGGCCAACGTCGGACCGGTCGGCGCGATGCATTGAGCCACATCGGCTTGGAGAACAGCAGGTGGCGCCGCACCGACGCCGAGACAAGCGTGCGAGGGCGCGACGGCAGTCACCAACCCAAACGCGATCGGTCGACTCGACTCGGCCCCGGCTTGTTGGGGCAAGATGATGTCCGCTGCAAACGTTCGCGCGTTGCGGGGCAGTCCCGAGCCGCGCGGCGTCGGCTGGGTCGTCAACGCCACGCGCTCCCAGACCCGGTCAAACGTCACGTCGGGCCAGGCCTTGGCCAACGCGCGCCGGGTCGATCGGTCGTTGTAGAGATCGACGATCGCCGTGAACAAGTCCGCCGGGTCGGCCTTGGGCGCCGGCGAAAACGCCGCGACCGCGGACGGCATGAACGAGAGGTCCGAACCAGGCGATTTCGCGTCCGATTGTTGACGTGGGGCTGGCGAGACGGCGACGAATTCACCCTTTTGGGTCGAATCGAGACTGGCCACAATCGCATCGACGACCGCGTTTTTCTTCTTCGTGTGGCCCGGAAGCAAACGCATGCCGCCGCGCAGCAACGACTCGATATTGGCGAGGATGGCCGCGCTTTCCGGAGCGGGCACCGAGCGCGAGTAGGACGCGCTGACGACATTCGCGGCCTGGTTCCAAAACAACTCCGGGGCCGGGCCGGTGACACGGTTGGCTCGTTCCAGCGACTGGACGAGAAACGATCGCCGACCGCGAAACTGAGCGTGGAAACTGGCATTCACCCCCGGCTGATCGGCCGCCAGCCCCAGTTCGACCTCGCAAGACTCGATGTCGTGGATCCATGCGACCATCTCACTGATGATGTTCGAGCCCGCCGTCGCCACGGCGATCCGCAGCTCGTTATCCGAGATCACATTGACCAGCCCGGTCAGACCCGCCCGGGCTGCGGCCTCGCCCTGACTGATCTCCGACTCGAACACGCGCCGCATCGGCTCGGCATACAGCGAGAATTGGGCCTCGGGGGCGCTCCGCCCCGTCTCGACGCCCCGCCGCAAGTACGGGCTGAGTACGGCCAGACCCACCGCCGCCTTCGGGCCGAACGAACAGACCACGCGGGCCACGGCGTCTCGCGCGGCCGCGATCTCACACTGTCGTTCGCTCCCTGCGTACGTGCGCACCGCATCTGGCACCGAGTCCAGCTCCATCTCGCCCATCAGGCTCTCGGCTGACGCAACCGACGTCACCGCAAACGAGATCGCCACCAAAGCCGAGGCCGGACCCGCCGCGGCGGGACGGTGGACAACCATGGCGAAATCGAGCGACTTCGCCAGGTCGAGCGCGCCGGCCACCGCAGCGGAGCGCTCGCGCAGCGCTTGACGCCAGTCCGTGGTGAGCTTGGCTTGGCCC
Source organism: Myxococcales bacterium FL481 (assembly GCA_006508105.1). Lineage (GTDB taxonomy): Bacteria > Myxococcota_A > Polyangia > Nannocystales > Nannocystaceae > FL481. The sequence continues at coordinate 37,584 of QKPP01000057.1, read as the reverse complement.
GCTAGTTCATCCAGCAAGGCGGCCGCATTGTGGATACGCCCGAGCCCGACCAGATTGTCGGGAGTCGCGACCGGTGTCAGGTCGCCGTGGACTTTCTCCGCATCTTTTCCCGACTCCGCGGGCGCGGCGGTCTCCGGCCTCGGTGTGCAGGCAATTGTAGAGAGCAGGGCCAGCGCGAACGTTAGAACTGGTAGACGGAGAGAGCTCATCGGTTCGGCTCTTAACACCGACCCCCTGAGCTAGCCAGGGCCGAAACGAAGCGCGCCAAGTTGCGCGGCCGGTCGCTGGGCCGGCCGACGGACGGCCCAACCGCGGCGGATCGAACCGCCGGGTCGTCGCTGACGAGGGCGACTCCGACCCGGCGGGACGAAAGGGTTAGTCGCCCCGGTAGAGCCAACGATCCAGTTTCTCGATGCCCTCGTCAGGGAGCGTGAACGTCCAATTCTGATACGGGTTGGGTGCCAACGTGATCGCGCGCGTCTCGAGCCGGCCCCCCCGATAAAACGCCACGGTGACGGCTTCACCGGGCCGGCGATCGGCCATGCGAGCCATCGCCTGCCGCCAGTCGTTGGTGCGCACGCCATCGACCGCGACGGCTTCATCGCCCAGGGCCATCCCCGCCCGGTCCGCCGGCGAACCCGGCACCACCGCGACAATCCCCGCCTTGCTACCCACAATGCCCGCCCACGCGCGTTTGCGGTCGGCCGCCCGTCGCTCCGCTCGGGTGGCGTCCGCGTCGACCGCCCAGGCCGCCTTCGCTTCCACCTCCACCCCCGCCGCCAACAAGGCCGCCGGCAGAGGCAACGGTTCGGTGCCCTCGACGAATCGATCGAAAAACCACGCCATATCCTCGCCTGCCTCGGCGGTCGCGGCTCGGACGATGTCCACCATCGTCACCGCCCGACGACTCGCCCCCGCGGGTCGCTCGCGCCACAGACGGGCGAATAGACCCGCTAGCGAACCCCGGTGGTCATGCATCGCCGAACGTCGGTGCAGCTCCAAATCGAGCAACACCCCGAGTAGTTCACCCTTGTCGTAGTAGCTGATGGTGACGTCGCGATGGTTGCGAGCTGGTTTGTACCCCTTGATCCAGGCGTCTCGGCTGACTTGTGTCAGCGGCTCGTAGTCGCGGCCGGGTCGAGCCAGATAGTCGTGCCAAAGATCCTCGAGATCTTCGAGGTACTCCGCCGGCTCGGTGAGCCCCGCATGGAGCAACGCGCGGGGCGCCATCGCGGACGTAAACCCCTCATGAAACCACAGCAGGTCCGTGTAGTTTTCTTTCGTGTAGTCGAAAGGCCCCAGCGCCGGGTCGTGGATGCGCTTGACGTTCCACAGGTGAAAGAACTCGTGGGCCGCCAGCCCCGCCGCGTAGCGGTAGCCATCCTCACTATCGAAGCCGTGCGAGCGCAACAGCATCAACGTGCTGTCGAGGTGCTCGAGACCCCCCCGTCCATTGGGGGTCGCCACCACGAGAAACTTGTACTGCGACAGCGGCATCCCCCCCATCAGCTCCGCGAAGCTGGCCACGAGTCGCCGGCTGTCCGACACGAGTCGCGGCACATCGGCATTCGATCCGTTCGGCGCGAGGTAAACGTACTCGACGGTGGTGTCGCCCACCCGGTAACGATGGACCTGCGCGCGTCCCAAGACGAACGGCGAGTCGGCGAGCGTGTCGTAGTCGGTTGCTCGCCAGGTCGACCCCACGGACGGCAAGGCGGTGTGCGCCGCCCAACCACGCGGCGGCACCATGCTCACCACGGCGGGGCGGTCCAACTGGCCGACCACGTACATGAAAACGCTGGTGCCGTTGAGCACGGCAAAGCGGCTATCCACGTAGCTCGTGCGGACGCTCAACTCGTCAGCGAACACGCGGTAGCGGAAACTGAACTCGGCGCCGTCCGACTGGACCCGCCAGGTTTGCTTGTCGACGCGATCCACCGGCAAAACCCGTCCGTGGGCGGTGGTGGCCAACGTGTCGTAGACGTGTCGGCCGAAATCACGCACCAAGTACGATCCGGGCGTCCACGCTGGCATCGCGAGGTCGACCGTTTTGCCGCGCATCGCGGGCACACGAACCTCCACCTCCACGTACTGCCGATGCGGAGCCGGGATCGCGACCGCATAGTGCAACTCGGCGCGAGCCCCAGCCGACGCCCCTCCGGGCAGGCCTAGCACGCAACTGAGCAACAAGACGATCGTACACAGGGCTCGACGAGCAGACATGGCCGCCGAGTCTACACTGGCCGCCATCGCCGGAGCCGTCGACCCGACGTCCACCGTGGCCACCCATGCATGCCAACGCAAATGGGCGAGGCCCTTCGACCTCGCCCATCTGATTCACCGGCTGCGGACTCGCGCCGCCGTGGCTACGCGCGACGTCGCAGAAACCGGATGCACGCCGGAGCGAACACAGCGGGGATGAGCAACAGACCGCCCGCCAACAGACCGATCTGGCCGTACAGCACCATGGGCGACCCGTCGGTTTGCAGCTGAAGGTAGCCGACAATCGGTTCTCCGAACACGCCGAGACCGTCAAGCAACGCGCCAAGGCCCGCGACGCCAAGGGCCAAGACCCCCCAAACCCGCGCGCGAAGCAGACCCACCAAGCCGACCAGACCGAGCGCTAAGGTGCCAAGTTGCATCCACTCGCTGCGCGGGGCCAGGGTGTACAGGATCAAAAACGGCAACGTGGTACCAGCCGACTTGATCCCGCGGCGCAGCAGCACCAGCGACTCTTCCTGAAAATTCCAGCGCTCTTGCACCTTCTCGGAGCGTTCGTAAGACGACGCCATCCCTTCACCCATGAGCAACACCGTCACGAGCAAATGCACGCCGCCGAACAAGAGCAGCAGCGGCTCGGGACCGACTTGGAAGACGAGTAGCAGCGGCAAAGCGCCGAAGTGGCCGACGCCCATCGCAAACCATCGCGCCCAAAACCACTGGGCCGCGACCCCGAAGAACGCCAACAGGTACACCAGTCCGAGACCGGTGTAACAAGCCATCAGCTCGTCAGGACCCAGCCAGGCCGTGATCGAAAACTGCGTGCCGAAAAACCCGAGGATCAGGAGTGCAATTGCGCGACGGATACCGACCATGAGCGAAGATTCCTAAGAAAAAGCGTACTGGCCGGCGGTTGACCGTGCAACGCCACTGCACCGGCGTATCCGGCGCCCCTCGAGCGCCGACTCCCCGCCTCGCCGGACTGGCCGGCCGCGGTTTGGCCAACCCCGCCAAGATGCGGCCACCTTCACCGACGGCAGCGCCTCCTCGGGTCGTCGTGAACCGGCCCGCACGCGTCGGGACCCGAGGGATGGCGACGCCGCGCGGATCGCTGAACCGTCACGGCGCGGATCTTTCGCCAGCGGGATCCGACCGCGGGCCTCGGCTCACTCCGGCCACGGGTAAAACCCTTGGCCGGTTTTCTTGCCCAGCTCACCGCGCGCCACCATGTCACGCAGCAACTGCGGCGGCCGAAAGTGGGCGGCGTCGGGCAGCTCGGTGCTGAGGTACTCCGCGATGTGAAGTCGCACGTCCAACCCCACCAGGTCCGTGAGACGCAGCGGTCCCATCGGGAACCCGTAGCCCAAGGTCATGGCCCGGTCGATATCCTCGACGCTCGCCACGCCCTGCTCGACCATTCGAATCGCCTCGAGTCCGATGACCAAGCCCAAGCGACTGGTCGCAAACCCCGGCGAGTCTCGGACCAAAATCGTGGTCTTGCCCAGCCGTTCTCCGAACGAGGTGACCCGTTGGACCACCTCGGGCGCGGTCGCATCGGCGGCGATGACCTCGAGGAGTTTCATCAAGTGGACCGGGTTGAAGAAGTGGGTGCCGATGACGCGCTCGGGATGGGGCAGCCCCTCGGCCAACCGGCGGATCGACAGTGAGCTGGTGTTGGTCGCCAGGATCGTCGTCTCGGCGACGCGCGCCGCGACGTCGCCGAACAAGCGCCGTTTGAGTGCGAGATTCTCCGGCACGGCCTCCACCACGAGATCTGCCTCCGCGACCGCCTCCCCGAGATCGTTCGAGCCGGTCACGCGGCGACGCGTCGCCGCCGCGTCCGCGGCCGAGATCTTGCCTCGGCTCATCCCTTTGTCCAGGTTCGCGCCGACCCGCGCCACCCCGGCCGCCACCGCGTCGACGTCTACGTCGTACAGGCACACGCGACACCCCGCCGCGGCCGCGACTTGAGCAATCCCGTGCCCCATGGTTCCGGCTCCAAGCACGGCGACTCGTTCGATGCGAGGACTAGGCGCAGGTGACATGGCAGAGGTGTAGCGCACGTGACACCGGATGCGCGGAGGATCCATCACGTTGGTCTCGTCGCGCGTGCGGGTTTGCGACACGTCGCTTTGCGATATGATGCACGCCACGGCCACCGTCTCGGTGAGCCGCTGCCCCGGGGACAAGTGACCACAGACACGTTGGGGATAAGCGTCACGCTGGGCTGCGCATCAGGCGACTCCGCGCGACTCGACGACGTCGTCGCCCAACTCGGGCGGGAAGGACTGCAGCCGACCATCTTGCCCGGGCTGGAGCGTGACGTGGTCGGACTGGGCGACGCGATCGATCGCAATCGCGCGGCCGCGGTGTACGTCCTGTGCCAAAGCAAGACGCTGACCCGACGCCAGATCATTCGCCTGTCCGGCATGTTCTCCGCTCGCCGCGGTCCGTCACACACGCTGTTGGTCATCGATCTCGAGGCCGCCAACACCCCCGGGGTGATGCGTTCGATCCGGGGAGCGGTCGGCGACCTGACGCGGCAGGGCGCCGCGGCGCGCAACGGGCCAGACAACGCGAACCTGCGCGACGTCGTGGGGCCGACGAATGTGGCCGCCGTCGAACGCCCCGACGACCCACCGCGGCGCTCGGCGGCCGAGTCCAGCGGCGAATGGAAGCGACCGCAGTCACTCGACCGAGCCACGGAGTCAGGACCGGCGGTGCCCCAGTCGCCGCGGCTGTTTGCCGACGACGAGATCGATCCCGGCAGCACGTTCATTCCGCCGGGAGGTCCCCGGCCGGCCCCGCCGCCGTCGTCCGACCCCCCCGAACCGGCCCAGCCGTTGTTCGAAGGAGTGTCCCTGGTTCGGTCCGGACCGCTCAACGGGTCATCGGCACGCACGCGCACCCAAGAATACGGAGCCGCTCACGCGAGCCGCTCGTCACGAGCCTCGGTGACCAACCCGGCCGAAACACGACGCCCCAGCGGCGATGCCGTCCTCGAAGCGTCGCCAGCCGCGAGCGCGTCGGACCCCAACGCAACGCTGACGGGCTGGCCGCAAGCCAAACCAGTGCCCCGCGCCGCCCCCGATAGCCAGAGCCAGGACCGAGCGGCCGGTAGCGGACCGGAGAATCTAGCGTCGCAAACGCCCACGCTTCCATTACCGAGCAACGGCGGCGTGCCGCGCCCGCAGGCCTCGCCGGTAGGGCCCCCCGACGAGGTGAACCACCACGCGCCCCGAGCGTCGCGACCCGAAGCCCCCGACGCGCCGCGATCGAGCGATTCGTCGGCGTCGAGCTGGCCGATGCAATGGGCCGGCGAACCGCGAGTGACCGACGCTTCGGACGACCAGGCGGCGAACCGCCCCTCGTCCAAGCCGACCCGGAAACAGTTCGTGACGTGGTTCGTCGCGGGCATGATGACCCTCGCCGCGGTCTGGTCAGTGGTCGCGTCCGCCCTCGGCGACTTCGCGCCCGCGCCCCCCGACGCCGACGAGACCGACCCACGCGCCGCTCGCTCCCGGGCCCCCGAGCGCTCCGCCCCGCCACCGGCCCCCGCGGCCCAAGGCGGTGACGTCCAGCGGATCGCCATGGCGCTGGCCAACGGCGATCTGCGGGCGCTCGACACTCTGCTCATCGCCCCTTCCAGCGGCGAACACCTCAGCTTTTTTCAGGCGGATGATCACTGCCGCAACGGGCAGTTCGCCCGACTTCGAGGCTTTCGCTTGCCGCACAGCGTAGAGCTGGGTCATCTGGCGGCCGCGGGCTTTCTCGGTGACGGACGGTACTGGTCGGCCACCCCCGGTGCGGGAAGCTTCGGCGATGGCGTCCAAGTCTACGATTCGTGGGTCAAAGGCCTGATGGTGACCCCTCACGACGCACGCGACGTGTTGGCGATCTGCGTCCGGACGCGGTGAACCCCCGCCCGATCGCGGATCACCACAGGCGCGCCAGCTCAGCTCCGCGATAGTAGTGCTGGAGAATCGCGGCCACGCCGAGCCCGGCGCTGGCCATGCCGATCGCGCCTTGCTGACACATGCCCACGCCGTGGCCATGGCCGCCTCCGACCAGCCGCAGCTGTCCGGCGGCCTCGCGACGCACCAAGAACAACGACGACCGCAGCCCGCCGAGCGCCCGACGGATCGCGAGTTCCCGGCGAATCACGACGTCGGCTCCGTCACCCACGAGCTCAACCTCCTTCGCCCGCCCACTTCGTCCCCGCGCTCGCACTCGAAGCTCGCGAAGCCGGCCGAAGCCGGGGGGGATCCCGGGATTTTGCTCGACTGTCGCCGCATCAACCACGACCTCCCAACGAAAGGAATCTGCGCTGAGGCCCGCCGACAAGTGACAGTGCGCGCGCGGTGGCGCGAGCAAAAACGCCTCGAGGTTGGCCTCGTCGATGCCTCCCGCGAATCGGACGTCCACCAGTGGGTCCGCTCGCCCCCGCAGCAGCGGATCGGGCGGGGAGGCCCACACGTCGTCATTGTTCTCGGTGTGCCCCCCGCAGTTCGCGGAGTACACCGTGTTCGCGAGGCGAGTTCCCGTGGGACGCATGAGCACGCGACCTGCGGTTTCCTCCACGGCTCGATTGCTCCGTCTATCCTCGCGCGCCAGCCCGGCGTACACCTGGCAGTGCTGATCGGCGCACAGCAAGAACGGATCGTCGCGATGGCGCGTCCCGATTCGCGCGAGCAGTTGACCTCGAGCCGCGATCGCTTGCGCTTCAAGGGCCGCGGCCGGAGCACTGGCGAACATCTCCGCCGGTACGATGCCCGACAGTACCCCGATCTCGTCGACCACGTTGACCACCGCCAGCTTCCCGTTGCGATCGATGGCCACGTACACCTGGCCGCGGTAGGCAGACGCAGCGGCCTCGCCGGCGCCGCGAACCTCGATGGGCTGCCCCGCTCCGGATGCAAACCACATCACGCCCGGCGCCTCGACCGTGGTTTCGTGATCGAGATCGTCAGCCAAGATCGTGCCGTCCGCTCGCCTGAGCCGATGCACGTGTAGCTCATGCCGCACGCCATAGGCGAGCTGTAGGCGCTCCGCTACGCGCTGAGCCTGCCGCTTGTCCGCGAAACTGGAGGTCGCCACCACAACCCGCCGCGTGTCGAGCACGCGGCCTCGCACCCCGAACACGGCTCCGATCTCGTGCGTCTGGCTGTCGATGCCACGCCGGCGCCACATCGACTGGGCCTGCTCGAGCGCCAGACGATCGTCTGGAGCAAAATCCCCCAGGCGCACAGCGAAACGCTCCTCCCCCGCTCGGGCACGACCCAGGCGAATTCGCCAACGGCGTCCCCCGCGGACGCGCGGTCCGTCGAGCCCGGACGGGAGCAACTCGAGTCCCTCGCGCGCGGATAGCCAGGCTTCGGTTGCACCCTGATGCAACGCGATGCTGATGCGGGGCTTGTGCCCCGCATCGAAGCTGAGCTGATTGCTATGCAAACGTTCGAGGCGTTCAGCCAAGCCGAGCCCTGACGCTCTTGCGTCGTGCGGGCGCCACAGCCCCGCGGCGCCCAGCGAGCACGTGCTGGCCAACGTTCGCAGAAAACTGCGACGGCTACTCACCCCGTCAGTGTGCGACGTTGCGGCGACGCGCCAAAGTTTTTATGCCGGCCGCCGAACCGAGGCCGCCGAGCCGGGAGCCCCGCGCCGTCACACTCGCAGCCCCGTGGGGCGGGCCCGCCCGCGTCCCCGCGAGGGTCACCCACCGCGACGCCGCGGGAGCGCCCACCACCGGGTGCCGCGCAAGCTGGCCGGCCGCATGGGTCCGCCCCCGTCCAGTGCGTCGGAGCGCGGGTGAGCGAGCAGGGACCGGAACGCCGCGACGTCGCCGACGTAGCCACCGAGGACGGGCCCGGCCGCAGTTGCCTCAACTCGGGCCCGAGGCAACCGCGTCGTGATGTACGTGAGATTGAGCAGGTTGATCACGAAGTGGGCGGTCACCGCTGCCCCAAGATCCCCCGTGGCCAGCGTGAGTTCGCCCAGCCCCCACCCGAGCACCCCCGCCGAGAGCGTCCACGGCCACAGGTTGCGTCGCGGCGGAATGTGGACCAACGCGAACACCACGGTGCTCGCCGAGAGACCCCAGGCATCGAGCATGGCCCCCCGAAACAAGATCTCCTCGCCGAGCGCGCTCGCAGCCGCCAAGATGAAGACCTCGGTGCGTTCCAGCCGACCCAACACCGCCCGAAACTCGTGGTGCAACTCGGGGAGCCAGCGCATGTACAGCTCCAGCCCGCGAAACAGCTGAACCACGCCGAGCCCCATCACAAGGCCGATGGCCGGCCCCGTCAATAGCGATGCGCCAGTGCTGCCGGGCGGAGCCCGCCAAACGTCATTGCTGTCCTGGGCGACCGCGTGCCAGACGAACCCCACTAAAGCGACGCCGAGGTAAAACCGAACGACGACACCCGCCGCCCCCGACATGCTGCGACGCCAACTGGGTTCACGCACCGGCACCGAGCCAACAGCATACGGCACACGCCGGCCGGGGAGGCAGCACCCGGAAAAAGCGGGATTGGGACCACCAAAACGCGGCGACGCGCCCGCTTGGCGAAACCGGTGAGCCGGCGGGATGAGCGTGACTCGAGGTCGGCACGACGGCTGCGGTCTACGCCGATGCTTCCGGAATGGCCTCGGCGTGCACCGCCAGCTCCGCCAAGCCGCCCTCGATGAGCAACTGTTGCACGGGAGTGCCTTCGGGGATCACCGACTGGTCCGAGCGACGCCGGATCACCGGCTGAGGATTCGCCTTCTCGTGCTCGGCCAACTCCGCTTCCAACTGTTCGCGTTGGGCTTCATCCACCGAGGTCCAAGCCACGCGCCCGCGGCATTTAGGAAAGGTTGAGCAACCCAGCCACGGACCCCGTTTCCCTCGGCGCAGATTGAGCGCCGAACCGCACTTCGGGCAGGCGATCGACTCGACTCGCAACGGCGGAATCGAGGGATACTTGACGTTGCCCTTTTTATCCAAGTTCAGCACGTAGTTGGTCTTGGGATAGTTGACCGAAGCCAAAAACGGCCCGAACCGTCCGTTTCGCAGCTCCATCTCCGAACCGTCCAGGGGGCAAACAACGTCCACGCGCTCCGGTAAAAGTGGCCGTCCACGGCGATCGATCGGCGCGGCGTAGTTACAGTCCGGGTAGGCTGAGCAGGACAAAAAGCGCCCGTTTTTGCCGAAGCGATAACAGGTCTGTGAGCCGCACTCAGGGCAAGCGTAAATCGCCGGCTGGATCTCCGCCTTGGCGTGGGTCATCCCCTCGTGAGCGGTCTCCAACGCCGACGAGAAGCCACCGTAGAACTGCGACAGCATCTGTTGCCAGTTCATGCGCTGGTCTTCGATGCCGTCGAGCTCTGTCTCGAGCTGCCGGGTGTAGCCCACGTCCATCAGGTTCGGGAACGCCTCGATGAGTTTCTCTGTGACGACCTCGCCGAGGTCGGTCGCGTAAAACCGACGGTCGCGTTGCTCGACGTAGTTGCGGTCTTGAATGACGGCGATGATCGACGCGTAGGTCGACGGTCGACCGATCCCCTCGGACTCGAGCATCTTGACCAACGACGCCTCGGAGTAGCGGGGCGGCGGGGAGCTGAAGCGTTGCTCGGGTGCGACCGCGAACGGAGCAAACTCGTCGCCCTGCTCAAGTTCGGGAAGGTTTTGCTCGTCGCTGCTGACCGGCACCCCGGTGGCCGCGTAGAAACCGGCGAAGGCCAACACCCGTCCGGTGGCCCGAAGCACCGCCCCGGTTGCGCGATCGCTGCGCGTCAGGGACACCGCGGTCGAGTCCCACTTCGCGGGCGTCATTTGACAAGCGACGAAGCGACTCCAAATGAGCTTGTACAGCTTGTACTGTTCCTCGGCGCGCGGCCCTTTGAGACGAGCCCGGATCGCGTCGGGGTGGCGCGATGGATCCGTGGGCCGAATGGCCTCGTGCGCTTCTTGAGCCGCCTTGTTGGAGGACGCGTACACCTTCGGCTGTTCGAGCAGATAGTCGGCCCCGAAGCGATCGGAGATGACCTCTCGCACCTGGTCCATCGCCGCCTCCGAGATATGCGTGGAGTCGGTACGCATGTAGGTGATCAGGCCAACTTGCCCTTCTTCGCCGAGATCGACCCCCTCATACAGACTCTGCGCCACCCGCATCGTTCGCTGCGCGGCGAAGCCAAGCTGGTTCGCAGCCGCGATCTGCAGACTCGAAGTGATAAACGGCGCCGGCGGGCGCGTACTCGTACGCTTGGTCTCGATCTTGCTCACGCGATAGCGGGCGTCCAAGTCGAGCTCGCCGGTGACGCTGCGTCGGTACTTCGCCGGGCCTTTGCCGTCGGGATCCTCTTCGGTGACCACCTCGACGTCGCGCATGCCCACCCCGGTGACAACGGTCCGAACCTCATCGCTGAGATCGCGCGGAGCGTCGGCTTTGCACCCCAAGTCGAACTTGCGGCCGTCGAACTCCACGAGCTCGGCGCGGATCCCCTGCCGCTGCGCCATCCACTCGTTTTGCTGCTTGAGCGTGGGCCCCTTGGGCGGATCTCCCGATGGCGCGAGGAAGGTGTGCCAGGTCGACGCGAGATCAGCAGCGTCCCCGGAGCGACCGGTCAGCCGCACGCCGACGCGCCACGATTCGTCGGGGACGTGGGCGGCGATCGCCTGTTCTCGTTCCACCACGAGGCGCACCGCCACGGACTGCACGCGGCCGGCCGAAAGCCCGCGTGCCACCTTTTTCCACAGCAGCGGCGACGCCTGGTAGCCGACGATGCGATCGAGGATGCGCCGAGCCTGTTGCGCGTTGACCTTGCCCTCATCGATGGCGCGTGGATGGGAAAACGCGCGGGCGATCTCATCTTTGGTGATCGCATTGAAGACGACGCGCTTCGCCTCGGCGGTCGCGACCCCGAGCAACTCGGAGAGGTGCCAAGCGATCGCTTCTCCCTCGCGATCCAAGTCTGTGGCGAACCAGACTTCGCTCGCGGCGGCGGCGGCTTTCTTGAGATCGGCCACCGTCTTGGCCTTGTCGCGTAGGACCTCGTAAGTTGGGGCGAAACCGTTCTCAAGGTCGACCCCGGGCACGGGTTGTTTGACCCCCTTGGGGGCTTTCGCCGGCAGATCGCGCACGTGGCCGACGGACGCCTGCACCACGAACTCTCGCCCGAGATACTTGTTGATCGTCCGAGCCTTGGCCGGGCTCTCCACGATCACCAGTTGCTTCCCGCCTGCGTCGCGGGTGGCGGCACTCTTGGCGGCCCCGCGCGCGGACGTCTTCTTGGCCGCCTTCTTCGCGGTGGCGGTCTTCTTCGCCGCCGTCTTTTTGGCGGCCTTCTTTTTCGCCGAGGCCTTCTTCGCCCGCTTCTTCCCGCCCGAGGTCTGCTTGGCGGCCTTCTTCTTCGAAGTCGAGGCCGACTTCTTCTTTCCGGCGCTCTTCTTCTTCCCGGCGACCGTTGCCGTGGACGCCGTTTTTGCGGAGCTGGTCTCTTGGGAAGACCCAGCGCGTGTCGAAGAGGTTGCGGCCTTCTTTGCCATTCGCGTTGCCGTATGCTCGCCGGTGAAGCGTCCTGCAAGCTGCGCAAACGACGGCGTAGCTCGGGGACGCGCCGGAAACTGTAGATGAACGGGCCGCCGGGGCCAAATCAGCCGCGCAGAGCCAGCCGCAACGCGAGAAAGACCGCCGGTGCCCCGGTTTGAAGACCCCGCGACGTCTGCGAATTCTGCGCGGAGAATCCAGATGCGCGAATTTGGCGCCGATCTTCGGCGCGTGTAGATCGCCTCAAGTGCGCGGAGTGGCGACTATTCTTCGCCGTCCTCGTCGTCATCATCGTCGTCGTCGTCGCCACTGCCGCACTCAAAGCCCTCGGCTTCGTTCTTGAGCTCACACGCGTCTTGGTAGCCGGGAAGCAACCGGTTGCAGTTCGTGAACGCGCCCGACACGCAGAATCCTCGCTGATTCGCCACCCCCAGCCGGTCGTGGCAGTCCCGCACGCTGACCTCGTCCGACACCGTCGCCAACGTCTTGCAGCCGCCGCCGCCGGGGTCTTGGTGGGTGTCGTGACTGCTTTGAGACCACATATCACCCATGCCGACGAAGCTGGGATTGGCGTCGTTGAGGTCCGGGTCGTCGTTGCCGATATCGGTACCGAGCGCGGGTCGCCAGCAGTTGAGATCCGGATCGAACGTGCAGTCTTTCTCCGTGATCTCCACCGTCTGACAACACTGCCGGTCGCTCCCGCAGACCTCGCTGATCTCGTCATTGCTCCAGGTGGGATTGCACGGCGTCAAGCACCTCGCCGGTTCCGTGAGCGCCCCCGCGACGCCGTCCGGACCGACATCGACGCACATCCCGGAGCGGCTCAGATCGTTGCGCTTCCCCGAGAACAGGGGTTCCCCCCACATGTCGTCGTCCTCGTCGCCGCTGTAGTCCGGCAATCGGCCGGGTGCGGCGGCTGGGTCGTCGGAGCAACACACCCACTCATGAGCGTCGTCCTCCGGGCAGGCGTCGGGGCCTTGCTTGGGATCGCAACGATACGACACACCTTTGTAGGTGACTTCGATGCAAGAGACCGACATTGTCGCGGCGGCGGCGAAGAGAGCGACGTAGATGAGGCAAGCCTGGAGAACCCGCAATGTTGCACTCCTTGTCTGCGGACGGCGAAGGTGTCATACCGAACGACGGCTTGTAAAGCTCGGGACCGAAAGGGGGGGCCCGTTTTGCGACAACTTCCTTTAACTCCCCCGATCTTTGGAGCAGATCGCCGATGCTGAGGCACCCTCGAACGTGCGCCGCCGCCGTGTTGCGTCGCGCCCTTCGCAGCCGACGCTGCGCGCGACGGGCCATACCTTTTCTCGGTGTGCTGATCGCCACCGCGTGTTCCAGCCCGAGCGCCGGGCCGGGCGACTCCGTGCCCACCCCGGCCGCGACGCCCCCTGCCGCGGCCTCGCGCGACGAGGTCGTGAGCCCGACCGACGAGCCGCTGGAGCTCGGGCCGGTGCACAAACGAAGCCAGCGGGAACACCCGAGCGCGAAGGCGTGGATCTTCACCGACGGCAAGCCGGGGGAGGCGCTCGACCTCGGCGTGGCGGAAGCGAAAGGCTACACCGTCGTCGACCTCAGCGACGACTGGGTGCCGTACATCTTCCGGGACAAAACGCCCGGCCTCGACGACGCCTCCCCCAACGGCTACGCCAAGCGCTACGTCGAGCTGGCCAACGATCGGACGAACTCCGACGGCCGCAAGCTTGCGGCGCACGAACACAACTTCCTCGAACTGTACGGCATCCCCCCGACCCTGAGCGTGATCGCCGGGGAGTGGTCGCGCATCGTGGACGACATCCAACCGTGCTTGGACCAGGCGGGCTACGACCCCACCGTCATCGCCGCGCGAACCAAACCCCTCGAGTACAGCCGCGGGGCTGGGGCGAAGCGGCTGCGACGGGCACGACACCTGCGCAACAAGCTGGGCAAGGCGATGCGCAAGGCCCGGTTGGCCCCGGACGATCTAGCCGCGGCCGCCGAGCACCCCAAGTCGCGCAGCGCCTACGCCCGGTGGCGCAAGGTCCAAGACGAGGTCGAGTTCGTCGAGCAGGTGCAGATCCGCTTTCGCTGTGAACGCCTCTTCGACGGCAACGAGGGCCGCGGTCGCAGCAAACCCGGCGACTACGACAGCCCCACCCATCACGCCCTCGCAGCGTTCGAAAAAAAACACAACCTTCGCGGTTGGGGGCACTTCGCGGCGCACAACATGCGTGTGTTGGCCGAAGACGCCGTCTCCACCACGCATGCACGACTGCGTCGGCTGATCAGCGAGCGGGCCGTCGCGGCTGCCAGCGTCATCGAAGACGGCTCGGCGGGGGCCTGGCGCAAGGACTTCACCTACAAAGACGAGGCCGGAACCGAACACGGTCTGCGCGATCTCGCCACAGAAGTGACCACGACCACCCTCGCCGCCCTCGGGTTCGAGGACGTCGAGACGGCCCGCGCCCAGCTCGACAAGCTCGTGGGCATGATGGAACGCGGGGATGAGGGGCTGGGGACGCTGCTGGTGGCGATCCGGCTACCCGAACCGCCCGCGTACTACGCCGATGACATGCAGTTCGACGCGGTGATCGACCGCGGCGACGTCTGGTACGACTTCCCGTACGACGAGGAGGGCAACAAGATCGGCCAACGCCGTCGGCGCAAGCCGCGACTGACCCTCTACACCACCTATCTCGACCAACGCATTCCGTTGGTGCGCTGGCCAACCACGATCGGCTCGTGGCGCAGCGAAGAGCACGAGGGACGCGAGTGGTTCGCCTACAAGAACTCGGATGTAGGCAAGCGCGTGTGGAAAGACATCGTTGCCGCACCGGTCTGGGTCCCGCCCGAGTCCACCCCCGTTCGCACCCTGGTCAAGCGCCGGGTCCGACGACGAAAGTACTACTGGGCCGTCAACTACGACGAGACCGGGCCCAGCTACAAGTCCGCGTACGGGCTGGTCGCCGCCTACCACATCAGACAAGTCTTCAACGACGACGGCACCGTGCGAGCGGAACTCGACAACCAGATCCGCACCCACGGGTCGGTGGACTACATGTCGATCATGCGCCGCTACTCGCACGGGTGCCACCGCCTGTACAACATGAGCGCCGTCCGGTTGTTTTCGTTCATCTTGCAGCACCGCGACTACGTGCGGCACGGTCAGACCCCCCTGGGCTACCGGCGCGCGTTCGAGTACGAGGGCGAGTCGTTCAATCTGGCGCTAGATACCCGCGGCTACCGCTACGAGCTCACCACGCCGATCCAAGTCAACGTACTCAAGGGGCGCATCCAGGGCCGGCAGAAAACGCCCTACCGCGAACTGATGCCCAAGCCCGGCGAAGACTACAGTGACGGGGAGACCGGTGAAGGGGATAC
The DNA here is from genome assembly GCA_006508105.1 of Myxococcales bacterium FL481. Taxonomy (GTDB): domain Bacteria; phylum Myxococcota_A; class Polyangia; order Nannocystales; family Nannocystaceae; genus FL481. The sequence goes on along the minus strand of QKPP01000057.1, from coordinate 22,474 downwards.
GGCGGGGAGCGAGACGGGCGACGGCGAGATGTGGGACTTCGACAACCCGCAGTGATGCGGTCCTCGCGGGACCGGCGTCGAGGCGATCGGGAAGTTGTTTTATATTCCGCGCGTGCCAGGTCCCACAAAAACGTTCGACGCCGCGTACAACAAGCACCTTGAGCTCGAGCAACGACGCGAGGTGCTAGAGACGCTCAAGCACGTTCTCTCGCGCACCACGACCCTGGGTGAGGTCGTCGATGCTGCGGAGGAACTCGGTTGGGGCGAGGCGCTGGGCGAGCTGCGGCTCGAAGACATCGCCGTGGCGCTCGCCGAAGCAGACCGACTCGAAGAGGAAGAGCCACCGGAGTTACTCGGCGACGACGACGGGGAAGACGACGACGACGGGAAAGGCGAGGAAGACGACGAGGGCGACAACGGCGACGACGACGTCGAAGACGAGGAAGGCAACGATCGCGACGACGAACGGACGGCCGACGCCGACGCAGACGACGACGAGGGGGACGACAACTCGGACGCCGACGACGAAGGCATCGAGGACGAGGAGACCGTCGCCGTCAGCCCGCCGTCCCGCAAAAAGAAGGGCGGCAAGAAAAAGGCCGCCAAGAAAAAGGCCGCCAAGAAGACCACCCGCCAAACGACAGCTGGCAAGAAGACCACCAGCAAAAAGAAGGCCGCCAAGAAAGGCTCCAAGAAGAAAGCCGCCAAGAAAGGCTCCAAGAAGAAAGCTAGCAAGAGCCCCGCCAGCAAGAAGAAGGCCGCCAAGAAAGGCTCCAAGAAGAAAGCCGCCAAGAAAGGCTCCAAGAAGAAGGCCGCCAAGAAGACCGCGAGCAAAAAGAAATCCGGTAAGAAAGGCGCCAAGAAGAAAGGCGCCCGCTAGCCCCAACCCGCCGGCCGGCAAGCCCGGACGAAGCACGTGGCGACACGGCGCCGCCGAAGCCGCAATCTTGAGCCGCGACCCAAGACCTCGCCGAGCGAAAGCGCCCTGCGAGGGCCATCCCGCGTGTCGATCGCAGGTGGCAGCCCCCTCGCGTCGACGATACGTACCGTCGCGATGCGCGTGCTGGTGATCGCGGCGCGAGACCCCGGCGGCTCGCTCTACTACCTCACCCAAGAATTGCGGCGACGAGGGCAGCTCGAAGCGCGCTTGATCGTGCTCGATTCTCCTGCGGCGGCCGCTTTGCCTCGCGACATCGCCGACATTCACGATGGCGGCGCCGAGCTCAAGCACCTCGTCGAGTACGCGGATGTCCTTCACTTCGTCGATCTCGTCCCCGAGCAGGTCCAGCTGCTGGACGCTCCGATCGCGACGCGTCTGGAGCAGGGCGTGCGAGTTTGTGTGCAACTCGACGGCGCCCTCTCGCCGACACAATCCCGGCTCGTTCACACCGCCGCCCATGAACGCGGCTGGGCGTTGCTCGCGACGCGACCCGGACTCGCCGCCCAGTGGGGAGCCCATTTTCTGCCCCCGTTTGTGCCCTGGTGGCGAGCGCCGTGGCAGCCGCTGACCGCCGGGACCCGTGAGCGCGAGTCGAGGCGGCGCCCGGCCGTGGTGTTTGTGAGCTCGATGGTCCCCGTGCAGAAGAACCCGGCCCTCGAAGCGCTGGTGGATCGAGCCGAGACACACACCCACGAGGCCCTTCGCCTGGAGATCATGACCGGGATGGCCCATCGACACGTGCTACGACGCCGACGTTCCAGTCACCTGGTCCTCACCACGAGCCGCGACGGGCTGGGACGCAGCACCCTCGAAGCGCTGTGCCAAGGCGTGCCCGTCGTCTGCGACCTCGAGTCCCCGCTGGCCGGCTCCTACACCGCGCTCTCGGGCGGGCAGCCGCCTCCGCTGGTCCGAGCCGACGAGCTCGACCGGGCCGTGGCCGGTCTCGATCCCCACTCGCCCAGCCACCTCGAGCTTCATGAGTGGGCCAAGCGGGTGTTGGATCCCTCCCGATGGTTTGCCGCGTGCGAGGCCTTGTGGCGGGACGAAGCCCGCGCCGCCTAGACCGGCGTCGTTCGGCCACGCACGCCGCCTACGTCGCCGAGTCGACCGTCTCCGCCAGTTCGTCGAGCAGCGCCAGACAACCGCGCTCAATCAGCTCGTAGCAATACGCGTAGTGACTCGGACCCCCTGCGATCGGATCGGGGACGTCGAGCGCAGACCCCCGAGCCGTCGGGGTCGACAGCTGCCGCAACAAGCGAATCGTCGCGGAGGCCCGCTGCCCCGGGGCAAAAGCGGTTTGCTCCAGCTTTGCAACCGCGCGTTCGTTGGCCCGATCCATCACCACGATGTGGTCAAACTCGAACAGGTCATCGCGCACCAGCTGCCGACTAACCCCTTGCAGCTCAATGCCATGCTGACGCGCGATCGATACGCTGAGCGGATGCGGCTCACTCCCGACAAATGCCGACGTGCCCGCACTGTCAATGGTCAGCGCGCCGTCGAGGCCGCGACGTCCGACGAAGTGGCGAAAAACCCCCTCCGCGAGCGGACTGCGACAGACGTTGGCGTAGCACACGAACAAGACGCTCGTGGGCATGGCTACTTGAGCGCCTGCACGTCGCGGTCGTTGGCGACGAGAGCAAACGTGGGATCAAACTCGATCGTATCCAGAAGCTTTTTGCCGCCGCGGTCCGCCACCTCGCGTAGCAGCGCTTTGACCTGGGGAATCTCGCCCCGGTTCGCCGCGAACTTGGCCAGATTGAACGTGGCCTCGGGAAACTTCGGGTCGATCTGGCGCGCGTACTCAAAAAACGGAGTGGCTCGTTCGGGCGTCACCACCAACGCTTGCCCGCGAGCGTTCGCGGCCCGTGCCAGCTTGCGTTTACTGGCCCCGAGCTTCTCCGCCTGCGCTAGATGCTGTTTGGCGTCGGCGTCCGACGTTTTCTTCTTGCGCACCAGCGCGAGCAGTTCGGACTGCGTCGGTCCGGTCGCTGGTTCGGAGGGTGCAGATCCCTCGTCCGCCGGGGTGGCCGGGGGCGGCTGACTCGGTCCCGTCGGTTTAGGGACCGCGGTGCCCGGGTCCTTCGAGGGCGCCATGGCCACCGCTGGCGCGTCCGTCCCCCCGGGCTTGGGGGCCTTGGGTGCCGCTGAATCCGGGGACTTGGCGGGAACAATCGCTTTGGTGGAGGGCGCGGCGGAACCTGGGGGTTTGCCCCCCTCCGTCGCCGCGGTTGGGGCCGGTTCGTTGCCGCACGCGGTCAAGAAGGTGGCGAACGAGCAACATGCGATCAGCCACGGTAGACGCGGAAGGGACGATAGGCGGGGCATGGTGCGAGTGTAGCCGATCTTGACCAGCAGCTTGGACGACAAGGATCGCCGGTCGGCGCATCGGGTTTCGATGGCCGAGCCCCGCGGGTATGCTCCGCGCCCATGCACTCTCTGGCCGTTCTCACCGCGCTCATCAGCACGGCGGCACCCGGTTCGCCCGACGACCTCGAACCGTCCGTACGCGCCCTGTTCGACGATGCATGCACGATGTGTCACGACGCCACGGACGACGCGATCGACTTGGAAAGCGACTACGCTGCGCTCATCGGGGCGCCCTCGTCTGGCGACATGCCGATGATCACCCCGGGTGACCCGGCGAGAAGCTACCTGTACGTCAAAATCGCGGGCGGCCCGGCCCTCCATGGGGATCTGATGCCGCTCGACGAGGATCCGCTGTCAGCCGAGCAGATCGCATTGGTCCGGGACTGGATCCGCGCCATCCCGCCGCAACCGCAGACCGCGGGTTCAGCCGCCCCGTCGACCACGGGTGGAGTCGCCACCCCGCCGAGCGCCGAGACCCCTTCCCCCAGCGATTCTCTCCAGGACTCGATTACGCCGCCGCCGCGCCGGTCTCGTGCGGCGTTCCCCGGCACCCACCAGATCGCCTTGCACACCACGACCACGCTCGGGGCTCAAACCTACGAGTTTCGCGTGCACCACCGATTCGGGCGCGTCGGCGACGAGCGCTCGTACGGCGGCCTGCGTGGCGGCGCAACGATCAGCTTGGGTTCAGGGTACGGTGTCACTGACGATTTCGATCTCCTCTTGCGGTTCAGTACGTCGCGCCTCGACTGGGAGTTCGGTGGCAAATACGTTCCGCTGAAACAAGAGGAAGACAAGCCGTTGTCGTTGGGCCTGTTTGCGTCGGCCGAGCTGCTCACGGAAGAGCCCGAGCGTGCGTCAAACCGCTTGACGGGCAGCTTTCAACTCATGATCAGCCGCTTGTGGCTCGAGCGAATCGCCTCGCAGGCCACCGTGGGGTATTCGCTACTCACCAACCATTCGCCGCGGCCGCGTATCGACTACGGCGAGGGCCCCGAGCCTGTCCGCGACAACCGGGGCACGCTCAATGTCGGTGTCGCGGCGACGCTGTTGCTGGGAAAGAAGAAGCGCCACGGAATCGACCTCGAATACATCCTGCCGGTTCCCGCCGCGGGCGCGACACCGGACGTGTTCTATTTTCGCGGTGGGGATGCTGACCCGAACGGAACGACGATCGGCAGCTGGTCCGCGGGTTGGTCCGCCCGCACCGGGCTGCACCTGTTTCAGGTGTTCGTCACCAACACACGTAGCATCCACACCAACCTCGTCGCGCCGGGCGGAGATTTGGGCAGTCCGTTCTCCGAGTGGGGCGAGTTTTTTCTCGGCTTCAACCTGAGCCGTCGCTGGAAGTTCTAGAGCAATGACGATCATGACCAAGCGAATCTCCCGCCGCGTCGCGGCCAGTGCATTGTTCACAACCATGGCCGCTGGCTGCGGAGTCGAGCGAATCGGACCCGACGACGTCGGGACCGGCACCGGTGACGGTCCCGTCGCCGAGGTTCCGGTCTGGGTGCAAACGGCATTCGACCGCAGCTGCGCCACCCCCGGGTGCCACGTGCCAGGGGGCTCGGCCGTCTCGTTGGCGCCGGGTGATAGCGCGGCTGCCATCGGCGGCTCCGCCACGCAAAGCGACCTGCCGCTCATCGAGCTGGGCAACGTGGAGGGCTCGTATCTCGCGCTCAAAATGCTGCCCGAAGAACTGCTCCCCGCGGGCGTCAGTCGGGCCGGTTCGCAGATGCCGATCGCCACCAGCAGTGAAGGCGACGAAGACGTCGACATCATCTTGGGCTGGATCGCCAGCGCCACGGCCGACGCGTCGTTTCACCAGCCGCCCAACCGCAGTCCGGCACGACCGCAGTAGGTCGAAGCGATGCGACGACGCGTCCGCGAGACGCCTCGCTAGACTGGACCGGTGCGCGCTGTCCTGGCGACCACCCGGCGTCAGCAGCCGCCACCGCGCTGGCCGGACGTGCACCGTTCGCCGGGCGAGCCCGCATCATCGCGATATGCGGGTACCCAGGTCCTACCTGCCGCGCATCGATTTCGCCGATCGTATGCGTCCAAACTGCGAGTGATCGAGCGCTACGGCAGAAAATCGGACGCCGCCCGGCAAACGCCTCGAGCAACGGCGCCCGCAGCTCGGGTCGTCAGCTGATTCGCTTTCGCCTTGCGGCCTCGATCGGGTTTACACTTCGGGCGTCAAATGTCGCCGAAGCTCGCGGACAAAGATGGCGTTGGAGTGGGTTCAAAGCCCGCGATTCGTCTTCCTCCGCCGACGACGAAGTCCGCTCGTGGGGCCACGTCGTCCGATTCGCCGTCTGCGTCGCGGTCGCCGGCTCTCGCGTCTTCGCGCGATTCGGTGGGTTTGACCCAAGCCCGGCCCCCGGCGCGACCGACTGGCGACCCCCTCCCCACGGACCCGTCGCCACCAGAGGCTGCGCACGACCGGACCGATCCCCCCTCCCCTCGCGCGGCATCGGACTCGGCGAACGACCCGGCCCACGCCCTGAACGCCTCAGACGGGACCAGTCGTGGCAGCCGAGCCGGCGACGAGGAGGGCCACGCCCCGCTCGGACGCGTGCTGCCCCGCCCCGACCGGATGGCGCCGACCTTCGCGGCGACGACTCAGTTCCCCGACGCCCAGGCTCGAGCCGAACAGGAACGCACCCAAGCCGCTGCCCGATCTGCGGAGTCGAGCGGCGCCGAACCGTCCAGCCGAACGGAAGCGCTGTTGCAGTCTGCGTTCGCCGATTTGGTCAACACGCCGCCGGCGGCCAACGGGACCGCGACTCCTCCGCTCGAAGCCCAGCCCGCCCCGCCCCGGCACCGGGGAGCGCGACGATGGGGGACGATCGCCGGTGCGGCGCTCGCGGTGGTGGGTCTCGGCTGGTGGATCGGTGCGGGAGATCCGGCAGACCGCGACAAGGGCTCGCCGAAGCACGCCGCCATGCTCGCGACCGCCACCCCATCAGCTGCAGCGGCGCCTCGTCCTTCCGCCAGCCCCACGGAGCGAGGACTCGGCGGTACCCGCCCGGGCGACGCCGCGGACGGGCAGACCGTGCACCCCCTGAGTCCCCCGCCGGCCGAAGCACCGCCCGCGAACGAGGCGGTCCCCACCCTGTCTCCGACACCGTCCGAACCGTCGGCTGAACCCGCGCTGGCCGCGGCGTCTTACGCGGCTTCGACCGCGCCCTCCCGCGAATCCGAATCCAACGGCCTAAGCCCCCACGGCGAGCTCGTCGCGTCGGATTCCCCGGAAGCCTCGGGGTCAGCGAACCCCGACCGTCCGGAAACTCTGGACCGGGGCCCCCTACCCTCGAGGAAGCGGCGCCGAGCACCTGCTCGCCCCTCGACCCAGGGTAAGCGTTCCGTGCCGCCGCCGCCCGGCAAGCGAGCGAAGACCCCCGACGCCGGCCCGTCGCAACCGGCTCAAAGCGCCGCCGAGCTGCGAGCCGCGGCCCAAGCCGCACTCTCCGCCGGGCAGCCGCAGCGGGCGTACGACCTCGCCAAGCGCAGTCGCCAGCAAGAGCGTGCCCGCAGCGCGTTGCAGCTCATGGGTCGCGCGGCGTGTCGAATGAACGACGCGGCGAAGGCCAAGGCCGCCATCTCTGGGTTGTCGTTCCTCGAGGCGCGAGCGATCCGCAAAGACTGTCGCAGTCGCGGCGTGCGACTGGGGCTGTGACGCCCCGACTCCGCGAGCCCCGGCTGCGGCCGCGCCCAGTTGGTTCGGCCCAATCGTTTTGCACAATCGCGTGACCCGCTGCGCCACCTCGCGCAGGTCCGCGAAACGGCCGACCCGGCCCACTTGCTGACCGCACTTCAACCGGATCGAGCTTGGGTCTACGGGCACAGCTTCTCACCTGGGGTCGAGCTCGCCTCTCGTCGCCAACCTAGTTGACTCACTCGCGCCCAAGCGAGGGCTTCGTTGACAGGTCTTTTTTGCCCGCTCGACATTGGAAATCGCGGCACCGAAGGCGGTCTGACTCAGCAACAACCGCAAGAGGTCGCTATGTTCCGTCACCGTCGCGTGCTCTGGGCCGCTAGCCTGTGTGCACTAGCCTTGGCCGGCTGCAACGAGCATCCGCTAAAAACCGTTCGATTGCAGTCTCAACTCGAGATCGGAACGAACCTACCCGTTCACGTCAATCGAGATGTAGACATTTTGTTCGTTATCGATAATTCGAGGTCGATGGCCGACGAGCAGAGGATTTTGAGCGCCAACTTCGAACGCTTTATCGCCGCTCTCGAGCACGAAGACGTGCGGGCGAACTATCGCATCGGCGTCACGACAACCGATGTCGGCAACCCGGCCTGCCTGGGACAAAACCACACCAGCCCGGAGAACGGAAAGCTTCAGATCTCGAGCTGCCGAGATCGCTTGGATCAGTTTGAATTCCCGGGTGACGATCAGCGCGACGCGTGTCTCAGCGTGTGCCCTCGCGAGGGCTTCGAGACCACGCCCACCGTCGCGCTCGACGGCGAACGCATCCCCCGTCGCTGGCTCGAGAACAACTACGGGGAACTCAATGTCCCTAGCGGCTGGAACGCCGCGGAAGCATTCGGCTGCTTCGGGCCCCAGGGCATCGTCGGCTGCGGGTTCGAATCGCCGTTGGAGGCGATGCGCAACGCCTTGAGCCTGACCGACGACGCGAACTCGCACTCCTACGGTTTCTTGCGCGACGACGCGATCCTGGCCGTCGTGCTCGTGACAGACGAGTACGACTGTTCCCACAACCCCGAGTTTCGTGAGATCTTCACCACGGCGAACGATCAGTTCCTCCCGGATGGGGCCAATGGACCAACAAGCGCGATCTGTTGGCACGCCGGCGTTTCCTGCCGCGGGGACGGCCAGCCGTTCGAGGCGTGTCACTCGGTTGATCTCGACATCCATGGGAATCCGGTCGACCCTGATGCGGCCGAAGATCAGGCGGTCTTGCACCCTGTCTCTCGCTATGTTGACGTTTTGCGCGACATTGAACGGCGAAAGCAACATCGCGACCCGAATCAGCGCGTCATCGTGTCGGTACTCAGCGGCGTGCCGCGAGGCTATGCCACCCTCGAAGAGGAATTGTACTACGTCGAGGCTCAGTCCGAGGATCAAGCGGAGCAGTTCGCCGTCGAACCCGGCTGCGTGGGCGATCAGCAACAGGCCTACCCTCCCGTTCGCCTGCGTGAGTTCGCCGAATCCTTCCCCCCGGTCCGGGAGGATCGGAGCAACTTGTACTCGATTTGCGCCGACGACTACAGCGGCGCACTGGATGCCGTCGCGGACGAGATCATCGAACAGTTGCGCCCTGGCTGTTTTCCCGGCTGCGCCCGCGATCTCGACCCGCACCGGGAGGGCCTACAGTCAGACTGCAAAGTTGTCGCCACGGGCGAAGGCGAAGACATCTCAGTGCCGGAGTGCGAGCGCGACGACGACGGCCACTACGTACGTGAGGACGACCGGTACGTCGTCCCACCGGGGTCGGACCAGTGCTACGCGCTACGGACAGACCCTGACGGCGAAGTAACCCCCGATCCTCACGACGACCTGCACCCGGACTGCACCTCGCAAGGAAGGAACCTCCAGTTCGACGTGGAGCGCCATGGCGGGTCGGACCTCTCACGTTCCTCCGACCTCGAGGTGAGCTGCCAGCTGTCGCCCACGCCGGATCTAGATTGTCCGCGAGCTCGGATGTAGCGATTCATCTGCTTTCGTCCGGCGTTCGCGTTCGCGGCTGATGGCGCGAGGAACCGTTCTCGCGCCGAGTCTACGCGCCTTCGTCGAACGGAGCACGCGGTCCGGCGGCAGCCGATCGCGCCGCGGCGAATCTCGCTCGCTCCGAGCGCCAAGCCTGCGGGCTTGAGCGAGCGGCTTGGACAACTCGACGCGGCTAGCCCGTTTCGAGGCCCGGCAGCGTCGCCGGCTCAACCACCCCATGGATCCACACGTCCGAAAACCCGAGCATCTCGGCGGCCGATCGCAGTTTGTCGAGTGAGCGCGGCGTCAACGTCGTCCCGGCTCGCAACAGCGGCAGGTTCTCGGCGTAGACGGTGCGGCTAAGCACCATCCCCGCCTCGGCAAGATTGACCGACACCGGGTGCTCCTTGCGGCCCAGCAGACCAGGAACAAACTCTTTGACGCACCGTTCGCACAACTCCGCGTCGAGCTTACGCCCCGCCAATCCGAGCATCGTGTCGCTCGCGCGCGTCAATGCGAAGTCGGGATCTTGCTGCGCGCCAGGGCTGGCCAGCGTGTCCTCGTCGTGCAGCAATTCGTCGTAGAGCGACAAGATCTGCAGCAGCCGGGCCGCGCGAGGGATTTTGCCCCGGCCGTCCCGGAGATCCGGCACCTCGTGGTGCAACGCGATCACCGACGCCACCGCCTCCAACCCCGCGACCCGACCGAGCCGCTCACCGAGGACCGACGCATGCGAGGTCGGGCCCCCCCGAACCTCGATCTGCTGCTCCTTGGGGAACAGCGGCAACAAGGCGTGATGCAACGCCGCCGCTCGAACCGCGATCTCCGACTCCGCGTCGGGCCACTCCAAGCGGTTCACACAACCGACCATCAGTGCCCGCACCCGCGTGGCGGCGCCATCGGGGGCCATCGCGGCAATGATCGTCGCCAACAGATCGGCCAAATCGCCGGCCCCTTCGCCCGACCCGTCGGCTCCGACCAGCCCCAACGGGCCCGATTGGCTGGCGATCTGACTGAACTCGTTGCGCTCGCGGAGGGCTTGTTCGAAGTCACGCGAGAGCCGATCGACGCGCAGCTCCGATAGCACCTGCTTGCGCTCCCGCCGGGTCGTGCTCGTGTATCGCAACGCAGCGTCGTCCAACTCCTCTAACAGCTCTTCGGTGTCGCAGGGCTTGGTCAACAGCTTGCATACGTCGGCGCGATTCACTGCGTCCACCGCCAGATCGAGCCCGTGCTCTTGCGCCGCGAGCAGCACCAAGGACGTCTCCGGATCGAGATTGCGAACCTCGATGAGCCAGTCGAGTCCGCTGCCCTCTTGGAGATCTTCGTCCGCGACGACCACATCGATCTCGAGATTTTGCAGCGCCTCGGTGGCATCCCGTAGCGAGGTGAACCCGAGCACATCGAACCTCGCCCCCGGAATCTGCCGTCCGAGCAGGTCCAGCTCGGCGTGGTTCCCCATCAGCACGAGCACTCGCGGCGGCCGTTCAATCACCGTTCGAGACATCGACGCCGTGAGCGGACCCTTGATGGCCGGGCCGACGCTGGGAATCGGCCCGATCCGGACTTGTCCCCGCCGCGGGACGCTCCCGGACCAGCTGTGGTCCGCCCCAACCGGCGCACCGAGCGGGCCCGGACCACCTTCCCGCTCAACTCAGCGGAACCTCGCCAGGGACGTCCCGAAAAACGTCGCGGGCCGGCAAGCGATCGACGGCCGCGACCGCGCCGGGCATACCCGGGCCGCCGGGCCTGGCACCTCGACACCGCTGCGCCACGCCCCCGCGCGATCGTCCCCACCGCCGCGCGGCCTCACACCGCCAAGATGCCCAGATCGTCCCCGACCTGTACCGGACACCCCGTGCTCGCCACGATCTGCTCCAACGATACGTCGGAAGCGCGCTCGACCAACGTGAGCCCGTCTTGCCCCACGCGGAAGTAGCCCAGATCGGTGGCGATCTCATGCACCACGCCCTTGCCGGTGAGCGGCAACGTGCACTCGCGCAGGATCTTGTGACCGCCGTCTTTCGTGGTGTGGTCCATGCAAACGACCACTCGCCGAGCGCCAGCGACGAGATCCATCGCCCCCCCCATCCCTTTGACCTTCTTGCCGGGGATCATCCAATTGGCCAGATCGCCGTGCTCGGTCACTTGCATCGCTCCAAGCACACATAGATCGAGATGACCCCCGCGGATCATGGCGAAGCTGTCGTGGCTGCCGAAGAACGCGGCGCCGGGCCGCGCGGTGACGGTCTGCTTCCCCGCGTTAATCAGATCGGCATCGACCTCGGACTCGAGCGGGAACGGCCCCATACCGAGCAAGCCATTTTCGCTGTGCAAGACCACATCGATGCCCTCGGGAATGTGATTGGCAATCAGCGTGGGCATGCCGATCCCGAGGTTGACGTAGAATCCGTCGCGCAACTCGGTTGCAACCCGCTGCGCGATCTGATCTCGACTCAACGGCATGACACCCTCCGGGTTCGGCCCTGGCCCGGTACTTCATCGGACGTTTGTGCATTTCGTCGCATGGCTAGCCCTCCCTGGTCGTGCGAAACTCGATCGCTTTTTCGTAGTCCGTGCCGCGCATGATCCGGTCGACGTAGATGCCGGGCGTGTGGATCTGGTTCGGATCGAGTTCGCCGACCTCGACCAGCTCCTCGACCTCGGCAATGGTCACCTTCCCCGCGGTCGCCATAGCCTGATTGAAGTTGTTGGCCGTGTGCCGGTAGATCAGGTTGCCGTGCGCGTCGCCTTTGTAGGCCTTGATCACGGTGAAGTCGGCCCGCAGCGGCAACTCGAGCACGTACCAACGCCCATCGATTTCGCGACACTCCTTGCCTTCGGCGACCGGTGTGCCGTAGCCCGTGGGGGTAAAAAATCCCCCGATGCCGGCCCCGCCGGCCCGGATCCGTTCGGCCAGCGTCCCTTGCGGCACGAGCGTGACTTGCAGTTGATCGGATAGGTAGAGACGTTCGAACGTCCTGTTCTCGCCGACGTACGACGACGTCATGCTGCGCACCTGGCCGTTGGCCAACAAGATGCCCAGCCCCTTGTCGTCGATGCCACAGTTGTTCGAGATGATGTCGAGATCGCGGACGCCAGCCGACGCGATGGCGGCGATCAACTGCTCCGGGATGCCGCACAACCCGAAACCGCCGGCCATCAAGGTCATGCCGTCACGAAGGCCGGCGATCGCCTCGGCGGCCGTTGAAACCCGTTTGTCCATGCTCGCTCCAGTCGCTGCCAGCTGAGCGTACACGGTCGACCGGGGGCTGACGAGGCGCACTCCGCCCGCCAGCTTTGCGTCGGACGGTGGGGGCGAAACCGCCGTGCTCGCGCGGGCCCTGCCCAGTCGCTGCCGGTCCGCCCGCGAGCCGCCTCGGCACGGCTGCGATCCCGCGGCGTCCCCCAGCTAGCCACCACTCGCCGCGACGATCGCGAGTTGCCGCAGTTGGGCGATCGCTGCGCCGTAGTCCGAGCCAAACTCGGGGCTGCGAAACACCGCCGAACCCGCGACGAAACAGTCCGCCCCGGCCCGCGCGGCGTCACCGATGGTGGCGGGCGAGACCCCCCCGTCGACTTGGATGATCGTCGACAGCCCCCGCGCATCGATCTCGGCCCGCAACGCCGCGATCTTGGGACAGACCTCGCGGATGAACGACTGCCCGCCGAACCCGGGGTTGACGGTCATCAACAACACGACGTCGCAAAGCTCGAGCACATGCATCACCACGTCGATGGGCGTGTGCGGGTTGAGACTCACGCCGGCCAAGATCCGCCCCCGCTCGGACGCGCCGCGATGGGGCTGGGCGCGAATGTCCTGCAAGTTGCGGTGCAAATGGGGGCACGCCTCCGCGTGCACCGTGATCCCGTCGGCCCCCGCTTTGGCGAAGTCCGCGGTGTAGCGCTCGGGCTCGACGATCATCAGGTGGCAGTCCAACGGGCGCCGGGTCACCGGTCGCAACGCCGCTACGACGGGCGCACCGATCGTCAGATTGGGGACAAACCGGCCATCCATCACATCCACGTGGATCCAATCGGCCCCACCAGCATCGAGAGAACGAACTTCCTCGCCTAGGCGAGCAAAGTCGGCACTGAGGATCGACGGAGCAATGCGAGCGGTCATCGGCGCGGCCGGTGTACCACGGCGGTCGACGGAGAATCGGCAGCGCGACGGCCGAGGATCAGAGTCGCCGCTCGCTCCGCGCCCACCGAACCCAGACCCGTCGACGCGGCGGGCCGTCAGGCCATGCGGAGCCGAGCGGCGTAGAAGCCGTCGGCGCCGTGCTCTTCGGGGGTCCAAGTGGCTTCGTAGTCGACGGAAATGCTCGGATGGGACTCGACAAGCCGACGTACCTGATGCGGCCCCTCCTCCGGCTCGAGGCTGCACACGGCGTACACCACACGCCCGCCCGGGCGCACCCGCTGGATGACGGCCGCCAAGAGCCGCTGCTGAAGCGCCGCGCGGTCACCAATGTCGGCGAACCGGCACGTCCAACGAAGCTCCGGGTGGCGCCCGAGGTTGCCCAGACCGGTACACGGCGCGTCCAGCAACGCGGCGTCGAAGGGGCCCCGCAAGTCGGCGACGAGCTCATCCGCGACCTCGGAACCCCCGGCGGGCGCCGGGGCCGACGCCTCGCTCCCCAGCGCCAGAAGGTCCCCGACATGGGCCCGCACCTTCAGGCTCGGCGTATCGAGCGCGACCCGCGACCGCGACGCAATGAGCTCACCGATGCGCTCGGCATTGCTGTCGACCGCCACGATGACCCCCTGCCGCCGTAAAGATTCGGCGATCTGAGCGGTCTTCACCCCCATACCGGCGCAGGCATCGAGCACGCGCTCGCCCGGCACGAGCTCGAGGGCCAAGACGGCCTGCTGACTACCGAGGGCTTGGATGGAGACGAGGCCGTCGTCGTGCAATGGGCCATAGAACAAATCCCCGCCCCCCGTGACGCGCAGACACTGGGGCTGATCGTCGGGGGCCAAGACGACGCACCCGGGATGCTCGGCAACGAGACGCTGCTCGGCGTGTTCGCGCGTGATCCGAGACAGATCGACGCGCAAGTCCATCTGGGGGACTCCGAGTAGCGCTTGTGCGCGTTGCAGCGCCCGGCCGGGGCCCAAGGTGGCCAGCCAACGACCCGCCAGCCAACGCGGAACCGACCAGCGCCGCTCGAGTGCATCAAGCGGTTTGCCGCTCGCCGCCTCATCATCCCAGCCCGCACCGTGCTCGTCGATCTGGTGCAAAATCGCCGTGGCGAGCCCCACCAAACCACCGGCCCGATCGATGCGCTTGAGGCCGAGCTGCACCTGCGACGCGACCACGTGCAGTGGCCGATCGAGCTCACGCAGCTCGAACGCGCCAATGCGCAGCCACTCGCGCACCTCACCTCGCACGCCGGCCGGCCGCTTCGCGGCCCGATCGACGAGCGCATCCAGCCGTGCCCGATGACGCAGCACGCCGTAAACCAAGTGAGTCACCAGCCCGCGGTCGCGCGGATCCAGGTCGGGGAACCGCTCCAAATGGCGCGACAAGACTCGATTGGAGAAGCCGCGTCGCCGCTCGATCTCCCGCAAAACGGTGATCGCCAGCTGGCGGGCGCTCGGGAGGGGCTTGGCCACGACAGTACCAGTCGGCCGACGAGGCGATGAGTGCGACCGACCGGCGAGCGCAGCGAGCGGTTCGAACGACCGCCCGCTGGCGAGCTACAGCGCGGCCGCGAGCGCCTCGAGCTTCGGCGTTTTCTCCCAGGCGAACTCCGGACGGCCGAAATGGCCGTAGGCGGCCGTGTCACTGTAGATGGGGCGCAGCAGTTCGAGCTCGCGGGCGATGTTTCCCGGCCGAGCGTCGAAGTGCTCGACGATCAACGCGGCCAAGCGCTCGTCGGGCAGTTTGCCCGTGCCGAAGCTATCGACGCGCACGCTGACCGGCCGCGCCACGCCGATGGCGTACGCCAGCTGAACCTCGGCCCGCGTGCACAGCTTCGCCGCAACCAAGTGTTTGGCCAAGTACCGCGCGTAGTAGGCCGCGCTGCGATCCACCTTGGAAGGATCTTTGCCGGAGAACGCCCCGCCGCCATGACGACCCATGCCACCGTAGGTATCCACGATGATCTTACGACCCGTCAGCCCAGCGTCGCCCATCGGACCACCCACAACAAACTTGCCGGTGGGGTTGATGTGGTACGTCGTGTCCTTGCGCAGTTGTGCCGGCACGATGGGATGGATCACCTCATCCATGATGAAGTCGCGCAGCGTCGACTGGTCCACGTCGGCCCGGTGCTGACTCGAGATGACCACGGTGTCGACGGCCACCGGTTGATCGCCCTCGTACACGACGCTCACCTGGCTTTTGCCATCGGGGCGCAGATAGCTGGTCTCGATCCCGTCCCGGCGCCGCACCTCCGCCAGACGCCGGGTCAACCGGTGAGCCAAGCTGATCGGCAGTGGCATCAGCTCGGGGGTGTCCTGGCACGCGAAACCGAACATCATGCCCTGGTCGCCGGCGCCCTGATCCCCTTCGCGGTCGACGCCTTGTGCGATGTCGGGGCTTTGGGCCTCGATGGCCACCAGCACCCCGCAGCTGGCCGCATCGAACCCCATGTCGGAGCTCACGTAGCCGATCTGCGTGATTGTGTCGCGGACGATCCGGGGGATGTCAACGTAAGTGTCGGTCGTTATCTCGCCAGCGACATTGACGTACCCGGTCTTCACCAGGGTCTCACAGGCCACGCGGCAACGCGGATCTTTGGCGATTATCGCATCGAGTACAGCATCGCTGATTTTGTCGCAGATCTTGTCGGGGTGGCCTTCGGTGACCGATTCGCTGGTAAATAGGTTACGAGACATGCAGCTCCCACACGCCCGCAATCCGCGGGCGCGTCCTCGAGTTGCCGCGGAGCATAGGAGCCCCCACCCCTGGCCGTCAATGATCTCGGCCCCAGACGAGGGTCCGCTGCGGGATCGCCCGCGCCGACGACATCTGGCGCGCAGAGCAAGCCGGCGCCGCTGCGGCTCCTAGGTGGCCTCTCACACAATCGGGCCGATCCACCGCGAGCGACCGTTCCGGCCGGCGAGACGCGTCGCGACCACCCGCGCGCACCGGCGCGGCTGGTGAGCTACCCGTCTCCCGCGCTGGACAGCAAGCACATCGCGGTCGGCTCGGGTTCGAGGCCCGTCCCCCCGCGTTCGTCGACGAAGCACTGCAGATCGCCGCTGCGAGGCCGGGCCAATGACGGTTCGACGCCGACCGACGGGTCCTCAGAAAACACGAGATCTCCGATCGTATCTTCGCAGATGTTCGCCTCTTCCTCCTCGCAAACCGCCAACGCCGACGCACTCGCCACTCGCACCGGGTGGCTGACGCGGCGAGGCGATGAGCCGAGCTCGTGGCGCACCATGGGCAGCAGCAACAGGCACGCCACCGCCGACCAGCCCGCGGCTTGATGCAACAACTTGCGTGAAGCCCCGCGCCATGACCAGCTCGGCTCTTCCTGCGCGGACGAGTCGCGCCACGCAACCGACGATCGTTCGCCGTCCATCGCCGCCGCCTCGACGAACTGCGTGGACCGCTGGGCTTCCGCCGCCAGTCGAGCGCGGCACACCGCGCATCGACGTACGTGCTCCTCGACGCGCCGGTCCTCCTCGGCTGAGCCAAGACCAGCCACGTAGACGAACAACTCCTCTGGCGAAAGGTGCAGCTCGACGACCTCGTTCATTGCGGATCCTCCAGGCGTTGTCGGATCGTGCGGCGAAGCTCGCACGCGATCTGTCGCACGCGTTGCACCGAGATCCCAAGCTCCACCGCAAGCTCCGCCGGCGAGCGACTTTGCGGACCGAACAGCCCGCGGAACACCGCGCGAGCGGTCGGACCGCAACGCGACACAACATCGGCAATCACTTGCAGGTCGGCCCGCGCGTCGAGTCGACGCTCGGCTTCATCGTCGGTCGAACCCGCGGGGCGCTCGTCGGATGGAGTGATCGCCACGCCTTGCGTCGCCGCATGTTGCCGCGCCAGCACGTCCCGGCGCTGCGCTTTGCGTCGCCGGTCAGCGGCGAGGAACCGAGCCTGACGAATGGCCAGACCGGGTAGGCTCAGCTGCGCCAGCTGCCCGTGACGATGCTGCTCGACGAGGCGCAGCCAGGTCTCCTGCGCTACTTCCCGCGCTTCGTCGACGGGGAGTCCGATGGCGAGCAGCGACGCGAACACGCGGCGATCATGGCGAGCGATCAGTTGATTCCAGTCGATGCGAGCGGGTCCAGATCCCGCGTCGGCCTGCGCGTTGGACGACGGCTCGACCCGGGTCGGCCATCCGACGGGTTCGGCGCCGCGGCCGAGAAAAAGCGAGAGTCGAGCGGTCGTCACAGTCAGCTCCAAGAACGACACGAACGGCACAGACGTATCGGTCCGCGGATCAATCGCGGGTCGGTCCCCAGTATTCCCCGCGGCGAGGGCGGCCCCCCGCCGATACGTCCGGTCGCAACAGCCCGTTGATCCGGCATGAACCTGCGCAGAAAACGGTACGAGTTTGGCCGTCCGAGTCGATCGTCGGTGGTCGTGTCCCTGTCCCTGTTTGGATTTGCGCTCGCGAGCGCGTGTGAACAGTCGCCCGAGCCCGCCGCAGAGCCGATGATGGCCGCCGACCCCCCGGCACCGCCCTCGCCACTGACGAATCCGCCCCACGACCCCGCCGCCCGCGAGTCGGCGGCCCGCGCGGATCTCAAGGCAGCCCGGTCCCTGGTGGCGACCGGGGATGTCGAGGGAGCTCAAGCCAAGCTAGAGGCCATGAAGCTCGAGCTCGGTGACACCCAGACCTACCGTCGCCGCGGACGACGGCTCGCGGCCGAGCTCGCCGTCGTCGGACAACAAGCCCCCGCGCTCACGGTTGACAAGTGGTTTCGCCAAGCCGAGGTCGACCTCTCCGCGTCGTCGCCCACCGTCGTGGTGTTTTTTGAACAATGGTGCCCGCACTGCCGCAACGAGATCCCCAAGCTGGACGAGCTGTACGCGAAACACAAAGCCGCCGGATTGCAGCTCGTCGCGCTGACCAAAATGACGAAGGGCTCAACTGTCGCGCAGGTGCAGTCGTTGATCGAGGACGTGAGTTACCCGGTGGCCAAAGAAGACGGTGCGCTCTCGCGGGCGTTTGCCGTGTCGGGCATTCCGGCCGCGGCGGTGGTCAAAGACGGGAAGATCGTGTGGCGAGGTCATCCCGCCGCGCTCGATGACGCCAGCGTCGCGGGCTGGCTGGCGTCGTCTTGCCCCGCCGGTCGACCGAACCGTTCCGACTCGGGGCCGCGAGCACGAGTTGACCCGACCCACGCCATCACGGTTCCGACTCGGGGCCGGATCGTCGTGAACGGACCGTCGACCCGCTTGAACCGAGTCCACTCCGTGGCCACAGATCAGTCGTGGCCCGCGCGCTTCGTGATCTCATCGTCCGCTGGTCCGTGGCCACGGCGACGAGCATGGCTCGAGCGGTGCCCACGATCTTCCGGCCTGGCCGACCGCGAGAGCGGCATCGCATCCCGCTCGGAGCGACACTAGTGCTTACGCTGGGCCTGACCCCCAGCTGCGTCTCCCGGTTCCAAGCCGATCAACGGGAAACGCTCACGGTGGAGGCCTGCTGCCGATTCGCCAGCGCGGACATGCGACGGTTTACCGGCTGTCGCACCACCCCCGTGTGTTCGGCCGACGAACCGCTGTGGCTGCGCGGGGCGCTGGCATGTGGGCCGCCGGGCGCCGACTCGTGCGCCGGCGGAAGGTGTTGCGAGTACACCGAAACGCTCGGCTCAAACCAGTGATCCACTCGGCTCGCGATGCCCCCGACACAGAAGCGCCGCTGCCTCGAGCTTGGTGCACCCGGGAGGCCGCGCATCGATCCACGCCCGCGCCGGGGCAGAGCCGACGCAGGATCGAGCGGAGCCGACAGCCGGTCGCCTGAGCGACGACCCGAATCTCAGCGGCCGCGAACGAACGACGGACCAGCTCGGCCGCGAACGAACGGCGGAGGAACTCGACCGCGAACGAACGGCGGAGGAACTCGACCGCGAACTACCGGCGGACGAGCTCGGCCGCACCGGATGTCGTCACGTCTCGTACCGTGGCCGCACCGGAATAGACCAGCGTCGACGCCCCGCTCAGCGCCACCGGGCCCAGCTCGACCAACGCCATCACTTGGCCATCGGCGGACCCACTGAGCTCCGCCGTGGCGTGCGAGCAACGAAAGGCGGCCAGATTGGCTTCGCTGGCCCCACTGGCCTGCAACTCACACTTGGCCGCCGCGCCTTCGAGGCGCGCATCGCTGGCTCCGCTCACCGCCACGGAGACCGCGGTCGCTTCGAGCTGCGCTCGCACGTCACTGGCCCCGGAAGCCTGAATCTCGAGCGCATGGTTGACTCGAAACGGCTGGACAATCACATCGGCGGCGCCGCTGACCTGAAGCCCGTGGAGGTCGGGCATGGTCAGCACCGCGGTTTGACGGGTACTCTGCAGATTCACGCCCTGCCGGGTGTAAAACCGTAGTGTGCCGCCGCCCGTGTCCACGCGGAGGACGTCGAATGCGTTGTCGTCGGCGGTGACGGTCAGCGAGGGTGCGTCGCCCTGGCGGATCTCGAGGTTCAGCGCATCGCTTACCAACACGCGATCGAAGCCGGTGACCGGATAGTTGCGCGAGACCA
Source organism: Myxococcales bacterium FL481 (assembly GCA_006508105.1). Lineage (GTDB taxonomy): Bacteria > Myxococcota_A > Polyangia > Nannocystales > Nannocystaceae > FL481. Next base: position 2,801 of record QKPP01000057.1, on the reverse strand, counting down.
CGTTGCCCGAACCGCGGATGGTTCGCCCGTGGACGGTGCACGATCCGGCGAAGACGGCGACGAAGGAACACGCGAGGAGAAGTCCATGAAGATGCGGCATGGTGACTCCACTACGAGACCCCCGGTCGTTTGGGTTGGTTGCGCACCACAGGGTCCGCTAAACGCGCATGCCCGACCCCCGGCCCCGCGGTGCGGTGCGAAGCTTCGCGTGTACGCTGGCTGGCGTGAACGAACGAGTGTCAGACGCCACGGGTGGACCCGATCGCGACGATTCGTTCGCCATCGTGCGCCAACCGGCAAGCACGTCGTTCGACCGCACCGCGATGGCGGCACTCGATCGCTGGTGCGCGTGCGTCGCTGCCCATCAGGACGCGGCGTTCCGAGACCGTTGTGCGCGGACGGGCGCGGTCGCCGTGGACCTTGGCCTCGATCCGGCCACGGTGATCGCCGCCTTGGTCGTGCCCCTGTTGGCCGACGACCAGCCCCTGTCGCGTCTCGCCACGTTCGATGCAACGTCGGGGCTCGACCGCCACGTCGCCCGGATCTGCGACGGAGTCGCGCGCATCCGGGCGATCCGGTGGCACGCGCTCGGCAGCGAGACCATCGAAGGCCTGCGCCACATGATCCTGGCCGTGGCCACCGACGTGCGCGTGGTGGTCGTGGCCTTGGCGGAGCACCTCGAGCATCTGCGCGAGGTGAGTAAGCGCGACGACGACGACGCGCGCTTGGTCGCCCAACAAGCGCGAGACGTCTTCGCGCCGCTGGCCAATCGCCTCGGCATTTGGCCAATCAAGTGGCAACTCGAGGACCTCGCCCTGCGTTGCCTCGAGCCCGGGACCTACCACGAGCTGTCGCGTCTGCTGGCCGAAACCCGAGCCCAGCGCGACCAGTATATCGCCCGCGTCGTCGCCAGCCTCCGAGACGAGCTCGCCCGGGCCGGTATCACGGCCACGGTCAGCGGTCGTCCCAAACACATCTACAGCATCTACAACAAGATGCAACGCAAACAAGTCGGGTTCGATGAGATCTACGACGTGAGCGCAGTGCGAGTATTGGTCGACGCGGTACCGGATTGCTACGCCGCGCTGGGGTATGTGCACGGTCAGTGGGCGCCGATTCCGGGTGAATTCGACGACTACATCGCCAAGCCCAAGGCGAACTTGTACCAGTCGCTACACACGGCGGTCGTGGGGCCCGACGGGAAGACGCTGGAGATTCAGATTCGCACCCACGCCATGCACGAATACGCAGAGCGCGGCGTGGCTGCGCACTGGGCCTACAAAGAAGGCCGAGCCTCCGCCGGCCCCCGCGTCGATCGGCAGTACCACCTACTCCGCCAGCTTCTCGACTGGCAACGCGACATGGCCGATCCGGCCGAGGCCGCGGCGACACTGACCCATGAAGTGTTGGCCGAGCGCGTCTACGCATTCACGCCGCGCGGGGACGTGATCGACTTGCCGGCGGGGGCGACGGCCCTCGATTTCGCTTACCGGGTACACACCCTGGTCGGCCACCGCTGCAACGGCGCGCGAGTCAACGACCAAATCGTCCCGCTTGACCGGGCGATCCGCACCGGCGATCGCGTGCAGATTCTCACTCGCAAACAACCCTCGCCGAGCCGCGACTGGCTCAACCCCAATCTCGGCTACCTCCACACCAGCAGCGCGCGCCAGAAGCTAAGGCAGTGGTTCCGTCAGCAAGAGCGCGACGCGGCCATCGCTTCGGGTCGCGAGCTGTTGGACAAAGAGCTGGCGCGATTGAGTCTATCGTCCAGCGATCGTAGCGAGCTGGCGACGAGCCTGGACTACGCGACGGTCGACGACCTGCTGGCGGCGATCGGCTTCGGCGATGTGGGCACGCATCGCGTGGGAGCCCGTGCGCTAGAAGCCGAACGCGGCCCGGTGATCGATCCCGAACCGCGACCGGTCGCGACCCCCGACCGGCCCCGACCGGCGGCCGCGGCCGGGGTCGTGTTGGATGGCATCGGCAACGTGCTAAGCCAGCCCGCCCGCTGCTGCAGCCCGCTGCCGGGCGATCCCGTGATCGGCTTTCTCAGCCGCGGACGCGGGGTCGTGATCCACCACCGTGACTGCCCCAACGTGCGGCACCGTCCGGAGCCCGAGCGGTTCGTCGACCTCGAGTGGGGCCAAGCCGACCGCGTACGGTATCCAGTGACGATTCTCGTCCGCGCGGTGGACCGCCGCGGACTGCTGCGGGATGTGTTGGATCAGATCGCCGCCTGTCACGTGGACGTCCGTGCCACAAACACCCAACGAGTCGCCGACGACGACCTGTTCGTGGCGCGCATTGTCATCGAGGCGCAACACAGCGAGCAGATAGTCAGGGTGATGGATCGGCTGGGCCGAGCGCCAGACGTTGTCGAGGTCCGGCGGATCCGCCAGTAACGGGCGAACGCATCCCCGGTTATTCGACCCGCTCCATGCGAAACATGTCGCAATCCAGCTGCCCGTCGACGTAGCAGTCGCTTGCCTCAAATACGCCGTTGTCGTCGAGGCGAATCCAGCATGAGAAGACTCCCTGGGAATTCAGCGACGTGTATCCACCCGTACTCTGACTCACTTCACCGTTGAAGACCGTGCTCGCGGCATCGCTGCACAAACCCTCATAGTCACAACCGGCCTGCGTGATTTCGCACTCTCCGCCGGCAAACGTGCCGCATTCGGCCAGCCGCCACGTTCCGGTGAGATCAGCGCACGGCTCATCGCTGCCTCCCGTATCCCCGGGGTCGGTGCCGCCGGTTTCTCCAGTCTCGGTGCCGCCGGTTTCTCCAGTCTCGGTGC
>QKPP01000138.1 GCA_006508105.1 Myxococcales bacterium FL481 | reverse complement strand
GCGAAACATCTTGGCGAGCGCGATCGGACGCGTCTCGCGGGGCGCGGGTTCGCGGGTCCAGCCTCGGCAGAACACCGCCCCAGCGGGCGCGGACGGTGCGATTTGTCGCTCGCCGCGGCGAGCTGGTCCACGGTCGTGGCTGACGCGCAAGCCGGCTACGGCAGCAGTCGGCGGAGAAGTCGTTTGAGCTGGGCTTTGCGCCCGCCGCTGCCGTACTCCTCCCACAGATCTCCGAGCAAGAAGATGCGTCCGTGGGGGCCTCCGGCCGGCTGCAGGACCACGTTGCGCACGTGCGGGTACGCCGTCATCGGATCCGCACCCTGGTCCGGTGTCATGCGGGTGCGAAAGATCCCCGGCATCAGTTCGTTTACGAGCACGTCGGGATGTCGGTCCCGGTCGATTTCGACGGCGATGCCCTGCGTGAGGGGGCTCACGGCGCCCTTGGAAGCCGAGTAGAGGCTGGCGAGGGGGATGACCCCCTTGAACGCGAAGGACCCGATGTTCACGATCCGACCGAACCCTCGCTCCAGCATGCCGGGAAGGGCGCGATGGCACGTGCGAGCCACGCCCATCACGTTGATCAGCAATGCTTTTTCGAAATCGTCCGGATGTTGATCCAAAAACCGAACCTTGGGGTAGACGGCGGCGTTGTTGACCAGCACGTCGACTCGGCCGTGCCGTTCTTCTGCGAGACTGAACAGGCGTTCGATGTCCGACGCATTCGACACGTCACCGACGACGTACTCCATGCGCCCCACCCCGTGGTCGCGCTGCGTGTCGGCGAGGTCCGCTTCCGTGCGGCTGATGCCCACGACCTGGGCCCCGTCCCGACAAAATCCCGCGACGAGTCCGCGGCCCACTCCCGAACCGGCGCCCGTGATCACCACCACTTTGTCTCGGAGTTCGTCAGCCATCGTGGATCTCGCGTTGGCGGGGTACCATTGTCGTGCTCTGCTTGCAATTTGATGCCGCCTGCGGCTAATGGCGTGGCGCGACGTCGTCGATAGCTCCCGTATGAATCCTTCTGCCACTGCGCTTCCGTTCGTCCCCGCCGACCCGTGCGATCACGAATGGGACGTGGTGGTGATCGGCACGGGCATGGGCGGGGGGACCATCGGCTACGAGCTGGCCCGGCGGGGGCACGATGTGCTCTTTTTAGAGAAGGGCGAGTATCTCTTCGACCCGCACGAGCGAAGCGCGGCCTTGGTCGAGCCCGAAGCGGTCGACGAGCGGTTGGCGTTGGGTCGCTGGCCGCACCGCATCGCCGGCGACGTCGACGACCTCGCCTTCAAGATGTTCCCCAGCATGGGCTGCGGCACGGGAGGCTCTTCGAGTCTCTTCGCCGCTCAGCTCGAGCGCATGCTGCCGAGTGACTTCGTCCCGGCGGCGACGTTCGGGCCCGTGCGAACGGGCTCGTCGGCGCCGGAGCGCTGGCCGATCGCCTACGAGCAGCTCGCTCCCTACTATCGCCGCGCCGAGGCCATCTACGAGGTCGTGGGCACGCCGGATCCGTGCAATCCCGACCCGGAGCAAGCGCTGGGTGCTCCTCCAGCGTTGTCCGAGCGCGACGAAGCGTTGTGCCAGCTGTTTGCCGGGGTGGGACTGCATCCTTACCGGGCCCACGTCGGCTGTCGATACGTGCCCGAGTGCACGGGCTGCGGTGGCGTGTTGTGTCCCAAAGATTGCAAGTCGGATGCCGGGCGCGTGTGCGTCCGGCCGGCCGTGAGCGACCACCAGGCCAAACTGCTGTCCCGAGCCGAGGTCACCCGACTCGAAGCCACGGGGTCGACGGTACACAAGGTTCACTACTGTCGCGATGGCGTGGCGGGCTGGGTGCGGGCCAAGTTCGTGGTACTGGCGGCCGGCGCGATGATCTCACCCGCGGTGTTATTGCGTTCGACCAGCGACGCCTCGCCCGACGGGCTGGCCAATCGATCGGGGCAGGTGGGCCGCAATTTGATGATGCACACCAGCGACTTCGTCGCGCTCCAGCCACCCGCGGATCTCTCCGCCGACGGGCCCGCCAAGGCACTGTCGTGCAACGATTTCTACGTGCACGGCGGGGTGAAGCTGGGCACGTTTCAATCGGTCGGCATGCCGATCAACCGCGGCGTGATTGAATTCTTTCTCAAGTCACGAGCGCGACGTGGCGGTCGCACGATCCCAGGCGTCGGCGCCATCGTCCGCAAGGTCGCGGCGCGGATCGGCGCCCGGTTGTTTCGCAGCGCGGTGGTTTTCTCGTCGGTCATCGAGGACCTGCCGTACAGCCACAATCGCATCTTGCTCGACCCACAAGATCCGAACGGGATGCGGTTTGCGTATCAATTCCCGGATGAGCTGCGGTGGCGAAACGAACGGATGCGGGAGGCCTTGCGGCGTCGGCTGCCGGGTAATGTGGGGATGCTGGTCCTTACCGGCGAGCGAAACCTCAACTTCGGGCACGTCTCTGGCACGTGTCGCATGGGCGACGACCCCGAAACCTCAGTGGTCGACGCCGATCAACGCTGCCACGATCTCGACAATCTGTATGTCGCGGATGCGTCGGTCTTTCCCACCAGCGGCGGTATCAATCCCTCCTTGACCATTGCGGCGCTGGCTCTGCGGGTGGCCGATCGCATCTCGGCGCGCCTACCGGCCACGCTGGCGCTGCGAGCGGGATAGCCGTTCGGTGTGCGCGGCTCCGGGATCGTGCTGGGCGCACAAACCCGTGAGGCTGGCGAGAGGAGCTTGCTCACCGCGATGGAGTGGTCGTGCGTCATGACACCATCGTCTGCCGCTGCGGACAAGCAACGTGACATTGTCACGGAGTCGTTTGCCTTCCCGTTGCCACGCGGTATCACTCCGCCCGTGGCAACAGCGAACACGGAGGTCTCGTGTGTTTGGCCGGCGGGGGCGCGTCTCGGCGAGAGCCCCACGTGGGACGCGGAGGAAGGGGTTTTGTACTGGGTCGACATCGACGGGCGGCGGATCTACCGCTACGGCCCCGACGACGACGTGCGCGAGGTCTTCGAAGTCGATCGGCGCGTGGGGGCGATCGCGTTGCGGCGCCGTGACGGCTTTGTCGTGGCGGCGGAACGCGACGTGGCGTTTTGGCGACCCGGTGCGGGTTTCGACGTGATCGCGACGCCCGAGATCAACCCCGACACCCGACTCAACGACGGAAAGTGCGACCCGCACGGGCGGTTTTGGTTCGGGTCGATGCACGAACCGCAGCGCGACGCAGTCGGCTCGCTGTACCGTCTGTCGCCCGGCGGCGAAGTGGCCGTGGCCGACACGCAATACTGTGTGGCCAATGGGCCGGCGTTTTCACCGGACGGGTCCACCGCCTATCATACGGACTCTCGTCGCGGCGTGATCTATGCATTCGATTGCCAGCTCGATGGCGAGCTGTGTCGGCGGCGCACATTCGTTCGGATCGATCCAGCCCAGGGCGTGCCCGATGGCATGACCGTGGATGCCGAGGGCGGATTGTGGGTCGCGCACTTCGGCGGGGCGCGTGTCACCCGATTCACGACCGACGGACGCGTCGATCGGATCATCGCGTTGCCGGTCAGCAATGTCACAAGTGCGTGTTTCGGCGGGGATGATCTAAGCACGCTATTTATCACCACCGCTAGCACGGGCCTCGACGCGGCGCAGCGCGAGCAACCGCCCCTCGCAGGCGGCTTGTTCGCCGTGTCGCTGGACATTCGCGGTCTACCTTCGCCGCGCTACGCAGGATAGGCGCGATTGTACGGCGGTCGCCCGCAGGCACCTCGAGCGGCGATCGCGACTCATCGAAGCCCGTTGACCGCCGGGGTTCCGACCCTAGCGCGATGGGCTCGCGGCGCGATCGAGCGCGGCGGCGAGACCTTCGCTCGGAAACCGGGTGAACAGCATGTTCAGAAGCGCCACGGCGGCGAGGACGACCCACCAGACCGACTCCCCGGTGCCCACACTGATCACCAGGCCGAACAGCGCGACCGACTCGAAGCACGACAGCCGCATGATGAACAATGCCAGGGTTTGGCTCATCGCCTTGGCGATCGCCATCTCGTCTTGGCCGTCGCGACAAGTGCGGGCGACAATCGAATCGAGTCGGGCTGGCGTCGGGCGGGCGACGAGCCATCCGAATGCCACCATGAGGGCAGCCGACGCCGCGAGTGCGACGACGAACGCGTCTCCGGTGCCCTCTTGCGCGATGCGGTCGACGACCGCTGAGCCGAGCTCGCGCGGTAGCAACGGCATGACCGCCGCAAGCACCAAGATCGAGCCGATCATGAACCATCGCACCAGCTTGGGCATGAGCAAGAATTGTTCGGGTAAGGTGGCCGACACGACCCAAGCATACCAGCCGACGGCTCTCGCTCACCGCACGCCTCGTCAGGGCCACGGGTTCCCGTCGATCCAGCCTCATGCGCCGACGAACCGAGATCGATCGCACTGGGGTCGCGCGCTGGGGGCCTCGGCCCGGTCGGACGCGGAAAATCGCCGACGGTCCCCCGCGGGGACGAGCCCGGAGCCGGACTAGGCGCGGGGAGAACCGTCCGAGGCGGGCTCCGAACCCGCCGCCGGGGACTCCGTCGGCGGAATGTCCGTCGCGGGGCGCACATGCACCGCGCGAAACACCAAGTAGCGACTGACCATGAAGTTGACTCCCGTGCCGGCCGCGATGCCCAACAGCGCCGCGACTTGCATCGGGAGGGCCGTGTAGCTGGCGTTCACCAACATGGTGGTCGCGAAGTTGATGGCCGCACCCAAAGAACAGGCGGCGACGAAGCCGGCCAACTGACGCGGCCAAGACCCGTGCCGAGCGTACGAGAAGCTGATCCGACGATTCAACACGAAGTTGAACAGCATCGCGATGACGATGGCGCCGGCGACGGCGAGTTGAGCCGGCACCGACAGCGCCAGCAGTGCGGTGAGGGCGAGCAAGTTGACCCCCGTGCCGAGACCGCCGACCACCAGGAACTGCGCGAGGTGGGACCACACACCGAACTTGTGGACGAACAAGCGCCGAAGATGACGCAGGTACAACAGTTGCTGGTGCAACGTCAGTTTGCTGTGACCGTAGCGACGGTCCGCGAAGTGGATCGGCACCTCGACGACCTTGCGGCAACGGCACTTGACGATCAGCTCGAGCCCGATTTTGTAGCCGATCGGGGACAGCGGCGCGGCGGCGGCGAAGCGTCCGCGCTGAAGCGCAAAATACCCGCTCATCGGGTCGCTCACGGCCGTAAACGGGCGGGCCAGCCAGGTCGCGACCCGGCTGTTGATCCAGCGCAGCGGACCCCAGTCGTCCGCGGTGGTTCCGCCTTCGACGTAGCGCGAACCGAGCACGAAGTCGGCTCCGGCCGCCAGCTCGTCCAGCATCGCGGACAGGCGCTCCGGTGGATGGCTGAGGTCGGCGTCCATGCACACCAGCACGTCTCCGCGAGCGCGACGAAACCCCTCGAGCACGGCCGCGCTGAGTCCGCGATCCGACTTGCGTACCACGAGCTGAACCCACGGTAGGCCGAGGCGTTCGATCGTCTCGACGGTGCCATCGTCGCTGTCGTCGTCGACTACGATCACGTCGATGCGGTGGGTCAGTCGCTCTCGAACGACGCCGATGCGGCGCAGGAGATGGGGCAGATTCGGCGCCTCGCGGTAGGTGGGGATGACGATCGTGACCGAAGGGCGCGACGCGTCGTCACCGTCGGTCGGTGGGGAGCCGTCGATCACCCGACAAACCTAGCACGCGCGTTCGAGGCACGGATCTCGCCGGTGGGCGTCCGCAGAAGCGGCCGGTCGGCGAACGCTGACGGGGACTCATGGGGCCGGGTGGGACCGCCCACGCGTCGCTCCTGCCGGGACTTGGCCAGTTCGCAACCGTCGTGGGTCACGGCCAGGATCGTCGCCACGTCCGCGCCCCGGTCTCTGGGGGCGCCGGTACCCCCGTGGGAAGGCCCCGGCGCCGCGCAGACCGTTCGTCCGGCACGTCCCCGGGCCACGAACGCGCGGTGAGGCCCCGGGGCGAGCGTGGCGCAGCCGGCGTCAGTGGACGGTCGCCGCCACGCCGGCCCGACCGAGCGCAGCGGCGAAGGCTTGCATGGCGTCGGGCGAGAGTTTTCCGATTCGCGGCGCTTCTGGCTGCAGCGAGGGGCGCTCGGGCCCGTACAACAGCACGCTTTCGATCGCGATACCGTCACGACGGGCCTCGACCACGAACTGTACGAAGGCCGCTCGCTCCGCATCGCTGGGGCCCACGCCGTCGAGCGTGAACAGGCACGTTTGCAACCGCGTGCGGCAGCGCCGACTGGCTTCGGCGAGATGTTGCCGGGCTCTCGCGATGGTGACGGTGGTGTCGTTGATCCGCCGTCTTCCCTCGTCGGTGACCGCGTCGATTTTGAACCAGATCTGCCCTTCCAAGCGAGACAGCTCCTCTAGCCCGGCTTGCACCTCCGCTCGGTGCATGAACGACCCGTTGGTGATCAACACGACGTCCAAGCTGCCGACCAGGTCGCGCTCGCGCAACACGGAGCCGACTCGGTTCACCGCGAGGGCGAACTGTCGGCTCGCGGTCGGTTCGCCATTGCCGGAGAACGCGATGTCCTTGAGCTGGCGCGAGGGCTCCGGCACGCGCCGGCGCATGAAGTCGCCGTCGAGGATGTCCGCCAACATCCGGCGCAACTCGGCTTCGAGCTGATCGAGATCGAGTGGCGGTGCGGGACCCCGCCACAACTGCGGGACTTGGCAGTAGATGCAGCGAAAGTTGCAGGCGTTGTTCGGGTTGAGATTGATGCCGATCGATACGCCACCAGCGCGTCGCGAGACGACGGGGTAGACGTACGTCATGCCGGAGGCGTCGCGATCGTGGTCGCGGGTGGTCAGTGGGCGCGGTTTGGACGAGGACATGGGCCGCAAAACCCGACGCGCCGGCCGGCGTCTCACGGCCGCCGGGACCCACTGGCCGCGTCGGCGGCGGCGCGTGTCGGTTCAGTGTAGGCTAGTGGGTCTCGATGGTCGCGTCAAAGCACCGTTCCGTCTCGTTGCCCATCGTGCTGTCCATCGTGTCCGTCGGGCTGAGCATCGCCTTGCTCGTGGGGTGGACGTTGGTGATCGTACGCAATATCTCGATCACGAAAGAGGTGGTGCAAAATACCTGGCTCATGGTCAGCGGCATCGTCTCGTTCGTGGTGATCATGACGGTGCTGGTGCTATTCACCGTGTTTCTCGTACGGGAGATACGGGAGGTCCGGCGGCAGACCACCTTCATGGCCTCCGTCACCCACGAACTCAAAAGCCCATTGGCCTCGTTGCGGCTGTGCGTTGAGACGTTGGCGCGGCCCAACCTCACCGATGCGCGGCAGACCCAGTTGCGTGAGATGATGCTCGACGACGTCGGCCGGCTGGCTCAGCTCATCGATCGCGTGCTGGACGCCAGTCGGGTGGGGCAAGTTCAAGTGACGCCCGAGCGCGTGCGGGTCGGGTTGTTGGCGTTGGTCGAGCACTCGGCCCGTACCATCGCGCGTCGCCACAAGCTCAAGGACGATGTGATCGGGGTCGACGTCCCCGACGACGTCGAGCTAGTCAGCGATCCTGAAGCGCTGCGCACCATCGTCGACAACCTTCTCGACAACGCGGTTAAGTACTCGGAAGACCCGGTGCGAGTGCTGCTGCGAGCGGCCACGCTGGGGCAGTCCGCCGTGCGAATCGACGTCATCGATCACGGGATCGGCATCCCGCGAACGGACCTCGCTCACGTGTTCGACCGGTTCTATCGGGCACCGGAGGAAGCGGTGCGCGCCCGCCACGGCACCGGCTTGGGCCTGTACACCGTGGCCGCGCTTTGTCGCCAGCTCGGGGGCCACGTCGAAGCTCGTTCAGAGGGCGCCGGCAAGGGCAGCACGTTTTGTGTGGAGCTCCCCATCACCGCGGCGTAGTCGACTCCCAAACCTGGCTGCGTGCGCGCAGCGTCCTTAGCGGCGCGCGAGCTCAACTGTGGCACAACCGTGACAAAGCGCGATCGTCCAGCGCGGCAATACAGGCTCGGTCCGATCGTCCGTTCGTGACGACTGACGGGCGCGTCGTCGGCCTGCGGTGACGTCCGGCGAGGGGGCTCGCGTCCTTTGCATCTCGGCCTGGTCGGGCGCACGATGAAGGCATGGCCGATGCCGCTGCCTGTCGGGTCCTCGTGGTCGAGGATGAGGAGAATCTGGCGCGCGGGCTCAAGCTGAACTTCGAACTCGAGGGCTACGAGGTCGACGTCGCGGCGTCGGGTCGGTCGGCGCGGGACTTCGCGGCCGCTCACGACTACGACGCGATCATCTTGGATGTGATGCTGCCAGACGACGACGGCTTCGCCGTGTGTCAAGGGTTGCGACATCGCGGCGACACGACCCCGGTCCTGATGCTCACCGCGTGCGGGACCACCGATGAGCGAGTCCGGGGCCTCGAGGCCGGCGCGGACGACTATATGGTCAAGCCGTTCGAGCTGGCCGAGCTGCTAGCGCGGGTGCGATCGATGCTGCGTCGTCGAGACTGGGAGCAGTCGCTGCGGGATCACGAGCCTCCCGCCGTGTTCGCCTTTGGCCGCGCGCGTATCGATTTCACGCTGCACGAGGCGTCGGTCGGCGACATCGAGGTCAAACTGACCGCGTTGGAGTTCGCGCTGTTGCGGTACTTCGCCGACAATCCGCGACGGGTCCTCAGTCGCAACGAACTGCAATCCGAGGTGTGGAAGCTCGACAACTATCCGAACTCGCGGATGGTCGACAACTTCGTGATGCGACTGCGCAAGCACTTCGAGCCCAATCCCTCGCAGCCGCGGTACTTTTTGTCCGTGCGCGGGCTCGGCTACAAGTTTGAGCCGGACCGAGTCGCGGAGCCGTCGGCCGAAGCGAGTCCGTAGCGAGCCCACCCGGCCGTGAGCCGTCACCGTCGCCGAGCCGGACGCTCCACGGCGCGAGGGTGGCGACGTGAGCGCAGCGTCGTGGGTGCCGGCCACCGATCGTCGCCGGCCTGCACGCCTTGCCGCCGTGGGTCCAGCCACGAACACGAGGGGGTTCCGGTCTCCGAGATGCGCACGGTCAGCACCGACGCGTGAGCGCCGGTTGCCGCTCGGGTCGCGCGTCGTGACGGAACGAGATCGCGTCGCCCTCGGCCACCGTCACATTGGCCCGACATGACGGCAACCAACGAGAAAAGCGACGTTGGTCGAGACCACGTCGCTCTCCTCGGGGAAGATCCCTGCCGGCCACAGATCGCTTACGGGTTACGCAAGCGGGCAGGGCCGAGGTTAGGCGGGGCGAAAGCCCGGTTCCGGGGGAACCCTAGCCCTCTTCGCCGCCTTCACCCTCGGCAGCGGCTTCGCCACCTTCTTCTCCACCCTCTTCAGCGGCTTCTTCGCCAGCTTCTTCGTCGGCAGCTTCTTCTTCAGCGGCTTCTTCGTCGCCACCTTCTTCTGCACCTTCTTCGTCGCCACCCTCGTCAGCGGGCGCCGCGTCGGCCGGAGCCGCGCCGCCATCGGGGGCGTTGGAAGCGTCGCTCTTGTCGCAGCCGGTGAGCACGAGCGAGCCGGAGCCGATGATGGCGAGGGTCGCCACGATGTCCTTGAGAGTTGCCATGCTGATTTCTCCTGATCCTTCTTGGGGTCCCGGTCGAGGTGACTTTGGTGTCGGTACGCGCTGTGCGTGGCCGGGCGCTGAGGTTACGTAGTGCGGCTTGTCTACCACGCTCTCGGGCGGGCGTCACTGAACAAGCACGCAGAAAACGTGCATTCGGCGGCGCACCTTCTCGCTGTTTGCGACGCTCGCGTGCGATCACGTCGAACCCGCGGGGACGCGCCTCACCGGACCGATCGGCCGATGCCCGAACCATTGTCTCCGGCGCGGTAACGAAGGGCGGAAGCCGAGTCGAGAGCGCGATTTCATCCGGGCTTCGGCCGCATCTCGTCGCGCGGAGAGGGTGGGGGCGGGTCGCTCTGCCGGCAGGGGGACGGGCCTCGCCGGCGTACCCGCGGGGACGATGCCGGCGGTCTTCGTGCCTGTCGCTAACGGGCGGGCCTGGGTGTCGTCCGACGGTTTCGGTCGGGTCAAGACCTACACGTAGACCGTTTTGGCTCGCGCGACGGGTCGAGAGCTCACCGCAGCGGGCCGGGTGGTCGGCCGTCGTCCTCAAGATGGGTGGGGACTGGGACGTCCGGCGCGGATGAGATGTCGCGGGCGTGAGCCCGGGTCGAGACCGGCCGGTCGGACGTCCTGGTCGCGTGAGCGGCCGGGTTCGAACCGGTGGTTTGCCACCTCGAGAGTGCGCGGGTAAAAGCCCTTCGATGCGACTCGACGTGCGTTCGAGCGTCGTTCAGGGAGCGAAACGATGCCCAAAGTGTTGCTGTCGATGGTTACTTGGAAAGCGGCCGACATCACAATCGACTGCATCGCGTCGATCGAGTCGGAGATCGCCAAACTAGATGACGCGCACCTGGTCGTGGTCGACAACGACTCTGGTGATGGCTCGGCGGAAAAGATCGAAGCGGCGATCGAAGCCCGCGGATGGGATCGATTCGCGACGTTGGTGCGATCCGGCAAAAATGGGGGGTTTGCGTACGGCCACAATTGCGCCCTACGAGCCGATCTCGCGGCCGACTCTCCGGCCGACTACGCGATCATGCTCAACCCCGACATGATCATCTTGCCGGGCGCATTCACGTCGCTGGTCGAGTTCATGGAGTCGCATCCTCGCGCCGGGATGGCGGGGGCCAGAAGCCAAGACGAAGACGGGACCGTGCATTCCTGCTCGTTCCGGTTTCCCGGCGTGGCCAACGAATTCGCCAGCTACGCCCGGGTGGGAGCGATCGACCGGGTGCTCCAAGACCACATTGCCCGGATGCCGGTGCGACAGGACGCGCATCAGGTGGACTGGGTCTCCGGGGCGTGCGTGATCGTTCGTCGCGAGGTGCTCGAGCAAGTCGGCTTGTTGGACGAGACGTTCTTCCTTTATTACGAAGAGACGGACTGGATGCTGCGGGCGAAGCGGTTGGGGTGGGAGATTTGGCATGTGCCGGCGGCGAAGGTGGTCCACTTCGTCGGTCACGCCACCAACATTCGTTCTCGCAACGACGAGCGACCGGGGCGGCGGCCGCAGTTTTGGTTCGAGTCCCGCCGCCACTACTACGTCAAGAATTTTGGCCGAGGCTACGCGGCCCTGACCGACGCGGCGGCAACCGCTGGCATCTTGCTGTGGCGTCTCAAGCTTATGGTCAAGCGGGAGAAGAACATGGATCCTCCCCACTTGTTGCGCGACCTCGTTCGTAACGGGGTTGCGCCTCCCAAGCAGCGTCGCACCGGATGGTAGATGGTAGGCGGACGGCGTCGGTGGCCAGCTTCTCGCGGGGGCCTGCGGGACCGGGAGACTCGAATCCGTTGGCGGCCAAACTTGCGTCGTGCCCGCTGCACCTCGGCTAGGCTCGGCGGCCTCGGATAGGAGCTCCGCGCATCGCCCGAGGGCCGGGTTCGGGCGACTGTCGAGGCGGCGCCCGTGCATCGGTTCGAGGGCAGCAGCACACCGGGCACAAACGCACGATGGTCTGCCGGCTTCGCCGCGGGGTGGGACGTGCGGGGTGCCATGTCGGCCAACTTGGGCCGACGGCGTTGCCTGGCGGGCCGGGGCGCCTACACACAAGCTGGCATGGTCGGACACCTTCTCGTCGTTGACGACGCCGCTCCGATTCGGACGCGGCTGCGACAGATCCTGGAGGAGGCGGGCTATCGGGTCTCGGAAGCTGAGAACGGGGCGGTGGCTCTCGACCTTCTCGATGAACCGGGCATCGACATGCTCCTTGTCGATGTCAACATGCCGGTCGTCGGCGGCCTCGAGTTTATTGAGCGCGCTCGCCAGCAGCCCGACTATCGCGATACCCCGATCTTTGTTCTCACGGCCGAATCCCGCCCAGAGGTCGTACAGCGGTGTCGCGAGCTAGGTGTCACGGCTTGGCTGGTCAAACCGATCAAGCCCGAGGTGCTATTACGTGGGCTGGCCCGGGTGTTGGCCGCATGAGCGCCGCGGCTCGACTCCCCGCCCCGGCTAGCGTCCTCTTACTGGTGGACGAAGCCCAAGCGGCGGCGCCATTGCGGGATACGTTGGCTTCACACGCGGATGTGGTCATGGTCACCGACGACGTGGATGAGGGCATGTTGCTCGCCCAACGCAGCGCCGTGCGGCTGCTTGTGATCTCGGATGCGGTGCCGGAGTCGATCTCGTACCCGGTGGTGGCAGCGCTTAACCGATCGCGATCGTCGGTGGTGTGGCTGGCCGACGCGCTGTCGCGGCCGATCTCGTTGCCGGCTTCGTTCACGGCCGATTGGGTCTGGGAATACCCGACGTTGCCGGAGGCTCTCGATGCCGCCATCGGCGAGTTGACGCGACCACGCTTTTACTCCCCGTGGGTCGAGTCGCGCTTGGCCGCTTGGTCGACCTACGCGCTGCTACGGGGCTTCGACGTCACGGTTCGCCGCGGCTATCACGTACGCAAGACCACTCGTGGGCTGCTCGAGCTCGTCAGTGCCTTGATCCCGTTTGCCGGGCTCGCCGTGAGCGGGCGCCTGATCGTGAGCGCCAGCGAGATGGTGCTCGCCGCGATCTGCCGGGCATCGCTGGGCGAAGAGGCGAGCGACGACGATCGACAGCTGTACGGCTTGGCAGGAGAACTGGCGAACCTCACGCTCGGTCGCGCTCAGCGAGATCTTCGGTCCCAAAGCGCTGATTTTGCCCTCGGGCATCCGATGCTTGTCAGCGGGGAGCACTTTCGACTGCGCTATCTCAGCGATCGGCCCTCGTTGGTGTATTGCGCCGAGGTCGATGCCGGCCCGGTGTACTTCGAGCTGTGCACCGATCGCAGTCCTGAACGCCTCGGGGAGGGCTTCACCGACGGCGAAGACGAAGGCGACGATATCGTCTTTCTATAGAGAGGCCGGCTTTTCCGAGTCCGCCGCGGCCCGGCGCTCGCGCATCGCGACGGCCCCGAATATCAGCAGGCAAACCGCCAGCATGGCGGCACCGAACACGGCCAAGCGACGCAGCCCGGGTGCTGAAAGCTCAGCGGGATCGGCAATCGCTTGCGAAGCGGCGACCAGGGTCAGCGAGAACGCCAGTCGGCCGGCCAAACTCAACATGGACAGGAAGGTGGCCCGGTTGCTATCCGCGACTCGGGCGTGGATCGCTGCGTTGAGTACCGGCACCATCAGCGCACGCGGACTCGAACGCAACGTCAGGACCACGCAAAGCACTGGGTGGACAAAACCCAGGGTCGCGATGACCAGTCCCTGCGTCGCCATGGCGATCAACAAGGTCGGCCATTGCCCCAGCTTGGCTCGGATGCTGGCGGCTCGTCGACTCACGTACGCGGCGATCAACATGCCGGCCGCGCCAACGCTGCCTACGATGGTCGGGGTGGGGGCGAAGCCCGACTGGGCGGGGAACGCGAGGGCGACGTACGGCTGCGTGAGCTCCCACGGGATGTGGTTGAACACGATCATGAGCACCACAAACAGCGCCAACCAGCCGGTCGTACGATCACGCAGCGCCTGCGTGCACGCTCGCAGTTGCTTTCCGGGATGCTCGGCGGGCTGGCGCTTCGGCTCGGTGAACAGCGTAGCGATGACGAAGGCCAGCACCACGCCGATGGCTGAGGCCAGATAGGCTGCTCGTGCGTCGAAGCTCGCCAAGAGCCCGCCGACCACGCTCGCGCCAGCGCTGGTGACAAAGGCCCACGACATCGCGCGGCCCTCGATGCGGGACATCTCCGCGGTGCGATCGACGGCGTCCAGTGATTCGTACAACAACGCGCTGTCCGTGCCGGAACGCAGCGCCATCCCCAGGGCGAGACACAGTTGGGCCACAACGAACCAACCAAAACTGGCAGTCGCAGCGAACAACGTATAAGCGAGGCATAGCGCGACGGCACTGGCGATCAGCGTGGTCCGGCGACCAACAACGTCGGAAAAGTAGCCCGATGGGACCTCTAGAATAACGACAGCGGCGTAGTAGATCGCCTCGAGCCACAACACCTGTTCCACCGTCGCGACCGAGGAAAAATACAAAAAGAACACCGGCACCCAGAACATGGCCGCCACACCGACTTGGTAGAGCGGGTACAGCCGGAGGTTCCGTTCCACCCTCCCAGTGTAGCGCGCGCTCGTGGTTGTTGCGTTCGGGGGCCAGCGAAGGGCAAACTCCCGCGCTGCGGTCGGTCGCGGTGTCGTGCGAAGCCCTCGTGCTTCTCCGACGAGCCCGTGGCGTCCGGCGCTCCTGCCATCTACGTACGCGGCCCGATGGTGAAACGAAGAACAGCCCGCTGGTCACGCGCGCAGAAGCGATGGTTTGTCAATGTCACTGACACGAAGTTGTCGCCTTGTCACCGTGTGAGCAAGTGTTATGGCGCGTAAACGATGAGCGTAGGGTACCTGCTCGGGACGCATCACGACGAGCTCCGCCGTCTCGGCACGCAGCATCGCGTGTGGGCCGAGGTCACCGCGGCTGGGTGGCGGCGAGCGGGGTTCGGTGTGGGCCAAACACTGCTGGATTTGGGGTGCGGACCCGGGTTGACGAGCATCGACTTGGCGCATCGCGTGGGGCCCCGAGGCCGGATCATCGCGGTCGATGAGTCAAGCTGCCATCTCGATGTGCTGACGGAGCGAGCGCGACAGGAGCATGTGGCCAACATCCACACGGTCTGTTGCGATGTCGCGGCCTACACACCCGAGGTTGGATCGCTGGATGGGGCCTACGCGCGCTGGATCTTCTCCTCCCTCCACGACGTCGAGGGCGTTTTGAGCCGCGTCGCGGCCGGGCTTCGACCGGGGAGTGTGCTGGCGGTGCTCGACTACTTCAACTACCGTTCCATGACCTTTGCCCCCCGCAGCGCCACGATGGAGCTCGTGACCCGAGCGCTTGAAGCGAGCTGGCGGGAGGCGGGCGGAGATTTGAACATTCAGGGGCGCTTGCCACAGCTTGCGCGACACTGCGGTCTCGAGCTGGCGAGCGTCGAGGTGCACGCCGCGGTCGCGCGTCCTGGCGAACCGTTGTGGGCCTGGCCCAAATCGTTCTTTCGATCCCATGTGCCACGGCTAGTGCGGCAGGGTCATCTCACGAAAGCGGACGCCGACGCGTTCTTCTTCGAGTGGCGCCAGCACGAGGACCGCGAGGACGGCTTTCTGCAACTCCCACCGCTGTATGAGGTGATCGTGCGTCGGCCCCCGCGCGGCCGCCACTCGGCGTAGAGATATTCGTGCTGTCGTCGCGCCAGCGACGGCTGCACGTGGCTTCGCCCTGGCGAGTCGCTGCGGACGAGCGAGCGGCTAGCCCCGCCAGCCGCGGAACTCGTCGTCGAAGCTCGTGCCCCACGAGCGCACCAGTTCTTGGTAGCCCTCGTTGTCGCCGACTCGCATAAACTCCAGCATCTCTTCGACCTCGGGCCAGTGCTGCTCGATCATGAAACGCACGGCTCGATACCCGCCGCCGTAGGTCCGATTGCCCTCAGCGTTGGCGTGGTAGCTATTGTTGAACAGCTCGCTGATCGGGTAGTTGCCACGGTCATCGAACGCGACCGGGCCCTGGAGTCCGAAGTCCGGTGCGACGCGTGCGCGAACATACTCGGCGAGGCCTTCGACCCACCAGACTTGATGGGGGTAGTCCGGATCCGGCTGGGGGCATTCCTCCGGCGGGCTGTGGTCGTCGTGCAGCATGTCGCAGAAGTCCCCCCACATGTTGAAACGGCCATCCACGTAGTGGATGTACTCGTGCGCCAGGTTCTTGACCCCGCCGCCTTCTTGGTAGGTGATGAACTCGGCCTGGTTGCCCGGAACGGCGGGCAGGCCTTCCAGGTACATGCCACCGTTGTTCGTCGGAATGTTGAAGTGTTCAGTCGCCCACTGTTGATACTGACCGCGATCGGCGTAGACGTTGGCACGCAGGCGCACGTTGAGATCGTCGGCGACGGGGGCGTTGAGCGTACCGAAGAGCTCGTGGAACACGTCCTCCTCCGCCAGCATCAACGCGCACGCTGCTTCTAGTTGGCTGGCGGAGAGCGCCTGGTGACGGATGGTCACGGTGTCGCTGCAGTGGTGTATCTCGGTGAGAACGGGATTGTCGTTCTCGTCGGGATCCGGCTCGTTGTCATCATCATCATCGTCATCGTCATCATCATCATCATCATCATCATCATCGTCATCATCATCATCATCATCATCATCGTCATCGTCATCATCGTCATCATCGTCATCATCGTCATCATCATCAT
>QKPP01000176.1:3570-16281 GCA_006508105.1 Myxococcales bacterium FL481 | reverse complement strand
ATCGTCATCATCGTCATCATCGTCATCATCGTCATCATCGTCATCATCGTCATCACCGTCTCCGGTATCCTCGGGAAGATCCGGCTCGGGATTCTCGGAGCAGTCGTTGATCTCGCAGCACGGATCCAGCGCGAGATCCGACACGATCTGCGCCAGCGCAGCCTTCAGCTCCTCCGCAGTGTCGGCCATGTAGCCGTCCAGCTGATCTCCGGAGCCCCAGCGCGCCATCTTGTTGACGTTCGCCTCGCTGATTCCGTTGCCCAGTCCGATCACGTAGGTCGCCACGCCGTCCGTGTGCATCCGCTCGAGCACAGTCTGAACATCGGCATCGGTGGAGTTGTAGTTGCCGTCGGTGATCAGGATATTGGCGAACGGCGCGTCGCTTTCGAGCGGGTACGGATCGGGGTTCGCTTGGTAGTCAGCGACGTTTTGCTCCACCAGACCGAGGCCCAGATGGACCTCAGTGCCCGATCCGGTGCAAGCCGTGCCGTCCCCCGGATTGTGGTCGCACAGCGGCATGTGACTTTGGGTCTGGTTTTTGAACGGAGGATCCTTGTCGACATCGCTGTCTTTGTAGGTCCATGTGATCGGAGAACCCGCCCACGGGTCCGTGCAACCGGGCTCATCGCACGATGTGTTTGGATCGAGTGCCCACGCGAGATTGTCGCGCATGCAGGGACCGTACTGAACGAGGAGGCGTTCCTCGCTATTGAGGCCACCGAACGTGGCCGCGCCGACATGGACGATGTCCTCGAGTACGGCGGTGTGTTCGCCGACCGTGACTTCGGTGTCAAACAATGAGTCGTTGTCTGCCGCCAGGGCCTGTCGAGCGATGTCCCAGCCTGAGGTACCCTCCGCGGCCGGGGTGTTCCCGGCTTCCGAGTTGAGCATCGAGGAGGATCCATCCAACAAGATCATCAATCGTGGTAGCCCACCAACACACTCCGGCTCGATCACCGAATCTTTGATGTCTTCGACGACCTTTTCGAGAGCGCCCTCCAGTTCGGCGGGATCGTCCGCCAACACGGCTTCGTCGGTGCCACCCGCGGCCGCGATCTCATGTGCGAACTCGAGGTCGGCCACGTCGGACGAGAACGCCACGACGTAGGTCGGAACCTGGTCGTCCTGGTACAGCGACTGAGCGATCTCGCTGGGGTTTTCTCCCGGCGCAGCGGGGTCGAGGCCGGAGGGGCCTGTCCACTGACCATCCGTCATCAGCAACACCCCGTAGAAGCGCTCGGCGTCGACCTCGGTATCTTCGGGGTGATCCGTGCGACTTTCGGCAATGAATGCCTGCGCTTGCTCCATCGCGTGACGGGTCCACGTGCCACACTGTTCCGCCTCGGGGGTTGTGACGTCGTCGGTGAATCCAACGACGGCTTCTCCGTTGCACTCGTAGTACTCCGGGTCGCCGTCGCGATCGTACCAGTCGACGTCCACGGTGGTCCCGTCCACTGGACAGGCGGTCGGGCTCGTCGCCTGGTCGTGAGCAAAGCGCATCACGGCCACATGCATGTTGTCGTCGAAGTATCCGTCCTCCATCGTCATGATGTTCGCCACCGCGGCTTCAGCCGCGTCCCAGCGCGAACTACCGCCGAAGTCGGCGATCATCGACGACGAGTAGTCCATCACGATCAGGAAGTTCGGCTTTTTGAAGCTGCACTCGTCCTCCTCGGGGCAGTCCTCCTCGTCCGCTCGGACGTCTGCGTCCGTATGGGGGGTTCCATCGGAGCTGAGTTTCGGGGTCGGTTCGTTCGATCGGGCGTCGACCGGCTCTGCGTCAAGAGCCAGGCCGCCTAGGCCGGCCAGCGCGAACAGACCGAAGAGACGATGGGGCCGCACGGCCCTAGAGAGAAACGGCGCGTTCATGATGTCCTTTCGCAGCCGCGGTGCGGCCGGGCGAGTAGGCTAGGGCCTGTGGCGCGGAAGCGAGTCGGCTTTTTGCTGTCACGCCGAGCTCAAAAAACTGACGGGCCTGTTTGCCCTGGCTGACCTGACCGGCTCGATCGGAACAGTTCGCGCCGCGGAGATCGACCTGGATCGGTTTTGGTCACCACCGTCCGAGTCGCGTCGCGGCACCGATGATTGCAGTGACCTTGTTGCACGTGCACGAAAGCGAACAGTTGGCCGAAGCTTCGGCCGAAACGGCGCCGAGGCCGGGTTGAGCGCGCCCGTGTGCGCTGCTAGCGAGCCGCGTAGTGCAGCCGCTCCCGCCCACTTCGCTGCTTGATCGCGTGCTCCATCCGTGTCGCGTGGCCGCGATCGGGATAGGGGCCGTAGGTCGCCCCGATCGCCCACGGGCCTCCGGCACGTGTTGCCTTCGCACCCCCGGGGAGTTGGCGATTGTGCTGCGCGAGCCGGCGGACCAGGTCGGTTGTGATGCCCACGTAGGTGCGACGCTGATCAGCCGAAAGCAGGACGTAGACCCACCAAGCGGGCGGGGACGAGGTCTCGTCCGTCACGTCGCCGGCTCCCGCCGACGGTCGCGACCGGTTTGGGGGGGGCTTCGTAGGGTGCGTAGCAACTTCTGCACGGCGCGCGGATGTCCATGCGCACTCAGTTCACCGGTCGGGCTGATCTGCAACTCAGCGCCTTGCGCACCGCGCCACAGGCGAGGGTCAGCGTAACGCGGCGTACGGTGATACAGGCGCTGGTTGTCCGAGCCGAGGTAGCGCGACAGCGGCGGGTGGTGGCTGGAAGTCGGTTCCGCGTACGCTCGCGTGGCCAGGAACGGACCGTCGACAAGCGTGTCGATGGCCGACCACAGCCGCCCAAAGCCGGGTTTGAGTCGGGCCTGAGCCAGCGTCAGTCCCGTGAACACGATCACGCCGAGGCCGAGCGCTGCGACTCCGTCACACAACTCGGCCGTTCCGCTGAGCTGCTCTAGCGGTTCACCGCCCAAGATGGTGATGCCGTCGAGATCCGAACGACCCGCTTGTCGTTCGACGGCTCGAACGAGATCGGCCACCGCCCACGAGACCCCGGCTCGTGGCTCGAACAGCTGGGGGTTGCAGCATCCCGGACAACGAAGGCTACATCCCGACACCCACACGGCGTAGCGGGATCCCGGGCCTTCTGCTTGGGTCAACCGAACCTGGTGTGCAACCCGCAGTGCGACCACGCGCTCACTTTGGCAGTGCGACGCGGCGGCGACAACCCGGTCGGTCTCACGGTCACGCCGCGTGCCCCGGGCGAGCGGCACAACCCTCGCGCGGAGTTCGGACCCCTAGCGGGTGTAAGCGGTGGGGTTGGGCTCGAAGCTCCAGCCATCGACTGGGCTGCGCAAAACGGCGCCGTACAGATCGAAATCGATCTGCAGCTCGCTGCCGTGTTGCACCCACAGATCGGCCGTGACCTCGACCTCGGTACGAGCGAGCATCGCCGGCTCCCAGCTCTCGTCGACCAGGACCTCGGCGTGATCTAGCGCCAACAGCACGCGGTCGTACCCGCCGAGCACCACCGGGAGGCGTTCGTTGCTCGATCGTTGATCCTCTGCGACCAGCTCGGCCTCAATGCCGTCCGTGTTGAGGATGACCCAGCTGTCGTCTTCCACCCGATGCACGAGCACATCGATGACGTTGACACGGACCTCTTGAACTTCGTCCCCCAGCGAGTCGGCGCCGACGCCTCCGATGTGCACCGTCATTCGGGTGGATTGCTCTCCGGCGTCCGTGCCGAGCTCGGGCAGCAAATGGACGTCGCAGGCCGTCGTCGTGGCAACCAGGGAAAGCAGCGCGAGCGTTCTGAGGAGCGTCATAGATAGCCTCGTTGGTAATCTCCATCGCGTTGATGTGCGGCTCCTTTAGTGCGAAACGCTGAGCCCCGAGCGCATGTGGTCGGTGACGGGCCGCTCGATCGACGGGCGGCCGACGGTTGTCCGGTCCGGATCTCGCCGCGACTGTGACGCGTAGCCGTCAATCCGAGGGACGATCGAGGTTGATTCGTTGCGACTCGCCCGGAGCGAGGTCGTCGGGCAACGACCACGCACCGTGCTGAACGCGACACAGTCCGATGACCTGAGTGCCCAGCGACGCGAAGATGCGTTTGACCTCGTGGAATCTACCGGAGGTCAAGGTGATGGCGGCGAGTTGCTCGCAGTGGGGAGGCACTCGCAAACCGACATGGGGTTGCGAAAGCGCTCGGATGCACGTGGTATCGACGTCGTGGTCGTCGATTCGAACGTGGGGGATGTCGGTGCGCCACGGACCGGCCAGCGCGACGTGGTACCTGCGCGGAACCGCACGGCGAGGATGCGTCATCGCGTGCACGTGCGAGCCTTCGTTGGTCCATAGCAGCAGTCCTGAACAATCCAGGTCCAGTCGGCCGATCGCGCGCAGCTCGGCCGCCAGCGGATGATGGCGAACCAGTTCGAATGCGTGCGGATGACGATCGTCGCGACGAGCTGTGACCACCCCGACGGGTTTGTGCAACAGCACGTCGACGCGGTGATAAAGTTCGACGCGATGCTCGCCCAGCCAGACGGTGGTCGGGAGCTCGTGCATGGAGCGGGCGGGGTTGTCGATCGGCGTGCCATCGCACTCACGCACGGCTTGCCGACGAAACGCTCGCGCGAGCTCGCGGCGGGACCAGCCGGTGTTGCGGGCCAACAGTTGGTCGAGGCGCGGCATCTCGGGCGCCTCATATCACGGCGTCTTCGCGCCGGCGGGAGGGGGCTGTGATGTCCCCGGAGGCTTCGCAACCCGTCGAGAAGGAGCCGGGCCGGGGTCCGTGGCTCGTGTGCGTGCCGGCGGCGGGCGGGGGGGCCCGAAGCGATCCCGTCGTGTTCGGACGCTCGCTGCGAGCGTGGCAACGTGTGGCCACCGGAGAGCGCCGCATGGCGCTCGTTCGCGGGGTTGCGGGCGGGCGTGCCGACGACGTCTACGTGTCTCCGGGAGAGTGGCTCTCTGCCGGCGCGCTACTGATCGCCGAAGATGTGTGGTTCTCCCCGCGCGGCCTGAGCCGAGTGCTCGCGTGGCCGGTGCAGCCGAGTGCTCGACTGCTGTTGTTCGACGAGGCGCGCGGTCGAGTTTGCGGGTGCCGAGCGAGCGGTGCGATCCGAGTGCCGCAGCAGATGCCGGGGGCGGCGGACAGCCTGGCGATTTTGGCCGAGCCCACCGACGCGGTGCGACTATCATCTCGTTTCGATCTCCCCCAACTTCAAGCGGCACTGTTGCGAGTGTACGCCGGCGTGGAGGTGGATTCGTCACCCGTCGACCGCCTGGCGCTTCGCGGGATCGAACAGATCTTCGCGCGGGGGTGGCCCCCGGGGTCCGTTTGGCGGGCCGCGGGGATGATCGTCACCGCGGCGGGACTGGTGGCCGCGCTGCCGGGGCCAGGTACGCTGTTGGCGGGAGCCAGCTTGCTGCTCGCCGGTGTCGTGGTCGGTTGGATCGCCACCGTCTGCCACCGGCTGGTCGCCACGGACCCCGACGCCGCGTTCGGGGACCCGGACCGGCTGCGTTCAGTCGGCCATGTCGCGCTTGCGGTGGGGGCCGTGTTTTCGTTGGGTTGGCCACGCGGGATAATCCATGCGGGGTTCGCTCTTGGTCTCGTAGCGGTCGTTGTTGCGGCGGGTCTGGGCCGCGTTTGGGCCCGTCGGCTCGTCGAGTCCGACTCGCACCACGAGCCGGCCCCACTGGCATCGATCGCTTGGCGGTCGCCGTGGGGCGAACCGACGTTGATCGTCGAACTTGTACTATGCGGCATCGCGGCGTTCGGCAACGCCTGGGTCGTGCTGGGGGCGTTGGTGCTGGCGGCGGTGTGGCGCTTCATGGCGGCCGCTCGGTCTCGCCGCGCACCACCGCACGTGACTTGTAGTAGGGTGCGTTCCTCAGGCGACTAAGGCGTCTCGCGCCCCCGTTTGTGGGTCAGGTCGCCGTCGCTCGGGATCGGCGCAAGTCAGTCCGACGGACGGCTGGGCTCGATCGCAGCGAAACATCTCACACGTGTGCGGACTCTAAGCGTCCGCGCGACCGGACATATGCACGCAGTCTCTATTCAAGGTTCAGCTCTACTTCTCGCCCTCACTACGGTGAGCTTGCTCGCGCCGGCGTGCGCGTCGACGACCGCATCCGAAGGGGGGGACTCGGCCACGTCGGACGGTGACGACGACGACGGCGATGTCGCTGACCCTCCGATCGGCGGGTTTGAGTGGTTCGATTGCCCCGGCGAGTTCGTGTCTCGCTGCGCCCGAGTCCCGGTGCCGTTGGACCACTTTCAGCCGGATGGCGCCAAGATCGAAGTATTGATTTCGCGGCTGCCGGCGCGACAGCAGCCGGCCACGCGTCAGCTGTGGCTGCTGCGGGGCGGCCCGGGCGAGTCCGGCGAGGTGTTCTCGGACGTCGCTCAGGAGTTCGCCAACGCGGCGGGGGATCTCGACGTCTACGTGCTCGAGCACCGCGGCGTAGGAGAATCCACGCGGCTCGAGTGCCCGGTGCAAGAGGCATTGGAAAGCGACGGTGGATTCGCGATCACGGACGCTGAGCTACCGGCGTGTTTGGCTGCGCTTCACGAACAGTGGGGCCCGGGCATGGTTCCGTTTACCACCACCAGTGCCGCTCAGGATCTCAACTACGTGCTCCGGGCCATTCAAGGTGCGGATGCGACGTCTCCCCAGGGCAGCCAAGCGGTTTACCTGTACGGGGAGGCCTATGGCGCATGGTGGGCGTTGCGCTATCTGCAACTCGCGGACGCTATCCGCCCGGCCGGTGTGATGTTGGACTCGCTCATCGCCCCCGGACAGCAATGGCTCTCCGATTTCGATACGCAATTCGATCCCGTGCTCGCCGAGCTGATGACGACCCACTGTGCCGCCGACGAGGTGTGTCACGCGAAGCTGGGCCCCGACGCCTGGGCGCGGGTCCAGGCCGTCGTGGCCGCCATGTCGGAGGGGCACTGTGCGGAGCTGGGTCTCGACCCCGGGCTCTTGCGCCAGGTGGCCGCGCTTTTGCTCATCATTCCGGTCGACGTCTTGCGGGGCCACCTCGCGCCGTTGTTCTACCGTCTCGAACGCTGCAACGAGGGGGACGTCGCGGTGCTGGCCCAGTACTTCACCACGCTCTTGGACGTTTTGTCCCAAGGTCCAACCGAGCGGTCGAGTTTTTCGCTGCCGCTGCAGCGTCATCTCACCTTATCCGAGCTATGGGAGCAGCCACCGCCATCGGTCACGGACCTGGTGGCAGCCTGTGAGCAGAGCATCGCGTGCCCGTATACCGCCGTATCAATGGGCGTGTACTACGACTTGTGGCCTCGGTATCCGCGGGACCCGCTTGCAGGACAGTGGCCCCTCACCGACGTGCCGGTGCTCACGCTCAGCGGCGGACTCGATGCCCAAACGCCGCATCAAACTGCCTCGACCGTCGTCGACTACCTCGCGGCGCCGCACCAACACTACGTGCAAGTGCCCACCGCCTCTCACACGGTGATGCTGTCTTCGCCCGTCCGCACACCCGGCGCACCGACGTGTGGCATGCAAATGATGCATCGGTTCATCGCCGATCCACTCGCGGTAGCGATCGACACCGCGTGCTTGGGCGACTTGGTGCCGGTCAACTTCACGGACACATCCGACATCGGCGCGTTTCTTTTTGGCGGTGACGTGTGGGAAAACCGCTCGGACGCTCGTGGGCCGGTCACGCGTCCAGATTGGAATCGTCTGATCGAGGTCTTGCAACGAGGTGAGCCGGCAACGATGGCCCACCGGCTGAAGCAACGGTCGCGATCATCATCTGCCCTTTGACTCGCTCGGCGGTCGTCTCTCGGGGCCCCTGCTTGCACCCCGTTCAAGTCGGTGTTGGGGGCGCCGGTCCTCGGGCGCTGACGGGGAGCCTTGCGGTTGTCGCCGAACGGCCGGCGCTGGAGCCTCGGAAGGCCGGACGCACTGCGTCCGGCTCGCTCGATCGGCTCGCGCGGCGCGGTCGATGTCAACGATGCATGCGGCGCCGGGGACCGTGGACCGCGGCCCCACCGGATGGTCGCGTGGCCGCGCCCGCTCGCCAACGGCGCGCCACCACTGGTCGCTACGACCGCCGTTTCCAATGCTTCGGCGACGCGGCTGCGATGGCGCGTATCGACCCGTTAGGCGGGGGGTTCCCGCCGTGAGATCTCGCCGAGAAGCTCGCGATAATCGGCGCGAAGTGTGCCGTTGTTGACGGCAGCTGGACGCACAAACGCTGTGTTCGCGGCGCCCGGCCGTCGACGCAAGCGTGGCTGTAGCGACACGAACCGGGCGTGGGTTGACGCAGCCCACTCGCGGTGCCGCTGAGTCGAGCCGAGGTTGACGACAACGTTGCGCGACCTATTGTGCGAAAAACCGGCGCCGAGCGGCCACTAGCGGCCCATACGTTTGTTTGACCCCCCTAGGCCCCGGTGCTAGCGTCACCCTGCGTTCGCGCATTCCACGACATCGCACATGACCGACCTCACCATCCCGCTCCTACCCCTTCGTGAGCTCATCGTTTTCCCCCACGAGGTTGTGCCGCTGTTCGTCGGACGCGAAAAGTCGATCAACGCCTTGGAAGAGGCGATGGCCGGCGACCGCGAGATCCTGCTTTGCGCGCAAAAGAAGGCGAAAGTCAGCGATCCCAAACCCGACGGGATCCACGACTTCGGGACCATCGGCACCATTATCCAGCTGCTGCGGCTACCCGACGGCACGGTGAAGGTGTTGGTAGAGGGCAAGCGGCGCGCACGAATTAAGACCTATCTCGACAACCCGAAGTTTTTGGAGGTCGAAGTCGAGATCGTCGAACCCACGAAGGCGGACCCAAAAAAGGAGCCCGAGTTCGCCGCGTTGATGCGGTCGGTTCAAGCCACCTTCGAAAACTACGTCAAGCTCAACAAACGAGTGCCGCCCGAATTGGCGGTGAGCGTGCAGAGCATCGACAACCCGTCGCGTCTTGCCGACACCATCGCCGCGCACATCAACTTCAAGCTCGCGGCCAAGCAGGAACTGCTCGAAACCGAGTCCGTCTGGGCGCGCCTCGAGGCGCTGTACGAACTGATGCAAAACGAGATCGAGATTCTCCAGGTGGAGAAGAAGATCCGTACACGCGTCAAGAAACAGATGGAGAAGAACCAAAAGGAATACTACCTCAACGAGCAGATGCAGGCGATCCAGAAGGAACTAGGATCGCAAGACGAGTTCAAAAACGAGCTGCAGGAACTCGAAGAGAAGATCCGCCGCAAGAAGATGTCGAAGGAGGCGTCCGAACGCCTCAAAAAGGAGTTGCGCAAGCTCAAGATGATGAGCCCCATGAGCGCCGAGGCGACCGTGGTCCGCAACTACATCGACACCGTGCTGGCGTTGCCTTGGTCGGAGGTGACCGAGGACAAACTCGATATCGCGGACGCCGAAAAGATCCTCGACGAGGACCACTACGGCCTGGAAAAACCCAAGGATCGCATTTTGGAGTACCTCGCGGTCGGGTCGTTGGTCGACAAGGTACGAGGTCCGATTTTGTGCCTGATTGGCCCGCCAGGGGTCGGCAAGACGTCGTTGGCCAAGAGCGTGGCTCGGGCCACCGGGCGCAAGTTTGTGCGAATGTCGCTGGGCGGGGTGCGGGACGAAGCGGAGATCCGCGGTCATCGTCGTACTTACATCGGGGCGATGCCCGGCAAGATCATCCAAGGCCTGCGCAAGGCGGGTTCGTCGAACCCGGTGTTCTTGCTCGACGAGATCGACAAGATGTCCATGGATTTTCGCGGCGATCCGTCGGCCGCGATGCTCGAGGTGCTCGATCCCGAGCAAAACGCCTCGTTTGTCGATCACTTCCTCGATCTCGACTACGACCTCTCCGACGTCTTGTTCCTGTGTACCGCGAACTCGCGTCACTCCATTCCGATCCCGTTGCAAGATCGCATGGAGATCATCGAGTTGACCGGCTACTCGGACGACGATCGCATCAAGATCGCCAAGCAGTACCTCATTCCGAAGCAGCGCGAGCTCAACGGACTCGACGGGGTTCAAACCCAGTTCACCGACGGTGCCCTCAAAGAGCTCGTTCACCACTACACCAAAGAGGCGGGTGTCCGCGGCCTCGAGCGTGAGATCTCATCGGTGCTTCGGAAAATCGCCCGCGACTACGTCAAAGGCGAGCGCAAGCGCAAGTCATTTCGAATCGATGGGAAGCTCGTCGCCAAACTACTCGGGCCCCGTAAGTATCGTTTCCAACGGGGAGACGAGACCGATCAGATCGGGATGACCAACGGCCTCGCCGTGACCATGGTCGGCGGGGACTTGTTGCCTGCGGAGGTTATGGTGACGCCGGGCAAGGGCAAAGTGACGCTGACCGGCAAGCTCGGCGAGGTGATGCAAGAGTCGGCCCAGGCTGCGGTCACCTACGTTCGCTCGCGGGCGGGGGTGTTCGGCCTCGACCCTGACTTCTACGAGCACGCTGACTTCCACGTGCACTTCCCTGAAGGTGCTGTGCCCAAAGACGGGCCCAGCGCGGGGGTGACAATGGTGACGAGCCTAGTCTCCGCTTTGTTGCGCGTACCGGTGCGGCGCGATGTGGCCATGACCGGTGAGATCAACTTGCGGGGCAAGGTCCTGCCGATCGGTGGTCTCAAAGAAAAGGTGTTGGCGGCCCACCGGGGCGAGATCAAGACCGTCATCTGTCCTCAGGAGAATGAAAAGGATCTCGAGGACGTGCCCAAAAATGTGCTGCGGGCGATCGAGATCAAGTTCGCCTCGACGATCGACGATGTCTTGCGCGGGGCGCTGGTGCCAATGCCCGAAGATCACCCCAACGAGTCGTTGCGCACGTTCATGTCCGCTGAGCTTCCGGCCGAGCCGGCCGATTGGCGCGAGATTCGCGATCTCATCGAGGAACGCGAGCGGAAGAAGCGACTCGCGCACGCGAGCCCGTCGCAGCACGGTCCGCACTAGCCCGACGGGATCGCCCGGCGGCCTGCGAACGCGCGGACAGGGGACGTGATGGTGCGGACTT
The DNA here is from genome assembly GCA_006508105.1 of Myxococcales bacterium FL481. Taxonomy (GTDB): domain Bacteria; phylum Myxococcota_A; class Polyangia; order Nannocystales; family Nannocystaceae; genus FL481. The sequence continues at coordinate 5,332 of QKPP01000176.1, read as the reverse complement.
GGCTGGTGGCCGATAACCCTCGCCGTCCGTTGCTCGTGGTCCATGGCTGGTTCGTGTGGCTGCTCATGTCGACGTGCTCCTCGGTCGCGACCGAAGACACGCGGCCTCCCCTGGGGCTGGACGCGGCGACGAGCGAAGATCTGGCGGGTGGCCCGCAAGTCGCCTTTGTGGACCCGACCCTCGAGCAAGTCCGCCAGCGCGGCCTGGAGCTGTGTCGCCTCGAGCGGCTATGGGCACTGGCCCACAACGTCGGTTTGTCGCGGGCTCCCGCGGGGCCGCAGTCGGGGATGTTGGTGCCCCTCGTCAGTCTGGACGCGGCGGGTCGTTCCGGTGAGGCCGTGTTCTATCGCTGGCCTGAGCCCGTGGAAGCGGGGCGCCCAGATCCTCTCCAGGCCACGCGCTGGTTGGTGGTGCCAATTCTGTTCGAACCGGAGCGCGTGCTGGACAGCGAGCTGTTCTCAGATCGGGTCGAACGCGGCGACGCGGCGCATCGAAAGCTCGAAGCCTTCCTGGTGGCGGCGAGTACCGCCCGTGCTCGCGTTCCCGCGGGTAGCTGGCGGATCTACGCATCGTTCCGTGAGTACGAGCCGGACGGGGCGAGACGACTGGAGCAAACAAGGGTGTATCTGTTCGGGAACGAGTCGGCACCGGACCTGGAGATCGTGGTCCGCGACGCAGCACGCCGCGAGCCCGCGCACGCGGTGTCCGTGGAACTGGTGCACACCGCAGCGCAGCGCCAGGCCGAGCCGCTCGGGGTGACCGGTGCATCGCCGAGCCCGATGACCGTCTGTCGTGCCCTTTCCCGTGACTCGCCACGGGTCCGCGTGGTGACCACAAGTGGCGGGCGCTGGCAGATCGACACCGGCGACGGGCGCCTGCGGGTTGTGGAGTAACCGGGGGTCGCATCACGTGGACCGGTTTGGTCCGCGGCGCGTCAGCCGCACAGATTGCGACCGGTCCTTGCGGTCGTGCGCAACACGAGCCGCGCTGAGCGCGGACGATGCTCCCTCGAACGGTGACGGTGCGGCACGTCACCGGTGTTTGGTACACGGGGTTCGCTTTGTCTATCGACGTCGAAGATGCGTACCGCCGATACGGGCCGATGGTCCTTCGGCGCTGCCGCAAGTTGCTGTCCGACGAGCAACTGGCACGTGACGTCATGCACGACGTCTTCGTGCAGTTGCTGCGTCACCGCAACCGGCTCGATGACCGAGGCATGAGTAGCCTGCTTTATCGCATCGCCACGAATCTCTCGCTCAATCGCATTCGCAGTCGCAAGCGCCGACCCGAACAACCCGCGGATGACTTGCTGACGCGCATTGCCGCCGTGGACGAGTCAGAGCTCGCGACCCAGGCTCGGAACCTGCTCGCCGCTGCCTTTGCTCGAGAGCCGGTGTCCACCCGGACGATCGCGGTTTTGCATCTGGTGGACGGCATGACGTTGGAGGAGACGGCCCAAGCGGTCGGGCTATCGGTGTCGGGCGTTCGCAAGCGACTACGCAAACTCCGAGCGTCCGTCCAAGAGCTGGAGGCCTCGTGCGCGTAGTCTCGGATCTCGCGGTGACGACGACGGGGCGAAGGACCGGTCGCCTGCTTGTCCTGCGTCGCGTCGAGGGCTCAACGGCGGTCGTTCGCGCGTTGGACTGGGGGCTTCCGCGCCCCCGGGTCGGGCTCGGCCTCGTTTCGACTCTGTCGTCGGCGCGCGGGGCGATCGATCACGTTGCCGCGCGGCAACGGCGGGGGCCGAGCCACGGTCTTCACC
>QKPP01000176.1:0-3560 GCA_006508105.1 Myxococcales bacterium FL481 | reverse complement strand
CAGACCCCCAGCGCCGCTTCGCCGGGAGCGGTCACCGTGGCCCGGTCGGGCGCGAGCTTCGCTGGTGGCCCGCGCGGTCGCTCTCGCAATTCCTTCTAGAAACGATTTCAAAACCCAGCGCTCGGACGATGGGCAAAGCCGGGACTCGATGCCGTGGAGCCAAGTCGTCGCGGCATCGGGTCACTCGCACGGAATGGCCACGATCGAATCGAGCCCGATGGCCGGGCGGCGTTCCGCGAGGGGATTCGAAACCGCATCTAGGGACACTTCAGGTTGTCGGCGGTGTTCAACGGAGCAGGTGGTCATGAAACGCGAGGATGTACCGACGTTGCTGATTGAGCAGCTCGCCGCGGGGTTGCTTCCCGCCGACGAGGCGAGGGCCGTCCGACAGTCGCTTGGCGAGCGAGCGGCGGCCGAGCTCGAGGCGATCGGTGCGAGTAACGCTCGCATTCTCGGGGAGCTGACACCCGCCGAGGTGGCGGCGGAGGTCTCGCGGCGTGCGAGCCCCGCTCGAAGTCAACGCTACCGACGCGCGAAGAACAGCGTGTGGATCGCCGTGCCGAGCTTGGCGGCCGCCGCCGTGGTGTTGCTGTGGTGGCGCGAACGACCGAGTCCACCGTCTGACCGGCCGCGCTCGCCAACTCCGTCGCTCGTCGCCGGGGCCGCGGCTCCCGCCCTCGAGCCGACGCGAAGCAAGGGCCTGGCCCCGCATCTGACCATCGCGCGCAAGCGCAACGGCACCATCGAAAAGCTCGTCGACGGCGCGACGGCCCGTCCGGGCGACGTGTTGCAGCTAGGCTACGTGGCGGCGGGACGCGGCCACGGGGTGATCTTGTCGTTTGACGGGCGAGGGGTGGTGACGCTGCATCATCCCGCGACCATCGAAGGGTCCACCGAGCTGCAAAACCTTGGCGAGGTCGCGCTGGGCTTTGCCTATGAGCTGGACGATGCGCCGCAGTTCGAACGGTTCTTTCTACTCACCTTCGACCCGCGTGTGACCGAGTCGAGCGTGGGGACGGCCAGTATCGTGCAGGCCGCCAAGCAGCTAGCGAGCGAGCCATCGACCCGCGAGACCGGTTCAATTTCACTTCCGTCGGCGGTCGAGCAAAGCTCCATTCTTCTCCGCAAACCCGCGGGCTGACCCCCGGCGGGTTGGTATTCGAATATGCCCATTCCCAACTACGATCCGTCTCGTCGTTTGCTGCGATCGTTCGCTGCGATCGGTGCGTTTTCTGGCCTCGTGTCTGTTGTTCCCCCCGCGCAAGCCATGGAGGCCGCCCCGGTCCCGTCGCTCGAGGACGCGGCCGTCGTCGCGGTCGATCGATTCGCCTTGTTCGTGGGGGCAAACAACGGTGGCGACGAGCGAGCCGTTCTGCAGTACGCGGGAGCCGACGCCGACGCCGTCGCTCGGGTGATGCGGGATATCGGTGGCGTCGGCCACGGGGCGCGCTCGCAGCTGGTCGACCCCACGCCGGAGCAGCTGCAGGCGGCGTTTTCGGAACTTGGCGAGCGGGTCAAGGCGGCGCAGGGAGGTGGGCGTCGGGTCGAGTTCGTCTTCTACTACTCGGGTCACTCCGACGAGAGCGGGCTGTTGCTCGGCGACCAACACGTGCCGTACGGCGAACTCCGTACTTGGGTCGATGTCGTGCCCGCCGACGTGAGCATTGCGATCTTGGACTCGTGCGCGTCCGGGGCGTTTACTCGGCTCAAGGGCGGCACCAAGCGCGCACCGTTTTTGGTGGGGGCTTCGGCCGTGAAGGGCCACGCGTTTTTGGCATCGAGCTCGGCCGATGAGGCCGCGCAGGAATCGGACCGGGTGGGGGGCTCGTTTTTTACGCACTATCTGGTCACCGGCCTCCGCGGGGCGGCGGACGTCGACAACGATCGTCAGGTGACGCTCAACGAGGCCTACCGTTTCGCGTTCGACGAGACGCTGGCTCGCACCGAAACCACCCAGGGAGGTCCCCAGCACGCCGCCTACGATATTCGACTCAGCGGTAGCGGGGACTTGGTGATGACCGACTTGCGGGAGACGACGGCCACGGTCGAACTGGCTCCGTCGCTACAAGGGCGGGTGTACGTGCGCGATCGCAACGGCAAGCTCGTCGCGGAGTTGTTCAAGGATGCCGATGCGGGGGCGGTTCGGCTGGCCCTCGAGCCGGGGACGTACCAGTTGACGGTCGACGACGGCAAGCAGCACTGGCGGGCCACGGTGACGATTGACGAGCAACGCGAGGCACGCGTCGACGCGACCTCACTCAAGCTTGTGGAGTCGGAGGCCACGGTGGCTCGCGGAGCGACACGTTCGCCCGCCGAGCCCGAGGCGCCAGAGCAGTCCGGAGAACCTCCCGCGCCCGAGTACAAGACCATCCCGGTCAACGTGGGGATCGTGCCGCCGGTGTCGACCAACGGGACGCACAAGGATGCGAAGATCATCAACCACTGGAGCTTTGACCTCGTGTGGGGCCAAGTGGATCGCCTTGAGGGCATCGCCATGGCGTTTGGCGGCGGAATGGCGAGCGACGGCGTCGACGGAGCCCAGCTCAGTTTGGGGGCGAACCTCACCGGCGGGCCGTTGAACGGGGCTCAGATGACGCTGGGCTTCAACTACGCCGGGGGCCCCGTGCTGGGAGCCCAGTTGGCCCTTGGCGCCAACGTGGCCCGAAGCGGCGTGCGAGGGGGCCAGCTGTCGCTCGGCGGCAACGTTGCGTTGGGTCCGGTCCACGGAATCCAAGCGACACACGGGATCAACGTCGCACCCGCGGGTTTGCGCGGGCTCCAGGCGTCGGCCGGGATCAACGTCGCGCGCGAGACGATCGCGGGCGCTCAGGTCGCGAACGTCAACGTGGCGGAAGACGTGCAGGGGGCCCAGATCGCTTTGGTCAACGTGGCGACCGGCCGGGTCCGCGGGGCGCAGATCGGGCTCGTCAACTGGGCCGACGAGGCGGACGCCTCGATCGCACTCATCGGTCTCACGCGTCAGGGTGGCATCCGATTCGATGTGTTCACCAGTGACCTTGCGGCGTTCAACCTGTCGGTCCGGCTTCGCGCTCGCCACACTTACACGTTGCTGACGGGGGGCCTCCATCCGGGTCGCCCGGGCAAGGGCGCCGGCGCTCACGCGGGGCTGGGGTTCGGAGGCTATTGGCACCTCGTGCCCGACAAGCTGTGGCTCGCCGTCGATGCGGTGTCCTCCGTGGCGTTTCCGGACTTCAAGGCGACCGACGACGGTCACGGCGGGCTGATGGTCGAATCGTTGCGTCTGACGTTCGGCGCCCAGTCTGGTCGACGCTTCTCCGTGTGGGGTGGACCCACGTTCAACGTCGCGATCGACTGGCGGGAGGACGGGACCCGGTTCCGCCCCGGCTACGGTTGGACCGTGATCCGGCGCGACTATGACGAAGTGGGCGTGCGACTTTGGCCCGGATTCGTCGCGGGCGTGCAGTTCTAGTCGTCGTAGTGGGCTGCGCTGGGTCCGGGCCGGATCCGGCTCGAGCAGTGCGGGGCGCCGGCTCGGGCAGCGCGGGGCGCCGGCTCGAGCAGTGCTGGGCGCCGGCTCG
>QKPP01000147.1 GCA_006508105.1 Myxococcales bacterium FL481 | reverse complement strand
CATCTCCTACGTCGTCGTCATCTCCCACGTCATCGTCATCTCCTACGTCGTCGTCATCCCCCACGTCGTCGTCATCCCCCACGTCGTCGTCATCCCCCACAGCATCGCTGTCGCTATGGTGCTCGCCCACGCCACCGGTTTCCGTGCCGCCATGGGTGGCGTTCGGGTCGTCGACGTCGTCGGAGCCCTGCTGCACAAACGGGCTCAGCGTGCACGTTGCGGAGGCGCAAGCGAGCGCGCACGCCCCCGCTACTCGGCGAAAACGATCAATCATGCCTGCTCCAGTGCCGCACCCGGACGGTCAGCATAGACCATGGCTTGCCGGACTATCAATGTCACGGGGCTTCACCCACCCCGACACGATCGCTCGAGGCGCAACGTCATCTACCAAACGTTACGACGCGAATACGATCGCCCGTGTGAATACAGGGCGCGGTTCGGATTGCTCTTGCAAGCCGTCCGGCGAGGCAAACGCCGGCCTGACTCCTGTTGGGCTGAGATCTGCGGCCACCCGGGGCGAGCCGAGGTCAGCTTAGAAAGGACTGCATCACCGCGACAACTCCACGCCGAGTGCCGCCGACGCTCTCGCTGCCAATCGCGCCCTCAACCAGGGGAACGCCGGAGTACTCGACCCACCCCCTCTCCGTGTGACCGTCGTGGACGCGTGGTCCACGGCCTCATCTTCGTCGTCAACACGCTGTTCTCGCTCCCGCGCCCAAGGGAAACTGAAACAGTTTGTTGGTGGATGGCAATCAACTAACAAATTGATTTCGTTGTTCGCCACCCACGTGCGGGCGTACTCGAGGCCACACTACGTGGGCCCGGGCAGACCAGCGCTGCCCCCCGTCAAGCGATTGTCGATTGTGCAGCGGAATACGCGAGTCCCGCGATGCAAGCCCGAGCCCAACAAATCGGCGTAACGAAGGCCGTGCGACCCTATGTCGAGAACGTCGCCAGTGGGCGTATCGAATCGTTGACGAGGACCTCGAGGCGTTCACCCGGCAGGGGTACCCGGAAGAGAGCCGCGTGCTTTGGGCGGCCGTTCTCCAACGGGTTGCACCACGCGCTAACAACCAGCAACGAGCGGGGTCGAGGCGAGCTCGAGTTCGCGGCCTTTGTGTCAGATCTCAAGCGCTGCAGCTGCAAGTACTGCACCAGCAGTCACGGCGCGGTCGCGTCGTTGCATTTCGGGCGTGAACAAGTCGAGACGGCCATGAACAACTGGCACGACGCCCACGTGCCGCCGCGGGTCCAGGCCGCGCTGGGCTTTCCGCAGCGGGTCACCCAAGAGTCACAGCGGACGGATCCCAACGCAGCGGTCGAGACGGCGGAGTACATCGACGAAGTCGGTCAACGCATCGCCGCGCTGCAGTGGGGAGACGCCTCGATGAAGGCAGCGATGCGCAGTTTTGACACGCCACCGCCCGTGGCATGCATTCAGGCCATCGCCCGCTGGCTTCGGCGCGCCCATCAACGACAACTCGTCGCACGTCTCGACTTCGATGCCGCGTTCGCGTTTCTGGGCGCTGAGCACGTTCACTCGTACCTGGAACGACTCCTCGGCGAGCCGCCAACACAACACGATCGGACTCGTTCCCTCCGGCCGATCGCCAGACAGTACGCCCGCGCCTGGTCAGCACTCGGTCGCCGCGAATAGTCGTTGCGTACCACGGCGCAATCCAGCACCGCGGACCGTGGATCTCGCGGGATGCGCGGCCTCGCCGGCACCGCGTTGAGAACCGGATCGGTTGTCGCGTGGCACCAGGTGCACCGAGGTCGACGGTCGCCGACGACGCGGCGGCCCACACTCCGCAAGACACGAGAACCCAACGATCGCCACCGCGGTGGCGATCGCCATCACCGTGCCAGACGATTCGTGGCCATCGGCGACGGGCGACGATGCCGGCATCCCGGCCGGATCCGCGAGTCCGTCCGCCAGTCCGGCGGAACGTAATGTTCATCACATCTGTCTGACTCGACGCCTCACTGCGTGCCCATTCGTACACATCGAGCGGCCGTGGTCGGGCGCGGCTCTCCGTCGCATCGTGGGTCGCCGGTCCGACGCAAGACGGGCTATCGTCGACGGGATGACTTCGGTCGCATATCGCACGTTTTCGCTCACCGTGGGGCTGAGCTGCGCCCTGAGCTGGGCAGGGTGCTACGGGAGCTTCCAGGGCGGCGAGCCAGCTGAAACGGGAGCAGGCAGCACCACCAACCTCGAGCCAAGTGATAGCGAGGGCGGTGGCCAGGCCCAACACGATGACGATGACGCCGGGGATGATGATGACGCCGACGATGATGATGACGCGGGGGATGATGATGACGCCGGGGATGATGATGACGACGACCTGGGTGACGACGACGACGACGACCTGGGTGACGACGACGACGATGACGCCGACGATGATGATGACGCCGACGATGATGACGCCGACGACGACGATGACCTGGACGACGACGACGACGAGGGCGATGACGACGACGCGAGCGATGACGACGACGCGGGCGATGACGACGACGCGGGCGATGACGACGACGCGGATGACGACGACGCGGATGACGACGACGACGCGGATGACGACGACGATGTAGATGACGACGACGCGGACGACGACGACGACGCGGACGACGACGATGACGCGGATGACGACGACGACGACGCGGACGACGACGACGACGCGGATGACGACGACGCGGATGACGACGACGACGCGGGCGACGACGACGACGCGGGCGACGACGACGACGCGGGCGACGACGACGACGACGACGACTGCACGCACACTTGTGTTCCCTCTCCGCCACCGGGCTGGCATGGGCCATTCGCGTCGGTGACGGAGAACGGATCGGTTCCCGTTGGGGACTGCCCCGTCAACTACCCCGACGTTGCCCTGGACGCCCACCGCGGACTCCGCCAAGGTGCCCACGATTGCCGCTGCAGCTGCGATGTTCCGCCGTCGGTGACGTGCTCCGGCGTCGTGTTCGGCATCGACTACAGCGGGTGCGACGACCCCAACGAGCCGCTTCACCAGCCCCTCGCCATCGAGGCCAACGAGTGCAGCGAGGGAGAGTGGGCTCTCCCCGAACCCACCGGCGTCGACGGGGCCTGGGTTCGCATCGATCCCACCCAGCCGCCGCGGCCCACCGGAGGTTGCGTGGCTGTCCCCGAGCACGTGATCGAGCCCCTCCGCTGGGAGGTTTCGGTGCAGCTGTGCCAACCAGAACAACCACTGACCGGTCAGGGATGCGGTGCGTCCGAACTGTGTGCTCCTCCGCTCCCGGACAGCGACCGAAGCTGGTGCATTGCTCACCGTGGTGACCGGCCTTGCCCAGAAACGGACTACACCCGCCGGCGCCTGTTCTTCGAGCGGTACGCGGATGGGCGCGAATGCCCTGACTGCCTCGCATGCGGAGAAGTCAGCGGAGTATGCGGCGGCTCAGTCGGCTACGACCGCACGTGTGAGGTCGACCCCCGCGTCAATGTGCCCACGGATGGGAGCTGCCGGGTCGTTCCCGCGAGCGACGGGGCTCAGTACGCAGCCACGTACCTACCGACCCTCGAAAGTGCGATCTGTCCCGAAGCACCGCCGCTCGAAGGGAGCGGAGAGGCTGCTCCCGTCGATCCAGTCACAATCTGCTGCTCGCAGTCGCGATAGGCGTCAAGCTCGTTGACCTCGGCCATCCGATGCCGAAACTCCGCGCGGACGAACCGTCGCAGCACCTAGTACATTCAGTGGGGACATCGTCACGGGCGGCCGGTCAACGTGGCCGGCGGTGCCAAGATACAAGTCGAAGGCGGTTGCGCGGGGCCGATCCGACGCCTATTCTCGAGACTGGACGGCCGTAGCGGGGTTTCGAGGTGCCGACAATGCGGAGGCGATGAGATATCGCTCTAGGGCCCGCGCGCCCAAAGCTGCACGAGCAGAACCCCGGCGCCAAACCTGTGCGCACACTGGGAGAGGTCAATTCGTATGCCAGCTTCCGCCGCATCGCATCTACGTCCCGTGGGCATCCTCGGCATCGGGACCTACCTCCCGCCGAGTATCCGCACGAACGACTGGTGGCCAACGGACGTGGTCGAGCGCTGGAGGGCGGGGCTCGCGAAGAAGTTCGGCTCGATGCCGAGCCGCGAAAGTGCGCCGCGAGGCGCTCAGATGGTCCTCGACGCAATGGCCACACTCCGAGACGACCCATTCCAAGGCGCCCGCACGCGACACGTTCTCGAACCGGGCGTACCTGTGTCGACCATGGAGGTCGCGGCCGGACGCCAGGCGCTCGCGCGCGCCGATGTCCGACCCGACAAGATCGACTTGCTGATTTGCTATTGCAACGTACCTGACTACCTGACGGTACCGAACGCCCCCGTCGTGCATCAGAAGCTCGAGCTCCCGGAGGCATGCATCTCATTCGACGTGGAATCGGCGTGCAACAGCTTTGCCACCCAGATGGAGCTTGCCTGGCGCATGATCGGCTCTAGCGCAGCCAACTACGCTCTGCTGGTCCAGTCGAACGCTGTGCGGGCATTTTGCAAAACGGAAGATCCGTTTTCGGCGTGGTTCGGGGACGGGGCCACGGCCGTCGTCGTCGGACCGGTCAGCCGCGATCGTGGCCTTCTTGGCACCGCGCACCTTACCGACGGCTCGTGTCATGATGGCCTTGTCGGTCGCTCAGGTCCCGGCGAATGGCATCAGGGACGCGTCGAGTTGTCCGTGAAGAGCAAAGCCTCGGTTCGCAAGATGCTGCTCGAAATCCCGAGAATGGGAGATTCGTTGATCACCCGCGCGCTCTCCATGGCGGGCATGGATCGGCGCGAAATCGACTTCTTCGCCTGCCATCAGGGAACCGTGTGGCTGCGTTCCGTCGTCGCCGAGTACGCCGGCATCGAGTCCGCGAAGAGTTTCGACTGTTTTCCTGAGACCACTAGCCTCAGCGCCGCCAACATCCCCTACGTTTTGTCGGTTGCAGATTCGACGGGGCTCCTCGACGACGGTGACTGTGTCGCCACCTACTCTGGAGGAAGTGGGATCACGTCCTCGAGTCTCGTGCTTCGCTGGGGACGTTGACGCGTTTCCGCCCCCTGGCTCCCCTTGTCTCTGGCCGGTTCACCGGACGGGCGGGTGTCACCACCTCTCGCGTGGGGCTCTGAGGGGTTAGTTTCGAGCGCCTCGCCCTCCGGAGCTCTTGATCGTATCGAAGCGGCGATTGGTGGGGAGACGAGTGGTCGGGTCCACCAGGATATCGAACACGAGCGGGCCGCGGCGACTACGAACGGCCTCCTTGGCGCGCAGCAGGTCCTGCGGATACTCCACGCGCACCGCCTCTGCGCCACAGCCACGCGCGATCGCGGCGATGTCGACCGGACCACTCGGAAACGGGAGGGTACGCCCGTAGATCATTTCCAGCCCGGACTCAACCATGCTCATCCGCTCGTCGTTGAGCACGGCCACGATCAACGGAACCTCGAGTTGTGCTGCAGTGGCGACCTCTGCCGCGCACATCAGAAAGCCCGCATCGCCAGTTACGGAAACGACGGTGCGGGGTCGCGCGGCCAGTCCGACTCCCAGTGACGCCGGGAGCCCCGAGCCAAGAGATGCCTGACCGAGAAACGCTACGAAGCAGTCGGGCCGATTGATCTCCAGGTAGTGAACCGCAAAAAACAGATTGCTGCCACTATCCGCAGTGTAGATCGTGTCCTCCGGAAGGATCTGCTGCAGTTCCCACAGTGCCCGTGGAGGTGAAATCCGGCCGACATCACCGACCATGGCCGCTTTGGGATCGAGGTCGCGGCGAACCCCTCCGCTCGAACGCGCATCGCAGGCCGGCAGGCGGAGAAGCAGCGCGTCCAGCAGAGTATCGATTGGCGCAGCTACCGCGATCGTGGGTGTATAGGAACGCCCGAACCGCTGCAGCTCCAGGTCGACGTGGATGAGTGTTTCGCGCGGGCGAAGCGAAGTCGCCCAGCCGTCCGTGGCCAATTCGCTCAGACTACTGCCGAGGACGAGTAGCGTGTCGTAGCCCGCCTCGGTGAATCCACGAGTCGACGGATGCCCGCCCATGCCGAAGACCCCCAAGCTCAGCGGGTGACTCTCAGGAAACACCCCTTTTGCTTTCGGCGTCGTCATCACGGGCAGCCCCAGTCGCTCGACGAGCTGCCTCACCTTTGCTGGCGTCTCTCCCCAGCGGCAACCAGATCCCACCAACACCGCCCGCGACGTCGAGGCTTGAAGTGCGCGCTCGACATCGACGACGGTGTTCACGTCGATTTCCGGCCGCCCAACCCCCGTCGCGTGAGCCACAAAGGTCGGCAGCTCGACGCCTTGTACGTCCAGAGGAATCGACAAAAGGACCGGGCCGCGACGAGGCGCCATCGCCGTGCGGATCCCGTGGAGGAGAAATCCCCGGGCGCACTCGGAGTGAGGGACGGCCTGCGCGAGCTTGCTAATCGGTCGGAGCACGCTCACGACGTCGAGCGCGTACGAACTACCATCTTGCACCCCTCCCCGACCGAATCCGGCACGCGAAGCATCACCCGCCAACAAGAGTACCGGTAAGCCGTCGGAGTGTGCCGAGGCCACCGCGTTGACTGTGTTGAGGACTCCCGGACCCGACGTTACGAGCGCCACGCCGAGACGGCCGGTCGCTTGCGCGTAGCCGGCCGCGGCGAACACCGCGTGACCGTCGTGCCGCGTGGTCACCACGCGAATCGATCGCCGGTCCAACAAAGCGTCACAAATCGGCGCGATCGATCCGCCCGGTACGCCGAACACTGTGTCGACCCCGGCGGAGATCAGGTCATCCAATAAAAGGTCGGCGAGCCGCCGCGTAGCGCCAACCTCGAGGTGATCGCCCCCGGGTCGACTGATTGGTAGCTGATGTACTGACATTGACACCCCTCGACGCGCGCAAACTCTCCAAGCGCGACAATGCGAATGCGGCCGTAACGGCAACGTCCGCCCTGGTCCAAGTCCATGCTCCGTGTACGTGTACCTCGACGACCCCGCCGGCTACCGCCCCCTGTCACAGATGCACTGTCAGTGTGCCCGGCAAAGAACACCACGGCTAGTGATATTTCCGCGTCGCGGGAACGCCGGATACCGTTGGAGTGATCACGTCGCGAAACCACCCCCAATTGCAGGAAGACCTCTAGTTCCATTCGACTGGTGCGTAATCGACCCAGCGATGCGACGCAGCTCAACTGGTTTTGGCGAAGCGGTGGCCCGACTCGACGACCAACTGCGGTGCACGGCCGGCGCAAGGCTTGGACCTCCCACGTGATCCGTCGTCGCGACCCACGAATCCGGCCGCCGCGTCGACACCCGGGGTTGCTGCCCGCGCCCCGGTCCGGATGGCCACCGTCGCCCACTCCCGCTCGGCGTCAAGACGTCGCGATGTCGCCCGCGCGCCTACCTCGCGTCGCCGGTCCGGCTCCCGGATCGCGGGCCGGCGACCGCCTCACGACCGGCCGAGGAGCGTTTCGGTAGTTTTTGCTATAGATAGGCCCGGCCCGGGGACACCGGCGAGCTCCGGGCGCGATCCGACGAAATGAAGCGGACGGACTCTCCCTTGTCGTCACGGGACGGCGACCGTTGCGGACTGAGGGACCCCTGGCGGTCCAAGTCGGACTCAACCGAGTGACGCGCACGACCGATGCAAGCCCCGTGACCTCGCCGACCACAGCCTCCGAGCCTTGCGTGCTGGTGGACGGTGCGGTGCTGCAGGTGTTCCACGACCTCGCCGCGCACACGAACACGCCGATCGAGGTGATGTTCGCTGGCTATCTCGACTGGATCGAGTCCGCCCCCAAGAAAGTCGATTGGAAAGACGCTTGCACACTGTTCGCTCGTCTCGACGAGGTTTGTGAGGGCAAGTGTGATGTGTCCGTCGGCGGCGAGTTGGCTGTGAGCTCGGAACGCCCCGGATTCGCCGTGATCGTCGGCATGCTGCGCCTGGTCGCGAGTCCCACCCTACTGTACCGGCTCGTGTTCAAGTGGGCCGGGAACCGCTTGTTTCCGCACATCGTGGTGACCTACGAGGAACTCCCCGACGGACGGATCCGAGGGGTCCTGCGCATTCCGGATAACTGTGAGGACTCGCCGAACTTCTTCAAGATCAACCTCGGCAACTTCAGAGCGCTCCCTCGGGCACTCGGCCTGCCCCCCTCCATTGTCGAGGCCGAGATCACCGAGCGCCAGCTTTCCTGCCTCATCACCCCGCCGCCCTCGTTGACCCTACTGTCGCGGTTGATCCGCGGCGCCCGGGCGGTGTTCTCCGTCAGATCCGCCCTGGCTGAAATGAGCGCCCAGCAAGAGCAGCTCACTCGCCAGTTCGTCGAACTGCAAAAGGCGAATGAGACCGCACACGAACACCGACGACGCGCCGAGGCGGAGATGGAACGGGCAGAGCGAGCGCTCATCGTCAAATCCGAGTTCATCGCCACGATGAGCCACGAGGTGCGCACACCGCTGAACGGGATCACGGGGGGCATCGAGCTGCTACGCGACGCCGTCGACCCCGACGAATCAGAGCTGCTCGAAATCGTGGAGACGTCGGTGTCTCGCCTAACCCAACTACTCGAGGCCTTGCTCGATTTCTCAGACCTAAGCAGCGGGTACTTCAGACTACGCGAAGAGAACTTCGGTGTGCGCCGATTCTTCGAGCGCACCACGTCTATGTTCAGCAACGCGTGCCGACGCGCGGGCCTCGATCTCGAGTGCCAGGTCGACGACAACGTGCCCGATCAGGTCGTCGCCGACGTCACCCGACTGGGCCAAGTCGTTTCCGCGCTCGTTGACAACGCCCTCAAATTCACCAATGTCGGCGGTATCTTCGTCTCGGTGGACTGGACGTCCACGCCCGAGCCGACGCTGTGGGTCCGGGTCCGCGACACCGGTCCCGGGATCGCGGAGGAAGACCAAGCGCAGATCTTCCTACCGTTCTCACAGGCGGACTCGTCGGCCACCCGCGAGGCCGGAGGGACCGGGCTCGGCCTCGCCACCTGCAAGCGACTCGCGGAGGCCATGCATGGAAGCCTTGAGGTCGATAGCGTCCCGGGTGAAGGCAGCACGTTCACGTTCAGCCTGCGCGCGCGCGAACCGGCGAAACCGAGCGAGTCCGACCTCGAGCTCGAATCAGCCACCCGAGACGCCGACCCGACCCAACGAGCGCGGCGCGTACTCGTCGTTGAAGACGAAGGGCAGAGCGATCGACTGCTGCAGCGCACGCTCGCGAAAGCGGGCTACGCGGTGGATGCCACCGTCGATGCATCGGAAGCCGTTCGCGCAGCGGAATCGGTCGAGTACGACATCATCTTGATGGACAAAGCCCGGCCGGATGCGGATGGCCTGGCCGCGACCCGGTCGATTCGGCGCGGCGGCAAGAGTCGCGGCACCCCCATCATCGCGGTGAGCGCCGACACGTCCATGCGAGATCAAACCGCCTGCGAGCATGCCGGCATGAACGACTTTGTCGCCAAGCCGCTCAGCGAAGCGGGGTTGCTCGAGAAGATCAGCTTTTGGCGCGGCCGCAAGTTCGTCCAACAGGCGTTGTCTCCTGCGGCGGCAAGGCCTCTCGACAACGCGTTGTTCGCCGGCAAAACGGCGCTCATCGCCGAGGATGACCCGGTCAATTGCCAGGTGCTCGCCCGCATGCTCCACCGCCTCGGGTTCACCGTTTCGAAGGCGGAAAACGGCCTTCGGGCGTGGCAGCTGGTCAGCGAACGACCCTTTGACGTCGTGCTCATGGACTGCGAGATGCCGGTCATGGATGGTCGCGCGGCCACCCGCAAGATTCGGGTCCTGGACGAAACGCGGTCCTCGGTGCCCATTATCGCGGTCACGGCGTACGCGTCGCCCGAGGACGAGGCGAGGTGCATGGATGCAGGCATGGATGCGTTCTTGGCCAAGCCGGTCAGCGCGGAGGCTCTCCGCCGCGCACTCGAGCAAACGGTCGGGGCCAGCCCCGCCGAGGACGGCGAGCTCAAGGCGGCCGCGGGCGGGCGGTTTTCTTCGCCGCGTCAGCTGCGATCGGACTAGCGAGCTTGGTCGAACGACCGACGCCGCATGGCGCCGGTGCGCCCCCATCCCCCGCCAGCCGCGGTCGGTGCATCGGCGACGCCCCCTTCGCTTTCGTGGAGGTTCGCGCAGTCAATCGCCGCCAGCGCCCCGCTCGTCAGATTCGGCCTGGCGTATGACCTGAGCGCCGCGCTGGACCGCGTCGGGATTGAAAGACACGCTGTCGATGCCCAGGCGCACGAGAAAACGAGCGAACTCGGGGTCGTCACTGGGGGCTTGGCCGCACAGACCGATCGGGCGGCCCCCGGCGTGCGCCCCCTTGATCGCGGCCTCGATCGTGCGGAGCACGGCCTCGTCGCTCTCCCGAAACAGGTAGGCCAGGCGTTCGGAGTCGCGGTCGATCCCCAGCACCAGTTGCGTCAGGTCGTTGGAGCCGATGCTGAATCCATCGAAGACCTGCGCAAACTGCTCGACCAAGACGACGTTGGCGGGGAGCTCACACATGACCCAAACTTCAAGGCCGTCGCGCCCTTGCACTAGACCATGGGCCGCCAACCGAGCGATGACCTGCTGGCCTTCCTTGGGGGTTCGGCAAAACGGAACCATGAGTTTGACGTTGCGCAGTCCCATGTCCTTGCGGACCCGTAGCAACGCCTCGCACTCCAGATCGAACGCCGGCTCGAAGGTCGGGTCGAGGTAGCGACTGGCCCCCCGAAGACCCAGCATCGGGTTCTCTTCTCGGGGCTCGAACGCCTCGCCGCCCAGCAGACTCGCGTACTCGTTGGACTTGAAGTCCCCAAGCCGCACGATGACCGGCCGAGGGTGGAACGCTGCCGCGATCTGCGCCACCCCGCTCGCCAGGCCGTCCACGAAGTACTCGCGGGGGCTCGAGTGACGCGAGGCCATGGCTTCGACACGCGCGCGGGTCTCCTTCGACAGGCTTTGGGGGGAAAGCGCGGCCAACGGGTGCACGCCGACGTTTTGCGCCACGACGAACTCTTGGCGTGCGAGCCCCACCCCGGCCACGGGGAGCTGCGCCAACTCAAAGGCTCGGGCCGGGTTGCCCAGCGTGAGCATCACCTGGGTACGGGTTTTGGCGAGCTCTGAGACCGAGACCTCCTCCCGGCGATGGGCCACCTCGCCTCGATACACGCGGCCGTCGTTCGCGTCGCCGCAGCTGACCGTGATCACGGCGTTCGCAGCGATGGTTTGCGTGGCGTGGCCGGTTCCAACGATGCACGGAATCCCCAGTTCGCGACTGACGATCGCGGCGTGACAGGTCCGTCCGCCCCGATTGGTCACGATGGCCGACGCTTTGCGCATCAGGGGCACCCAGTCGGGGTCGGTCATGTCGGCCACCAAGACCTCGCCTTGTTGGAATCCCTCAAGTCGTGCCGGATCGGCGATGATCGATGCAGGTCCGACTCCGATGCCGCGGCCGATCGCGACGCCGCGCAGGAGCGCCGGGGGTGGGTCCTCCAAAACCCAGCGGACCATCGCCTGGTTCTGGCGATTGGCGTGAATCGTTTCTGGTCGGGCTTGCACAATGTACAGCTCACCCGTTTGCCCGTCTTTCGCCCATTCGATATCCATGGGCGTGGGGCGTTGATAGCGACGACTGTAGTGTTCCTCGATCGCCATCGCCCACTTCGCCAGCTGAATGGCCTCGGCGTCTTGGAGGCAAAACCGGGCCTGGTCGCCGGCGGAGACCGGAACGGTGCGTGTGGTTGCTCCTTTGCCCCTCGCGTAGAGCATTTTGCTTTGTTTGGCCCCCAGTCGTCGACTCAAGATCGGTCGCGGATGATCGATAGCCGGCTTGAATAGGACAAACTCGTCGGGATCGACTCGCCCGGCGACGACGGTTTCTCCAAGACCCCACGAGCCCGTGACCACCACCACCGACCGAAAACCCGAGTCTGGGTCGAGGGTGAAGATCACCCCGGCCGAACCGAGGTCAGCGCGTACCATCTGTTGTACCGCGATCGCGCCGCGGACCCCGAGCGGCGCAAATCCCTTTTCGTGCCGGTAGGCGATTGCGCGATCGGTAAACAGCGAGGAAAAACACACCAGGCAGGCGTGCAGGACTTCGCGCTCGCCACGGACGTTGAGCAACGTGGCCTGTTGACCGGCAAACGAGGCCTCCGGCGAATCTTCGGCCGTGGCACTGCTACGCACCGCGACCGCCGGATCCGGGCCTAGTCGTGCTTCGAGTTGCCGGTAGGCGGCTACGATGGAGGCTTTCACAGGCTCCGGAAGCCCCGCTTCCAGCACGGTCCGCCGAGCTCGCTCTCCCCGACGAGCCAGGTCGTCGATCGAGCTGGTCGTCACGTCGCGCAACAGCGCGTCCAGCTCGGATCTGACGCGACCTTGGCCTAGGCACGCATCGTAGGCCGCGGCGGTCACCGCAAACCCGGGGGGAACCTTGAGCCCGTGGCCAGCCAGGGCCCGCGTCAGCTCGCCCAGGGACGCAGCTTTGCCCCCGACTTGGCCGACGTCGTCTAAGGATAGCTCGGAGAAGGGAATACAGTGTTGGACGTCAGGCATTCGGCTCCTCGTGGCTACGTCCGCGCCCGCACGTACGCGACGATTGCCGCGAGAGTCTGAATTTGCCCATAGTCGGCCTCCGGAATCTCAACCCCCAACCGGCGGTTCAGCTCGATCACTAAGTTTAGGAAGTCCATCGAGTCGATGTCGAGCTCCTCCCGTAGATCCGCATCAGGGGGCAGGCTTGAGAGTTCTGCCTCGGGGGCGACCGACGCGATGGCGGCCAACACGGCTTGCTGGACTGAGGATGTGGTCATAGGGCTTCCGGGCACTGTAGGAGTTGATCGACATTGGCCAGGAAGCGCGCCCCGGCGTGTCCGTCGCTGACGCGATGGTCGGCGCACAGGCTGACGCTGAGGACGGTGCGGGGCTCGACCCGGCCGTCCACAACCCACGGCATCTTCATCGGCTTCCCACACCCCACCAAGGCCACTTGAGGGGGATAGATCACGCCAAACACGGTCTCGACCCCCCGCTCACCTAGGTTGGTGACGGTGATGGACCCTCCGCCCATCTCAGAACTACGTAGTTCTCCGCTGCGAGCCCGCGCCACCAAATCACGCAAGCCGGACATCAGCCCGGACATGTCGAGCGATCCCGCGTTGCGGATCACGGGAGCCACAAGACCTCCACCACGCAGCGACACCGCGACGCCGAGATCGACTTGGGTGGCGGGACTCAACCGGCCGTCAGCGTAGGTCCCGTTGAGCGTGGGCGCATCGCTCAACGCCCGCACGATCGCCCGGAGCACGGGAACGATGGGCAGCAGCCGCTCGGCGGTTGTTCGTGTCTGGTTCTGCGCTGCGAGCCAGCGCTCTGTCGCGTGCAAATCGATACGGTGAGCCAGTTGATAGTGAGGAATCTCGCGGTTGGCTCGCGTCATGGCCGCGGCGATGGCTTGGCGCATCCCGTCGGGTCGCGGCTGGCTCGCCCGCTCCACGTCCTCGCCCGTGATAGCCCCCGCCGGGCCGGATCCGGAGACTTGTGAAAGGTCGACCCCAAACTGATCGGCTAGCCGGCGGGCTCGGGGACTCACGCGAGCCGGGGTCGGGTCGGATCCCCGCGCCACGGCAGGGACGGGAGTCGCGGGTGGCGAGCCGTCGCTGCGGGAGCGGATCGTTGGCGGCTCGGATGCGGGCGCGTCCGGCCCGGGACGTTCCGGCCGGGCCTCGTCCCACGGCGCCGGGGATGCGGACTCGTCCGGCCGGGACTCGTCCGATGGTGTCTCGGTTTCGTCGCCTTCCAGGTGCGCCAGCACGCTGCCAACCGGCACCTCGGTCCCGGGCTCCACCAGCAGTTCCACCACCTTGCCGCTTGCGAATACCTCGATATCGATGGCCCCTTTTTGCGTCTCGACCACGGCGACGATGTCTCCGCGCGCAACCGACTGGCCCGGCTCCACAAGCCATTCCACCAGCGTGCCCGCCTCCATGTCCGCGCCCAACGACGGCATTTTGAACTCAATCACGACGCACCATGTCCCGGGCGGTTTGCACGATCTGGGGAACTTGCGGCACGCTCGCGTCTTCGAGGTGCTTGGGGTAGGGGATCGGGACTTCGGCGCCACACACCCGTGCCAACGGAGCATCGAGGTCGAAAAACGCCTGCTCGGCGATCCGAGCACAAACCTCGGCGGATATGCCCCCGCTGCGCCAGCCCTCGTCCACGATCAACGCGCGATGGGTGCGGCGAACCGATGCGAGGATGGTCGCCTCGTCCAGTGGCCGCAGCGACCGAAGGTCGATCACCTCCGCTTGCACCCCCTCTCGCGCGAGAACCTCAGCCGCCTCGAGCCCCTTGACCAACGAGCCTCCGTAGGTGATCAGACTCAGGTGCTCGCCCGGCCGACGAATCGCGGCGCGATCGAGGTCCACCGGTCGCGGTTCGTCGGGCAACGTCCCCGCGGAGTTGTACAGCCCGACGTGTTCGAACATCAGCACCGGGTCCGGGTCCTCCAACGCCGTCCATAGCATGCCCCTGGCATCCTCCACGGTCGCCGGCGTCACGATGCGCAGACCGGGGATGTGTGCGTACCACCCCTCGAGGCTGTGGGAGTGCTGAGCCGCCAGCTGGCGCCCGGCCCCCGTGGCCATGCGAATGACGAGCGGCACATTGAATTGCCCGCCCGACATGTGGAGCAGTGTCGCGGCGTTGTTGAGGATCTGGTCGAGGGCGAGGAGGCTGAAATTCACCGTCATCACCTCCACAATGGGCCGCATACCCCCCATCGCGGCACCGATCCCGGCGCCTACGAAGCCAGACTCCGACAGTGGCGTGTCTCGGATCCGATCCGGTCCGTAGCGTTCGAGTAGACCTTTGGTCACCGCATAGCACCCCCCGTAGGCCCCCACGTCCTCCCCCATTAGAAACACGCGCGGATCTCGGTCCAGTGCGTCACAAATCGCAGTGCGCACTGCTTCACGATAGGTCAGTTCGGTCATTGGCTTCGCTCCGTGGTGACGAACTTGGTCAGGTGTGCCGTGGGTTCCCACGGCGAGCGCTCGGCGAAGTCCACCGCCGCGTCCACCTCCGCATCGACTTCCTGCTCAAGGGCCTCCAGCACGTCCGCCCCGAGTAGCCCATGGTCTTGCATGGCCTGCGTAAAGGTGACAATCGGGTCGCGCGTGCGCCATCGCTCGACCTCTGACTTCTCACGGTACAGCTGGGCGTCGAACATGGAATGCGCTCGGAACCGGTAGGTCTGAAACTCCAAAAAGCGAGGGCCGTCCCCGCGTCGCACACTCTCCACGGCCCGCTTCGCCGCGTTCGAGACCGCGAGAACGTCCATACCGTCCACCGACGCGGCCTGCATTCCGTAGCTCGCCGCTTTCGTGCACAAGTCGGTGGTGGATTCGGAGCGCTCGAGGGCGGTCCCCATCGCGTACAGGTTGTTTTCGCAGGCGAACAAGACGGGCAACTTCCAAAGAGCGGCCAAGTTCATGGACTCATGGAACTCGCCTTCCGCCATGGCGCCTTCACCAAAGAAGCACACCGAGACGCGAGGGCGGCCTTGCATCGCGTCGGCGAGCCCCAACCCCACCGCAATGGGCAGGCCGCCAGCCACGATGGCGTTGCCACCATACAGGCTGCGCTCTCGGTCGAAGATATGCATCGATCCGCCACGACCCCGGCTGCAACCGTCTTGCTTGCCGTACATCTCCGCCATGATCCGATCTGTGGGCACGCCCTTGGCCAAAGCATGGCCGTGCTCGCGGTACGTGGCGACCACGGCATCATCGGGCCGTAGCTGTTCGCACACGCCCACCGCCACCGCCTCTTGGCCAATGTAGAGGTGGAGAAACCCACGGATTTTCTCCGCAGAGTAGAGTTCCGCACACTTTTCCTCGAACCGGCGGATGAGGAGCATGCGGCGCAGGAGCGCACGGGCCCTATCTGCGTCGGGTAGTGTTGATGTCGTGTTCATGTTGATGGTCCCTCCAATGTGGACGTGTCCCCCTCCTCTAGGCCCAACTCGCGGGCTTTGAGCAAGCGGCGCATGATTTTTCCGCTACGCGTCTTGGGGAGGTCCGCGACGATGGCGATCTCTCGTGGCGCGACGGCCGGACCGAGTTTCTTGCGGGTCGCCGCCATGAGCTCGCGCACCAACGCTTCGCTGGCCTCGTAGCCCGGGTTGAGCCCCACGAAGGCTTTGACGATCGCCCCCGCGGTCTCGTGGGGTTTTCCGATGACCGCCGCCTCGGCGACCGCCGGATGCTCGACCAGTGCACTCTCCACTTCGAATGGGCCGACCAGGTGGCCGGCGGACTTGATCACGTCGTCCGCTCGGCCCACGAACCAGAAGTAACCGTCGTCATCGCGTGACACGAGATCGCCGGTGAGGTACCAACCGTCGACAAAGCACTGCTGATAGCGCTCGTCTTCGCCAAGATAGCCGCGGAACATCGATGGCCAGCCGGCCCGCAGCGCGAGCTCCCCCACCTCCCCTGATTGTTCGAGCGTGGAAAACGAACGCTCGGGTCCGCGCTGGATCACGGCGGTCTCGATCCCCGGGATCGGTTTGCCCATCGACCCCGGCTTGACCTCCAATGAGCGATAGTTGGCGATCATGATGCCGCCCGTCTCGCTTTGCCACCAGTTGTCGCGAATCGGTTGCCCGAGCACTTCGCTACTCCACCGCACCGCTTCCGGGTTGAGAGGCTCCCCCACACTGGCGATTAGGCGCAGCGACGGTCGCTCGAAGCGATCCGCGAGTTCGACCCCGGCTTTCATCAGCATTCGTATGGCCGTTGGCGCCGTGTACCAAACGTTGACCTGCTCATCGGAGAGCAACTGGTACCAACGCGTCGAATCGAACTCACCTTCGTAGACCAGCAGCGTGCATCCATTGCACAGTGGCGCGACAATGCCGTACGACGTTCCGGTGACCCAACCGGGGTCCGCGGTGCACCAAAACACGTCGCCGGGACGAAGGTCGAGCACATACCGGCCGGTCTGACGATGCACCACCACCGCCTCGTGGACGTGCACGGCCCCTTTGGGCATGCCCGTCGTGCCGCTGGTGAAGTGCAGCAGCGCGGAGGCCTGCGGATCGGTCACGCTGATCTGAAAGTCGTCACTGGCCGGGTCTGTGATCTCGCGCCACGAAACCGTGCCCTCGGGTGCGTCGTCCTCCACGACGATCACCTCGCGTAGATCAGGCAGCGCCGCCCGGATTGGGGCGAGTTTTCGTGTGTAGAGGCGCGCGGTCGTCAGGACTACCTTGGCGCGTCCCTTCAGCATCCGGGTCTTGATGGGCTCCGGTCCGAACGCCGAAAACAGGGGGCAGACGACCGCCCCAAACTTGAGCGCACCGAGGGCCGCGATGTACAGTTCGGGGACCCGCGGTGCGAGCAAGAAGACGGTGTCCCCCGGACGCAAGCCCAGCCCGGACAGCGCGTTTGCGAAGCGGTTAGTGTCGGCTTGGAGCCGTTGGTAGGTCCAATCGCGCCGCTCTCCCGTTTTGCCGCGCCAGCGCAGGGCAGGCTGCTCGGCCAGTGTTCCATTCGCGTGACGATCGACCGCCTCGTGACCGATGTTGATCCCGCCGTGCAGGCCCTGAAGTTCGGCCCGTGCGTCCTCCCACGAGTGGGTGGCGCGAGTGCGTTCGTAATCTTGGAGATTGGGTCGATGCGAGGGGAGGACCGTAGGAGCCTGTTCACGTTCACGCATGGCAGCATCTCCCGACCGACCGCGAGTCACGGCGGGCCGCCCTCAGGATGAGCCCGGGAGCGGTGGTGTCCCGGCGATGTCCTTGCAGGAGACGGCCCTCATCGATGCACATCATGCGCAGCGTCGGGGAGCAAGTGCCGCAAGACGAGTCGAGCGGGCCCGCGTCGAGGGCGGCCAGCGGGGGCCCGACGACGGGTCCACCGACTCACGTCGAGGCCTGCACGAGTTCGAACAGCTCGTGCCCCCAAGCCCAAGCCCGCTCGAGCTCGCCTGCAACCAGCGGGCCGTGCGAGTCGATCACGTGAAACTGTTCCGGGTCCGCCACGAGCTTGTAGGATTTGCGCTCGACCTCAATCGCGGCTTTCTTCGCCGCGGACCCGGTGGGAATCCAGCGCTTGGCTGCAATGGCGGTGTCGAACACCGCCATCGGCACCCGGTCCCGACTGACGACCAGGGCTGTGAGCCACTCGCGAATGCCGTCTCCTTTCGACACAACCTCGACCCCCTGCTGTCTCGCTTGATCGCGAGCCCCTCGGCGACTAAATCCACGGCTCATGCCCCACACATGGGTCGGACCGCCAACCACGATGAGCCCGTAGTCCAGTTGGCCGCGAGGCGCATCACTGATCTCGGCCACGTCGACCTCGCATCGATCCGCCAGGCCGGCCGCGATGCTGTCGGCGATCAAACGTGTGTTGCCAAAGATCGACTCGTAGACCACCAGGGCCCGCATTCCTCGATTCTAAGAGACGCCTCCGCCGGCATGACTGCAGAATCTGCTGAGAGCCAGGCCCAACGACCGCGGCACGGACTCGAGCGAAACCGGACTGCGTCAAGTCGCCCGGGCCCCGGGTATCTCGTCGGCTGGCTGCGCTTCGCCTCACGAGGTCCGCATCGAACACGGGTGGTCGATGTGGCACCGGCGGTCAGGCCCCGACGCTTCAGGTCCACCCACGACTCGATCGGTGCATCAGCAGATACCGAACCCGAACGCCCCGCGCGACCGCGCGACTCGATCGGCGCAGCCGCGGAGACCAAACCTGAACGCTTCGCGCGACAGCGTCACTCGATCGGCGCAAATACCTGACGCACGCCAAGCCAACGCGTAGGCTTGCGCGGTGTTCCGGGATCTCCTTGCGCGCGCTCACTTCGTCGTTTCGATCGGGCTGTTGGCTTGCTCGCCGCTCGCCGACTCGCCGGCCGCGGCCTCACCGGTCGAAAACAGCCCGGCTCCGCACCCCGCGTCCTCGGACGCCGCCGCCACGGCCCCCGCACGGCCGCTCCCAAGCGACCAGCACGTGGCCTTGCGCGCCCAGGTCGACGAACTGCTGACGGCGGACTTCCTGACCGAGGCCAACGTGGGTGTCTCCCTGATCGCCCTGCCGTCACGGGAGGTCGTCTACCAGCGCCACGCGGACGCTCCGCTCAATCCAGCGAGCAACGTCAAGCTACTCACCTCCGCGGCCGCGCTGGCGCTGCTCGGACCCGAGCATCGCTACACGACCGAGGTGCTCGCCGCTCGCGATTCGGTTCGCGATGGCATCGTCCGCGGTGACATCTATCTCAAGGGGAGCGGCGACCCTCAGCTGGTCACCAGCGACATGTACTCGATCGCTCGCGCGATCCGAAACCAGGGCATCCGCGCGATTCGGGGCCGCATTGTCACCGACAGTTCGCGGTTTGATGCGGACGGCCTCCCCCCTGGCTTCGACCAAAAGGACGAGTTCGCATCGTACCGCGCCCCGATCGGCGCGACGTCGGTCAACTTCAACACCGCAGTGATCGTCATGCATCCCGCCGCGACACCAAACGCCCCGATTGCCGTGACCGTCGACCCGGCCGTCCCGTCGATCGAGGTCACAAACTCCGCCCACACCGTGGCCGGACGACGCAACCGCCTCAGCGTCGCCGCCGAGCATCGCGACGGCCAGCTCGCAGTCACGGTGGCGGGCTCGCTTGGCGTCGATGCCAGCCCCCGACGAGTTCGCTATCCGATCGCCGACCCCTCGCGCTACAGCGCGGAGGTGTTGGCCATGGCCCTGCGTGACGTCGGCGTCCAAGTGCCCCGACGACCGGTACGCGCCGGGCGAGCTCCCACCGACGCACAAACCCTCGCACAACACCGCGGACGCACGGTCGCCGAACACCTGCGCGCGATCAACAAGCGCTCGAACAACTTCATGGCCGAGCAGCTCCTTCGCACGTTCGTCCCCGAAGATGGCGCGACCGCAGCGGCATCCCTGCGAGCCATGCGTGACTACCTCCGAGGGGTCGGGTTAACGGCGCAGGCCGTCGATATCGGCAACGGCTCGGGGCTTTACGATAACAACCGCGTCAGCCCAGCTGCGATGACCAGCCTGCTCGCCACCGTGGCCGCCGACTATCGCTACGCGGCGGAGTTTATCGGGTCGCTCGCCACCATGGGGGTCGACGGCACCACGAAGCGCAGGCTTGCCGACACTGAGCACGCGAGGTGGATTCGTGCGAAAACAGGCACGCTAGACGGCGTCTCCGCTCTATCAGGCTATTTGGGGACACCGGATGGGCAGGCGTTCGCTTTCTGCATTTTGTTCAACGACTTCCCCACGGCCCACCGCAGCGCGGCTCGAGAGCTGCAAGACCGCATCGTCCAAGTCGTTGGCGACGCTAGCCGCGGCCAGCTCGAAACCTCGCCGACGCGCTAGCCCGGACGTCCGGCAAGCTGGGTCTCACAGGCCGCTCGCCGCCACCAACATGTCACGTCTCGCGGCGTACCCCAGAGCGCCTGCATTCATCTGGCTGCGGGTCGCAGCGGGTCGCAAGCGCTCTTCTCGTCGTTTTCGCGCACTTCCGCCGCTCAGCCGTCGGGCTAAATGAGCGGCGCCATGCTCGGCGACGACTCGCGCCACTTGACGATGACCCGCATTCGAACCGCGCTGGAAACCGGTGACACCTCCATCTTCCACCACGATATCTGGTCACAACGACGAGACGATCTCGACCTCAGTGCGCCCCTCGACGAGCGCGGCCGCACCCTACTGATGCAGGCGTCCCAGTCCGGGCAGGCCGCGTTCGCACGCGCGCTCGTCGAGCTGGGGGCGTCTGTTCACCAGCGGGACGTGTCGGGCTACACCGCCCTGTTGTTGGCGCGCGACTGCGACACCGCGACTGTCCTGTTGGAAGCCGGCGCGCGGGTGAACGAAGCCGCCAACAACGGCGTCACCGCGCTGGCCATCGCGGCCCAGCGCGGCGAACTACGCCTGGCCCGATTGTTTCTAAGCATCGGGGCGGACGTGGACGCGCCGAGCCGACACGGCTCCACGCCGGTGATGCGTGCGGCCGAACGCGGTCACATGCACATCGTCGACCTGCTCCTCGACGCCGGCGCGGATCCATTCCGGCGCGATCGCTGGGGTCGCACTGCCAACGACCACCTCCCCGGTTCGATGCGTTCCGCAGCGTGAGACTGCGAACCCCGATCATCAAACCTACAGCCGAACCCACACCAGGCGCACGCCCCGACGTCCGGCCGCCGCCACAAGCGCGTCCTCCCAGGCGTCGCCGCGCTGACCGGTGGCCCGGACCGCCTGCACATGCACCCCCAACGCGGCCAAGCTCTCCTGGGCCTGCTCGGGCGAGGGTCGCAGCGTGACGATGTTTTGGGTCGCCTGACTGTGGCCGTTGTCGGCCACCACAATCATCAGATCGTCACCAGCCGCGGCGCTTTCGAGGATCCCCAGCCACTCGCTGTGCGGCAAGTTGGTGTCGCCCACCACCGCGATCCCGAGCCCGTTGTCGGCCCATCGGGCTCGGCTCCAGCCCGCCGCCATCGGCACGGCCCCCCCCATGTGCATCTTCCCGTCGCTTTGAGCCCCGCCCAAGGCGAGCAACCCGGTGATGCCGGGATCGGTCACCACATAGGTTGCTCGCTCGCCGCCGAGATTTCGCAAGCACTCAAACATCGCCCGTCGGGGATCACTTGCCGGGAACGAGCTCAATGGCGTCGACGCCTCGAACTCGGCCATGTCGTCCGCGTAGCGTTGAGCGGACGACCAGTCGTTGGGGTTGGGGGCCAACCGCGGGCCCTCCACGGGCGCTTGAGGACGATCCTTGCCGCCACCCAGCTCGCGCAGCATCACCGCGACCGCCTCCGCGTCGATGCGCCCAATCGCTCGCACATCTCCCAATGCCGCACGGCCGACGACCTCGCAGGTGACGCCCGCCCGTTGGACCAGCGCCCGGACCCGATCCTCGAGAAACGGCAAGCACTCCTCGAGCACGGCCACGCGTGGGAACCGAGCGCACAACGACGTGATCGCCTGTTCGGGGAGCGGATGCTCGGTCAACAGGCGGATCCCCGCGAGCCCGGCCTTGCGCACAATCTCGGCCGACTGCGCGCCGAGATGACCCGCCACGATCACCGCGACGTCTTCTCGCTCCCCGCTGAACGCCTCGACCAGGCCTTCGACGTAGGGAGAGAGCTCCGCCAACACGCGACGTCGGGTCTCTAGATGGTGAGCGTAGGTCCGTGGACTCGTCGCGAGCGCGTAGCCCCGACCGGGCCACGTCGAGTAGCGAGGATCGAAGGTCAGCGGGACCGCCTGGGGTGCCTCCCCAGACGATTCGAACATCCGCGCTTCACCGCGAAGCACCGTCATCATGCCGAAGTGCTGCGAGATGATGCAGGCCGCCCGCGTCAGCGCGTAGCACTCGTCAACGGTCGACGGGGCGAGGACGAAGGCGTTGGGACTACCCGCCCACACCGGCCGATTGTCCTGAGCCGACTGGGAGGAGCCCGGCTTCGCGTCGGCGCCCTCGACCACGACAAACGGAGCGGGCAACGTGTGCACGACGCCCATCACCTCGATGGCGTCCCGCGCCACGTTGATACCCACGTGCTTCATGACCGCCACGGCCCCGCGGCCAGCCATGGCCTGCCCAAAGGCGTGGCTAATCGCGGTGTTTTCGTTGGTCGACCAGCGAAACCGACAGTCGGTCCGACCCTCCAACGCCTGCGCCAATGCGGTGGCCGGCGATCCGGGGTACGCGGCCGCGCACCGCACCTGAGTGTCGACAAAGGCCATGGCCATCGCTTGCGCGCCCGTCATCAGGTCCGACATGCGCGGCATCATAGACGCCGCCGCGCGCGGGGTCTTCGTTTCCTCGATCGATCCTCGCCGTCGGCACACCGAACGACGGGCGACGCCGAAGGTGCCACGCGGTCTCCGGTGATCACGCCCCGCGGCTCGATCCCCCTCATCCTCCACGACTCGACTGCGGCTGGTACGCTCAGCGCCGCATGGGCTCCGCGCGGCGATGGGTGGTCACTTCGCGCCTCATGTGGCTCCTCGCGGCCACGTGTCAGCACCCCCCGCCCGAGCCCACTCGCAGCGAGACCGGGCTCGACCCGCACGTCGAGCCCGTCGCGCCGATCGAGGCCGATAAACCGCCGCGATCCGTGTCACAACAGCTCGCGGCCGCGGGGGAACGCTACAAGCGCTGGATCCCCGAACGGGCCTTTATCGGCGCCGCTGCCGTTCGCGGGGCCCCGATCGCCGACAACGAGGCCATCGCGCTCACGGCCGATGGGCACGTCGGCGTGACGCGGGACGGCGGCGACACCTGGCACTTCGCCCCGCACCCGCACGCTCGCGTGCACGACGTGGCGGGCTACCCTGATGGCCCCTACGTCGCCGTCGGCAGCGCGGGCTACGTCGCGTTTTCTCGCGACGGTGCAAACTGGGGCGAGCTACCGCGCTACACCACAGATGCACTCACCAGTGTCGTGACATCGGCGGCGGGCATCGTGGCGATCAGCAAAACCGGCACTTTCGTGCGCTACACCCGACAGGGCACCGAGGGCCGAGC
This sequence comes from Myxococcales bacterium FL481, assembly GCA_006508105.1. Lineage (GTDB taxonomy): Bacteria > Myxococcota_A > Polyangia > Nannocystales > Nannocystaceae > FL481. The sequence continues at coordinate 23,026 of QKPP01000147.1, read as the reverse complement.
GGGACGGCTGCCCCACAAGTTCCGTCCCTCCGGGTTGCTGCGCCGGTTCAACGGCGTACTCGTCGCGGCCGGACGTCGCGGTGCCTACGCCTCCGGCGATGGCATGACCTGGACCGCACTGGAGAGTCGCGTGCGGCTCCCAGAACCCAACACAGCGAGTACGCGCGCGGGCTCGTGCCGAATCGACAAGCTGGGGAAACGAACCGGGGTCGTCTGCTCGGTAGCCGGCGTGGCCCACGGCCTTCCCGACGGCCGCGTCGCGATCGCGGGCCACGGCTCGATCTCCTCCACCCAAGACGGTGGCCGGACCTGGCAGGTCACCCCGTTGTCCCGACCCACGGTCCGCCCGCGGCGGATCGTGGGGGCTGGCGGCGACCGGGTTGTCGCCATCGGCCCCCACGGTTTGCTCGCCACCTCCTCCGACGGCGGTCGGCACTTCGTCGAGCGCCCTGCCGCCGGCACAGCGGACTTGTTCGACGCGCTGATCGATGGCGAGACCGTGATTGCGGTCGGCGAACGGGGATTGGTGCTCCGATCACCCGATCGCGGACAGACCTGGACCCGTTCCGAGCTACCGACACGCGACAGCCTCCACGCCATCGAGAAGGTCGACAAGCGCTACCTCGTGCACAGCCGCCGTCGCAGCTGGTCTAGCCGCGACGGCCTGCATTGGCGACGCCGGCCACAATCCCGGTCTCGGCGACGCGCGCCGTCGCGGCTCGCCCGTTGCTCGAACCTGCCGGCGGACGGCGAGTCGTGTTGGTACTCGCGATCCACCACGACGCCCCGCGATCTCCCGGCGATCCGCGGGCTCTTTTTCGACGGAGACCGCGGCTTGGCCGTCGGTGACCACAGCTTGCTGGCCCTGACGGCCGACGGCGGGTCGACATGGACGATTCGCCGCAGTTTTGGCCTGACCAAGATTCGAGACTTCGCCACCCGAGGTCCGCACGTGCTGGTCACCGATGGGCGCGCCATCGTCTATTCCAACGACGCGGGAGCCTCGTACACCCGGGCCAACCGACCGGGCCGGGGCCGGCTTCACACCTTGTTTCTCGCCCGAGACAACACCGCTTTCGCCGCAGGCGCGTCCGCGACGCTGCTGCGCTCGCCAGATCGCGCAAGCTGGGATCGGATCGACACGCCGGCCAAACGATCGACCCGATACACCGCGATGTTCGAAGTCGGCGAGCATTTGTACCTAGCTGGAGCCAAAGGTGGGCTGTGGCGATCGGACGACGCTGGCGAGTCGTTCCACCCGGTTAGCCTCGGCGCGGGACGGCCGGTTCAGGCGATGACCGGCGAGGCGGACACCGTGCTCGCGGTCACGAGCGGTCACGCCGACGGGGGCAACGCGATGATGCGCTCCGACGACGGCGGCCAGCATTTCTACTTCGTGCGTGAGCTGAGCCACCGCGGGGAAGTCGACAACCTCGAACTGCGCGACGGCCGGCTGCGTTACCGCGATCGCTGGTCTTACGACCAAGGGGCCTCGTGGTTCCCGGCCCCTCGAAGCTATTGGCCAGGCGCCGTCGCCCTCCCCCACGCGCCGGGCTTGCGGCTCGCCCGGGTCTCGGGACGCGCCACCCAAGATCGACTGTACATCGTCGGCGACGCGCCGGAGCATTGGTTGCTGATCGAAACCCCGGTCCGCGAGAACGCCGAACTCGCCTGCGACCCGGTATCGGGCTGCTGGCTGGTCGCGGCCAACGTGATCTATCGGGCCCGATGATCGTTCGCTGCCGCGGCCCGACCTTCGCTTGGGTCCGAGCGGCTCTCCTCGCCTCCGGTCGGTCGCACCGCAGACCGGGAGCCAGCGTGACTCTAGGCCCCTTCGCGCAACGCTGATAAGCTCGGCCGGTGTCCGCCAAAGCCCGCTCTTTCGTCGTCGGCACTGCCGGTCATATCGACCACGGCAAGACCAGCCTCGTCCGCGCGCTAACGGGGCAAGAGACCGATCGCCTTCCCGAAGAGAAGAAGCGAGGGATCACGATTGCACTCGGTTTTGCGCCATGGAAAGTTGCGAAGGACCTGCAAGCAAGCATCGTCGACATGCCGGGGCACGAGAGCTTCGTGCGAACGATGGTTTCGGGCGCCATCGGGATCGACGTCGTCGTGTTCGTCATCTCCGCCGAAGATGGCGTGATGCCGCAGACCCGCGAGCATCTCAACATCTGTCGTTTGCTCGGGATCTCGCGCGGGGTCGTCACGCTGACCAAAGTCGACTTGCTCGAAGATGACCCCGATGCCATCGAACTTGCCGTCGACGACGTCCGCGAAGCACTCGCCGACACCCCATTCGCACAAGCGGAGATCATCCCCACCAGTTCGACCACCGGGGCTGGGCTCGAGGACCTGCGACGCGCGGTCGCCCGGCTGATCCGCGAGGTCCCGCGACGCGACCACAAAGGTACCGTCATTTTGCCGATCGACCGTGCGTTTACCATCAAGGGCCACGGCACCGTGATCACCGGTACCCTGATGAGCGGCTCAGTCGCCGTAGAAAAGACCGTTGGCCTCTCGATCGTACCGACTGGCCACAATCGCGAAGCACGAGAGATTCGAGCCCGTGCGGCCCAAGTCCGCGGGGAAACCACCGATCGAATCTACGCGGGCAGTCGCATCGCGCTCAACCTCGGTGGCGTTCAAGTCTCCGAGGTCTCCCGCGGTGATGTCATCACGAACGGACCCGAAGTGGTGCGCACCGACACGTTCCACATTTGGGCGCACGCCCTTGCGCACACGCAAAGTAGCTGGAAGGCGGGCACCACGGTGCAACTGTGCGCTGGTACGGCCAATGTCGTGGCGCGGCTTGATCCGCTGTCCTCCGAGTCTGGCTCGGGCGCAAACGAGGAGTTGGTCATTGCGCCCGGCGATAGCGGTCTGATTCGGATCCGCTGCGAGACCCCGGTGCCGATCTGGCGGGACCAAAAGATCGTGTTTCGTTCGTTCAGCGGAGCCGAAGACGTGGTCAAGCAACACGGACTCACCGTCGGCGGAGGGCACATCATCGACCCCGAGCCCAGCGGCGGCCGGGGGCAACGCAAACGCTGGCAAGCGTTGGGACAGGCCCTGCGTAGAGGCGATCCGGGCGAGCAGATCTTAGCCCTCGTACACGACGCCGCGGCCGTGGGCATCGACAAGCTCGCATTGCGCCGCCGCTTGGGCGTGGTCGAACTCGAAGCGGCCTTGTCCCGCCTCACCGATCGCGGTCAGATCCTGCCACTGGTCGGCGAGCGCTATGTACACCAAGACATCGTGCGCGAGCTCCAGACGGCCGCGGTCCAACTGGTCGACAAGTTTCACCGCGAAAACCCCATGCAGCCGGGGCTGTCACGCGCCGCCGTCGAGGGGATGCTCCCCGGGCGAGTCGACCCCCAAGTCGCCAACGCGGTCGTCAACATGACCATCGAAAGCGGTGGGCTACGGGTGGCAGATGCCAGCGGCAACTTGGCCCGACCCGGCCAAGGCGTCCTCGATCGCAGCGCGTTGCCGCCCAAGATGCAGGCCGTCGAACGACTCTACGCCGCTCGTGGCTCACAGCCCCCCACGCTGAAGGAAGTCCAATCCGAGTGCCATCTCAATCCGCGGGAGACTCTCGAGGTCGTGGGGGCCCTCCAGCGAGCCAAGATTTTGGTGCGGGTCAGCGACGATCTGTCGTTTCACGATGCGACCCACGCCAAGCTGGTCGACGACGTCAGAGACCGGCTCCGTGACACCGGCAATCTCGACGTGCAGGCCATGAAAGACATAACGGGTCTCTCGCGGAAGTTCGTGATGCCGTTGCTCGAGCACCTCGACCAGATCGGCATGACGCGGCGCGCCGGCGAGACTCGAGTGCCCGGGCCCAAAAGCGGGGTGTAGTCGAACCGGCGAGTCCGACCGGCCCCGGCACGCGCACCGACCATGGCCCGAGCACCGCGTCAAAAGCACAGCGCTCGCTCGCCATCGTTGGTCGCGACGGGCTTGCAGACCATGGCATCCGGGCAGGCCCGGCCGCCACTGCACTCGAGCGCACACACGTCGCGCGGAAGCTCTGGGCCCACGCTGACGCACACGACTCGCGCCGACCCGCCCGGCGCCGGGGCACACTCAACGACTTCATCGCAAGAGAAACTGCAAAACCCCGCTCCTTCGGGCGAGAACACACAGATGTCAAAACTTCCGGTGCAATCCGAGACGTGTTCGCATTCGGCATAGACCGGTTCGGAATCGAAGGACCCGGTAGGCGATTCGAACTCACTATGGACGATTGCCCGATCTCCACACGCCATCGCCCACGCGACGAATAGCCACGACGTCACACCGTGTATTCGGTTCATCCTCGATTAGACCGTCGTGCCTCACGAGATTCCGCGCCCCGATTCAAGTTCAGCCGCAGATGATCGCGCGATGTCGCCGCGACCCGTTCCGCCGGCGGGCAAAACGGGCCGGATAGCCAGATCACCGCAATCCAACCAGGGCCGAGACCAAGGCCGGGTCTTCTTCCGGCAGCACGGAACGAAGATCCACGACGAACGCGTCGTCGACGACACGCCCTACAACCGGGGGGATTCCCAACCGCATGCGCTTCGCGACCTGGTTCGGTCGCTCGCGCGCCACGACAACGGCGACGCTGGGCATGGTGTCACCGGGCAACGAACCGCCCCCGATCGTGGCCTTCGTGTCGAGAATACGAGTGTGCTCCCAGCCAAGCTGGTCGCACAGCGCCGCGGCGCGTTGACGCAGCTGCTCACCGCTCGCTGCGTGCATGCGGTGCAGCGGCAACGCAGGGACCTCCCCCTCGGCCGCGTGCAACGCCAGCGTAGCGTGGAGTGCGGCAAGCGTCGTCTTGTCCGGCCGCAACGCGCGAGCCATCGGATGGCGACGACAACGGTTCACCAGCTCGGCGTCGCCGGCCATGATCCCGGCCTGCGGTCCACACAGCAGCTTGTCCCCGCTGCAGGTCACCAGATCGGCCCCTTGGGCGAGGTAGGCTTGAATGGTGGGCTCGTGCGCCGGCAACCCCCCGCCCAACGAGCCACTGCCCAGATCGGCGATGAGCGGCGCGCCAAATCGCTCGGCAAGCTGCGACAGCTCAGACAGGTCGACTTGCCCGACGAAACCGCTTTGCACGAAGTTCGACTGATGGGCCCACAGCAGCGCCTGCACCGGTGTGTCAGTCTGCGCCGGGTCGAGGACCCGCTCGTAGTCCCGAAGATGGGTGCGATTGGTGCTGCCGACTTCGAGCAGTCGCACCCCCCCGGTCGCCGCCATCTCCGCGATCCGAAACCCGTCGCCAATCTCCACCAGCTGTCCGCGCGAGATCGCAACCGCGCCCCCCTTCCCCAAGGCCGTGCAGGCCAGTAGCAACGCGGCGGCCCCGTTGTTCACCACGTGCACGTCCGGGGCTCCCAGCAGCGCGGACATAAACGGCCGCAAGACCGCGAACCGACTGCCGCGGGTGCCCGACGCCAAGTCGATCTCCAAGTCGCAGACCCCGGCCGCGGCGGCCATGGCCTCGACCGCAGCCACGGCCAGCGGCGCGCGGCCGAGGTTCGTGTGCAAGAGGACCCCCGTCGCGTTGATGACCCGGCGAGGATGCGGCGTGGTCCACCTCACCAACGTGGCCCGCACACCGTCGGCCAAGGCCTCCGCGGACGGGACTTGGTCGCGCGTGCCCGCCTTGATCTCGAGGCGCAGTTGCGTCAGCGCGGCTTGAACCGCGGACTTCGCCAGGTCGCGGGACCAAGCCGCGTCCTGCAGCGCGGTCCGATCCAGCACGTTGTCGACCTTGGGAAGCTGAGCGAACAACGACGACACGGTGAGGGTTTTACCACGCGACCCCGAAGCCCGCCGGCAACCGCGCTAGCGGCCCGCCCTCCACAGCAGGTAGACCACCACCGCGAACATCGACGCGACCAGCAGCGGCAGCGCGGGGCTCGGTCGCGGCTCCGCGCGCGGGCCGACGGCCAGCGGTGGCCGCTGGCGAGTGACGGTGATCTCGCCGGCCTCGGCGAGCACCCGAGTGACGCGGGCTCGAGCGTCGTCGAGCACGAGCACGACATCTCCCAACTCGATCCGCCCGCCGTCTTCGAGCCGCGTGCCGCGTCTTCCCGGAGCCACCCGTTGCCCGTCGACAAACACGCCGTTCTTGCTCCCCACATCGACCACAAACACGCCCTCGTCGCGGACTTCCACGCAGGCATGACGGCGCGAGACCGCCCGGCCGCGCACCGGGACATCCGCCGCATCCCCGCGCCCAACCACGTTCGCGCCGAACGCCAAGGTGTACTCGCGTCCGCGATCTGGCCCCTGATGCACCACCAACAAAATCGGAGCGCCCGCCATGGCGGCCACGATGTCAGGCGGACGGGTCCCGGCCGTGACGCGATGGCAACGCCAACGGCTGCCACCGACCGCCCACAAAACACGCCGCGCGCGACCCATCGTAGGATCCACGCAGCCAGACATCGCCGCCGGCTCGCCATCGACAGCGCCGCCGCAGCTGCTGGAACCGCGCCGCGTCGAATGCCGGACAATCGCCGCCGGCCGAAACCGAAGGAAAGCCCGCGTGGTTCCAGCGTTGCTCGAGCTCAGCAGCGTAGCTCGACGGCGCATCGACGCGCAGCAGCCGACGGACGCCGAGGCGCGGCAGCACCGTCACCCAATACGCCGGCGCCCGCTTGGCCCCCACCAGACAACCGGATGCAAAGCCGCGCCGCCGACCGGGCAACCGCAACACGGTGGCCTGACTGCGGGCGCCGATCAGTGAGTAGAAGTCCGCAAATGGCTCCGGTGGCGGCGCCCAGCGGCGAGCGGCGACGAAGGCCACGAGCGTGACCACAATCGCCCGCGGCGGGAGATGCCGCCAACCGGACCAGCGCGGCGAAAACCATCGCGCGATCCAGCCCGCAATCCCCAGCGCGAGCAAGGTTTCGACGCCACGCAGGGCGGCCGGCGCGGAACTGATGAGTTGGGCCCAGTCGATGAGCAACGCGGCCGCCGCCTCGGCGACCGGACCGAGCCGCGACGCGATCGGGCCTGGGCCGAGATGCGCCAATAGTCCACCGGGCAAGACCAGCACACCGAACACCGGAATCGCCACGAGGTTGGCCGCCACGCCGACCGCCGAGGCCGTGTCGAACGCCCACCACGACACGGGCGCGGTCCACCAACAAATGCGCCAACTAACCTGGAGCAATCCCGCGCGCGGCGGAGCGGTGACGACGGCCCCCATCGCCGCAAACGACAGCGCGAAGCCAGGATCGAACATCCAACTCGGCTCCCACCCGATCATCGCGACGCCGGCGACGGCCAGGATCGTCAGACCGTGCGCCGGACGACCCCATACCGCCGACAGGGACCAAAGCCCGAGCATGATGGCGGCTCGCACCGCCGGCGCGGCCGCCCCAGTCAGCCCCACGTAGAGCAACGACGGCAACACGATGCCCGCGGCGCGGCCGAGCCCCGGCGCCCCGACGAATCCCCCCAGTCGCAGACCGACGCCCGACAGCAACGAGACGACCAGCGCGACGTGCAAGCCGCTGACGGCGAGCAGATGGCCCAGGCCCGCCCATCGAAACGACTGTTTGAGCTCGGGTGATGCAACCGAGCGCAACCCGAGCACACTGGCGGCGACCAGCCGAGCCGCGGGCGACCAAGCGTGCCGCCAGACCCGAGCGCGCCGGTTCGCCACCCACCGCCAGTAGCCGTCTTGGCCGCGTCGGTGAAGCCACGCCCGCGAGGCCCAGACCACGGGTGGTCCGCGCCGCGTACGCGGCGTCATTGGGTCGCGCGAAGCCGGAGGCGCTTCGATGTGCTGGACCCCAATCGCCAACACGTCCCCCGATGCCACGGCGCAATCCATGACTTCGACGCTCAAACGCACATAACTATCGGCCCCCACGGATGCATCCACGAGGCAACGCGGCCCCGGCATCGACGCGCGCTCCACCGTGAACAGCACCAACCCGTGGCGCGACGGCGGCTCGGCCCAAGTCCACGCGGCGGCGGACCGACTCGCGCCGCGCGTCCACCCGAGCACGGCCGCGCAACGGCGGCCGGCCGCCGCCGGTCGTCGTCGACCGGCCGGCAACCGAGCTCAGGCGGAGCGTGCGGTGTCGTCGGATGACGCCCATCTCGGAGCCAGGCGGCCGCCGCCGCGAAAGCTCCCGCGATCAACAACCCGACCAGCACGCCCGCCACGACCACGGGAGCGGTCACCGACGACGCGATCGCGGCCGCGCAGCCAAACGCCAGAGCCGATGCGAGCGTGCGCATGCGGTGCCTTGTCGTCCCGCGCCCGAGATCGTTGCAGCCCAACCGGCCGCGCATTCCGATCCAGACCGAGGATTGTCCGATGTCGACGCCGAGCCGAGCGGCGATGAGGTTTGCCGCCACCGCGAATCATCCCGGCCACGACGCGATGACCCGGCATTCCCGCGGCGCTCGCCTGGCGGGAGTTGGCTCTCCGCGCGGACAAAACCGGATAGACTCGGCGAACGTCGGCGCTCTCGCGTCCGACGGCGATGGGGTGCGGGCCGACTTCGAACGTCCGCCTCGATCCGACCGAGGTGTTCCAGTGATCCTGACCAAACTGTGGGCCGCGTTGTTGGCCTGTCTCGCTACGGCATGCCTCGCGGGCATGTTCTTGTTGTCGCTGCGCTCCGCGAGCGGTTTTACCGACGCCGATCGCAAAGTGATTCGTGCCGTGACGGAAGCGGGCATCGCCGCCATCGCGGCCGACATTCAGTCGTCGCCGGTGTCGATCAGTCCTTCGCTGCTCAACGACACTCGGCTGCGCGAGGCTCTCGACGCCACCGCCGAAGACGAGGACGAAGATCCCCCCTCCGCCGACCTCCCAGCGGTCCTCGCCACCGTCGCCAACGAAGGGCTCTTGCGTGAGCACGCGTCGATGAGCGTCGCGATCGTCGACAAAGACACGCGCATCGTCGCCAGAACGGGTATCGAAGAGCGACTGTTCGACGAGCTCGCGGACCTCGACGACTTCAAGCAAGCCCGTGAGGATCCGAAAGAGTCCCTGTTCTCGGCGACGTTGGGAGACCGGCTCCACACCGTCAAAGTCTCGCGCCGCGAGCTCGGGGACCTCGAACGCCGCATCGTCGCCATCGATCCCGTGGACCTCGGCGGCGGCTCCTCATTGCGACGCGTGCTGGGGACTTCCTACCCGGCCGGACTCGTCCGCAGCGGCGCGACCCTGGGCGAGCCCATCGGTAGCGCCAAGGCGTCCGAACTCACGACGCTCGTGGCAGAGAACGTCGACAGCGTGCCGCCAGACGGGGCCAGCCAGGTATTCGTCGTCGGTCAGGGCGCGGAGGCCCGGATCGGCGCGATCGGCCGCGTGCCCGGCCCCGCCGGCCGAGGCCGCGACGCCACGGTGCTCGCCGTGTTGTCGCTATCCACGGCTGGCGCGAGTCAGCACGACCTCGTGCAGTCACTGCGACAAGCCCAGCAAGACGGCTTGGTCAGCCAGCTCAACTGGCTACCACTGGGCGCGCTGCTGTTGGTCGCGCTGACGCTGTGTCTGTACTTCCCCCACCTCGAGAACACCGTGCCGCTGCGCCGGCTCATCGCTGAGTTCGAAAACATTGGACAAGGCCGTCAAGCTCAGCTGTATCAAGAAACCTACAACGGCTTGTTCGGCGAGCTGGCTCGCACCGCGGTCCACACCCACACCGCGATCCGGCAGGCGGCCGAGTTGGGCGAACACGAGTACGATGAAGGCCTCGACGAGTTCGGGCCGGCGCGTCCGGACCGACCCTCGGCCCGGCCACTCGCTCAGCCCGCCCACGCGGTCGCGCCCGCCAGCCACGAGCGAGAGTCCTCCGTTGGCTCGCACGAGGACCGGCGCGATGACGACCAGGATCACTCGCCCGACGAGCCCCCCTCCGAGCCCGCCCAGGATTCGCAAGCCCCCCTACTCGCGGAGACGCAGGCCGACCACGCGGCGCTCGCCCCGCTCGACGACCCGGAGCGACGCCGGAGCGCGGACGAGGATCTTCAACGGTTCCTGTCGGGCCCTGCGACGGACGAGCCGACGGCGGCCCCGCCCGACGCCGCTCCCCCCACGACCCCCCCGGAGCCGACGTCGCGCGAGGAACCCAGCGGGCTCGCGCGTTTCTCCCCCCCCCATAAACCCCGGCCGGAAGCCGGCGAAGGGGAGGACTACCGCGATGTGTTCGAGCAGTTCGTCAAGACGAAAAAGGCTTGCGGCGAGCGGCTCGACGGCCTCACGTTTGAACGCTTCGCCGCCAAGCTCAAGCACAACGCAAAGACCTTGAGCAAAGGCGATCCAAGCGTCCGGGTCCGGTTCACCGTGTACGTCAAGGATGGGGTGGCCGCGATCAAGGCCAAAGTCGCGAAACGATGAGCCTCGAACCATTGCCCATCGCCGAGATCGGCGAGCCGATCCTGCGCCAGCCCGCCGCCACGGTGACCCGCGAGCAGATCTCGACCCCGCAGTTTCAAGCGTTCGTCGACCGTCTCATCGCCACCATGCGACACGCCGACGGGGCCGGGATCGCAGCGCCGCAGGTGTTTGAACCCCTGCGGGTGTGCGTCCTCGAGGTTCGAGACAACCCCCGGTACCCCTACAAGCCCAACATCCCGTTGACCGTGCTCGTCAACCCGACGTTGAGCCCGCGCGGCGAGGCGCAGTTCGAGAACTACGAGGGCTGTTTGTCGGTGCCGAACCTTCGCGGCGTCGTCTCCCGCCATGCCGAGATCGACGTCACGGCGTGGGACCGTCACGGCACGCCGTGGAAACGCCACGTCAAGGGCATCACGGCGGGCACGTTCCAACACGAAGTCGATCACCTCGATGGCAAACTATTCGTCGACCGCGTCCACGATCCGCACTCGCTGTGCACGTGGGCCAACTTCAAACGCCACCGAGAGACCGAGTTCCGCCGCCAAGTCGAGCGGATCGTCGCTCGCTACGGCAGCTGATATCGACGGGCGGCCGCGCAAGCGCCCTCCCGAAACCCGCGCGATCGTGTGCGTCGAGCCCCCTCACACCCCGCCGACATCACGAGGGTGCCGTTGGACATCGAGACGCAGGCTGTCGAGCTCGCTCACCAGCGACCGCAGTATCCCCTCGATCTGATGCAGCTCGTGCTCGCTCAGTGCTCGCGACTCGCGGGCCGGCGCGACCGCTTCGCGCACGCGGAGCAGCAAGTCTCGCACTGCGCCCGTCATCGCGTCCAAGCGCGAGGCGGCGTCCGCTTGGGCCCCCGTGACCCCAAGAGCCATCCCCGTGGCCCCATCGTTCGCGGCACGATCCGGCCCAGCCGCGCCGAGTCGGCCCGGTAGATCCGCGGCCGGCCCCGTCGGCGGGGACTGGCCCATGAGGGCACACTCTCGGGCGAAACGAGCCAAGAACGCCGCCCGGGTCCGAGCCGGGGCGGGCCCCACCTGCGACCCATCCACCAACGCGAGCGCGAGCTCCACCGCCTGACGGAGCAAGGTGCTCTGCGTCGGGGACACCGGAAGCGCCGCGGTCAGCAGGTCCGCCACGTTGCGCGCGATCACGTCGGCGAATTCACCGACCTCGGTCAGTCCACAGGCCGCGGCGTTACCGGCCAACGCCTCGAAGCACAGGTAAACCGGATCGAGCCGCTCCAGCGCGGCCGGCGACCGCTCGAGTCGCTCGAGCTCCGCCGCGGCGTCTAGCAACGATCGCTCGGCCTGGCCGACAACGGCGGCGACGACCTCGGGCTCGTGAAACGGTGACACGATGACCAGCGTCAGCGTCGACTAGCCGGCGTTGCGGTGCGGCGACTCCCCCGCTTGCGTGGGAACCACCTGCATCGTGGACACACCGAAACCGGAGACCTGGCTGTCCCGCCACAACGGCCAGACACAGGTCTGATAGTGACGGCTCCGGTCCGTCGCGTCGTGATGCGCGAAGGTGTGAGCCGTGCCCGCCGCGGCCAGCACGAAGGCGGCTTTGAGGGCGGGGCGATCGAGTTCGCTGAACACGTCGGCCAACACGCTACCCTCTGCCACATTCCACGCGGTGGCGCCCGCCGGATTCACCGCGCAAACCCGACCTTCCAAGTCGGTGGTGACCATCGCCCCGGGGAAGTACTCGACCAGCCCCGGTAGGCCAGAGTCGCTGACAGCGCGGACCCCGTCCGTCACCGTGCGTCGTCGAGCGATGCGCTCGCCGGACAACATCAGGAGCACGCGCAGAGCGGGCACCGAGATCGGCTTGAGAATGTAGTCGTCGGCGCCGGCCTCGATCGCGCTGGCCGTTTCCGACGCCCCGTACACACCGGTGCTCAAGACGATGAACACCTCGTGGCCCCCCGGCATGCTGCGGATGCGCTCGATCGCCTCCACGCCGTCCATCTCGGGCATGCGCCAGTCGGTGAGAATCAAGTCCGGGCGAATCTCAGCGAACCGCTCGACGAGCTCGCGCCCGTCATTGACCGCAATGACTTCGTGTCCAAGCAGCGCGACTGCTCGCTGCAGGATCCGGCGGGTCGTGGCGTCGTCGTCGGCGATGAGTAGCTTGAGTTTCACTGCGATCTCCCGGCGCAAAAGACTGGCGCCCGTCCTTCCCGGCCACGAGTCGTCGCCGTGCCCGCGACGCCGCCGGAAGTGGACGAATTGACCGTAGGAGCTTTTTGCCCCCGCGACCAGCCCCTCGATTCCGCGGCAACGGGTTGGCTGGCGACGACCCGTCCGTCGCTCGCACGCACCTTGTCACGCAGTGGTTCACTCCGGGGCACCAGCTCCGCCGAGCCGGTCGGGCTGACGCCAAGCTGACCCGTTCGGGCTAGTTATCTGGCAATGCGGCCTCATCGACAATAGAACGGGCCGTCCTACGCTACTGGTGACGTGACGCGTCGTTTTTTGGGTCGACGCCATCCTCGTCGACCACCGCGCCTGTGAGTAGTCCCCGCCGCAACTCGCCGCCCAACCGGCGGCCTGCCCACGGATCCGAAGTCGACTCGGATGCGGATCGGGCGGCCGCGCGTGAACCAGTCGCGGCCAAGTTGTTCCCGCCCGAGACGGGGGGATCCACGGGTGTCCCCGAGGCGATCACCGATGACCGAACCCCGGTGCGGGTCACCAAGGTGGCGATTGCCGATGCCACCAAGCGTGCCGCCAGCTTGGCTGTCACTCTGCAACGCGAACTGGATCTGGACGTGGTCGGCATCGCCTCGGCGCCTCGGCAGGTCGAACGACTGCTGGATCGACACAAGGTCAATGTCTTGGTCGTCGACGCTGAGAACCCGGCGCTGCTGCCCCTGGTCGCCTCGTCGTGCCAGGCGGGGATCGCCACCCTCGCCGTTGTATTCTCCCCCGCTGGAGGGCCCTCCGCCGCGGCAGCGGTGCACGCTCTCCAAGCCGGCGCGTTGGATGTCGTCCCGATCGGCGCGTCTCGCCGCGGGCCCCCCGACGAGTTTTTCGCCGGCGAGCTCATCGACAAAATCCGCGTGGCGACCCGGGCGAAGCTATCCGGGCGCCGCCTATCGACACCGCCCCCACGCCACGTGTCCCCCGCCGCGTCGCACGATTCGACCGAGCGGGTGATCGTCGTGGGAGCGTCGACCGGCGGAACCGAGGCGATCCGCACCCTGATCGGTGATTTGCCCCCCACCGCCCCACCAGTGGTGGTGGTCCAACACATGCCCGCGGGGTTCACCCGCACGTTCGCCGAGCACTTGGACCAAAGCGTCGAGGTCGCGGTCCGACACGCGGCCGACGGCGATCCACTGCGGCGCGGGGAAGTCCTGGTCGCGCCGGGCGACACGCATCTGCGGGTGGTTCGCCAGGGTCAGGTCGCACGGGTGCGCACCGCCGACGGACCCAAGGTTTCGGGACACCGTCCCTCCATTGACGTCCTGATGTCGAGCGCCGCCGAAGCCTTCGGCGCGCGGGCAATCGGCGTGGTGCTCACCGGCATGGGGCGCGACGGCGCCGACGGACTGCTGGCCTTACGGCAAGCGGGCGCCCGCACCTTCGCCCAAGACGAGGCCACCAGCGTCGTGTTCGGCATGCCGCGAGCCGCGTACGAGAACGACGGCGCCGAGAGCCTCGTACCTCTCGAAGAACTCGCGGCGCGGATCCTCGGCGCCGTCGCACGGAACGCGGCCTGATCGACGCGACGTGACCCATCGCACCACCGCTCACTGGCCGTCGTCTTCGAGCACCCCCAACAGCTTTTTGGTCACCGTCGGCACGCCCCCCACGGGCAGCCCGCCGAGCGGCACCCAGGCCGCGCCCTCCAACGCCAGCCGGGGACGGCGGGGCCATCCGCCGACGCACGGCGTGAGGTGCCAGATCCGATGGGTGAACACGTGCTTGACGTCTCGCGACGCAGCCCCTCGAACGTCCACGCCCGCTCCGAGTAGCTGCTCCACCGCGGCAGCCGTGGGTAGGCGGCGGCGCCCCTGACGGGGCACCAGCGGGGGACACCACAGTCCCGCCAGCAAACCGCCCTCGGGTCGCTTGGCCAACAGCACCCGATCACCGCAACGCAGCAGCAGGGCGTGGTAGCGCTCGGTACGAACCGAGGCCTTCCGCCGCGTCACCATGATGTCCGCCGCCCGTCCCAGCGCGTGCGCCCGGCAGCGTGGCTGCAAAGGACAGTCTTCACAGCGCGGCCGCTGGGGGGTGCAGACCGTGGCCCCCAGCTCCATCAACGCTTGGGTCAACACCCGCGGGCGGCCGTGTTGGACGATCTCGGCCACCTCATCCCAGTGTCGCCGGGCCTTTGCGTCTTGGCCCGCGGGGTCCTCGATCGCGTGAAACCGGGACAAGACCCGCGCGACGTTGCCGTCGACCAGCGGTTCGGGGCGATCGAAGGCGATCGACGCGATCGCCCCCGCGGTATACGGGCCGATCCCGGGGATCCTGCGCAGATCGACCGCGTCCGCGGGCAGCTCGCCGTTGAGCGCCTCGACCACGTGCCGCGCCCCACGATGGAGCAAACGCGCGCGACGGTAGTAGCCGAGTCCACTCCAAGCCGACAAAACCGCGTCCTCGTCGGCAGCGGCGAGGCTCTCCACATCCGGAAATCGTCGCAGAAATCCATCGTAGTAGCCCTCGACGGTATCGACCCGCGTCTGTTGCAGCATAACTTCCGAGACCCAAATGGCGTACGGATCCCTCGTTTTGCGCCAGGGCAGATCGCGTTGGGCCGCCGCGAACCACCGTGTCAGTGCCAAAGCCGTCTCGCGCGCCGACATCCTGGATCGGTTGTAGGCGATCTGCGGCCCGCGGTGGTCGTGGTTCTCGTCAATCCCGCCGATCATCCGCGCGCGGGAAGTCACCCCCGGGGCGATCGCGTCAGGACGGACGTCGCTCCGTCGCGTCGAGATGGGCGACAACCGTTCGCGCGCTAGACGCAACCCCGCCTCGAGACTGCTGCCAACCCCAGCGGAGCCAGTATGCTCCCCCTCCCGCCGCCACATGATCTTTCGTAAACGCGACACCCATATCCATTTCGTCGGCATCGGCGGCATCGGCATGAGCGGCATCGCCGAAGTGCTGGTGAACCTGGGCTATCGAGTGACCGGTACCGATCTCGCCGATACCGACACGACTCGCCGCCTGCGACAGTTGGGCGCGAAGGTCCACCAAGGCCACGACGCCGCGTGGGTCGGCGACGCCGACGTGGTGGTGACCTCCAGCGCCGTCAGGGGCGACAACCCCGAGGTCGTGGCGGCCCGCGCCGCTCACATTCCGGTCATTCCGCGGGCTGAGATGCTCGGCGAGCTCATGCGCCTCAAGCAAGGCGTCGCCGTCGCCGGCTCGCACGGCAAGACCACCACCACCAGCATCATCGCCAGCACCCTCCACGAAGCCGGACACGATCCCACGTCGGTCATCGGGGGCAAAGTCAACTGTTTCGGCAGCAACGCGCACCTCGGCCGGGGTGACCTGATGATCGCCGAGGCGGACGAGAGCGACGGGAGCTTTTCGTACCTGAGCCCCACCGTCGCGATCATCACGAACATCGACCACGAGCACCTCGATCACTACGGGAGTTTCGCCGCGCTGCTGGATGCATTCGTCGGATTCGCGAATCGGGTGCCGTTTTATGGCTCGACGATCCTGTGCATCGACGACGCAAACGTCGCCGAGATCGCGCCGCGCCTGACCAAGCGCGTGCACACCTACGGTTGCCGCGAAGACGCCGACTACCGCGCCCACGATATCGTGCATCAAGGCGTCTCGAGCCGGTTTCGCGTCACGGCGCGCGGTCGCGACCTGGGTGAGTTTCGTATCCAACTGCCCGGGGCGCACAACGTCCTCAACGCGCTCGCCACCATCGTGTTGTGCTGCGAACAGCAAGTGGATCTCGAGACGGCACGCGAAGCCATGGCCGAGTTTGCCGGCGTCCAGCGGCGATTCACTTTGCGCGGCGAAGTGGCCGGCGCCACGGTCATCGACGACTACGGACACCACCCCACCGAGATCGCAGCGACGCTACAAGCCGCCCGTTCGGCGTTCGGCAACCGCCGGATCGTCGCCGTCTTTCAACCGCATCGCTACTCGCGGGTCCGGGATCACATGCCGGCGTTCGCCCAGGCTTTGGCACTGGCAAACGAGGTGATCGCCGCCCCGATCTACCCCGCCGGCGAGCGCCCGCTGGACGGGATCGACGACGCCCACGTTGCGGCGTCTCTGGTGGAGGCGACCTCGGCCGATCGAGTGCGGGCGGCTCCGGACCTCGCCACCGTCACGGACGAGCTCGTCGAGCACACGCGACCGGGAGACGTCATCATCGCCCTCGGCGCCGGAAGCGTGACGCGCGTGAGCACCGAAGTGGTCACGCGCCTACAGCAGCGCCAAAGTTCGGCGTCGTGAAAGAGTCGAACAAGATCCGACTCGACCACCTCGGCGAACTCGCCGAACGCGGCGACCTGACGTTGGTCGGCGACGAGCCGATGTCGCGCCACACGACGCTGCGCCTCGGCGGGCCAGCCGACGTGTGGGCGGAGCCTCACACCGTCGAGGGGCTCGTCGCGCTGTTGACCGGCTGTGCCGCGCGAAGCATCGCCGTGACACAGGTGGGAGCGGGCACCAACCTGCTCGTGCGTGACGGGGGTGTTCGAGGCGTCGTTGTGAATCTCCGACGACTCAACGCGGTCGAACGATTCTCGGACCTCGGACCCAGCGACGGGCCGTCCGCCACGGTGGATGCTCCCGGGGGCAGCGTCCGCATCGACGTCCAAGCCGGGTGCTCCACCGGTCGGCTCCTCGCCGCCGCACGCCGCTGGGGGTTAGGGGGCGTCGAGTTTCTCGCGGGGGTTCCCGGGAGTGTCGGGGGCGGCATGGTCATGAACGCGGGCACGTACCTCGGCGAGTTCACCGATGTCACGCAGAGCGTGCGAAGTGTCGACCGACAAGGCCGGCTGATCACCCGGGCCCACGCTGAGTGCGGATTTCGCTACCGCGCGTCGGACCTTCCGAGCACAGAAGTCGTCGTTGACGCCACGCTGCGGCTTCCCCGGCGAGACGCGACCGCCATCGATGCCGATGTCTCGCAGCTGCGACAGCACCGGCGACAGCGAGAGCCGACCGGCGTCCACAACAACGGGAGTACGTTCAAAAACCCACCGGGGGACTACGCCGGCCGCCTCATCGAATCGGCGGGACTCAAGGGCTTGCGCCGCGGTGGAGCCGTGGTCTCGCCGGTCCACGCCAACTGGCTGGTCGTCGAGCCGACCCACACCCCGCGCGCCCGTGCGAGCGACCTACTGGGCCTCATCGACGAAGTCCGACACCGCGTCGCCGAGACCCACGGTGTCGAACTCGAACTTGAAGTCAAGGTCATCGGCGAATCGTCGTAGGCCCCGGCCGGCCTAGAACATCTCGCGCACGCGCTCGAGAAACCGCCGGGTGCGGCCGGGGCGAGCGTCGTGACCCAAACTCGCCGCGTCCACCCCTTCGAGCAGGGCCGGTTCGGTCTGCGCTCCGTAGCGCACCAACCCGACCCCGGTGGCGTACTTGGGGTCTTGCACCACCGACGCGAATCCGCCGTCGGTCAGCGCAAATGCGTCGCTCCCACTCGCGGATCCGACGACGGGCGCGCCGCGGCGGGCCGGCATTTGAAAGATGTCTTCCGCGATCTCGCAAATCCCGTCCATGCGGCTGGCTCCGCCGGTGAGCACCAACCCGCTCGCCGCGACCTCGAGGTAGCCGCTCGTCACCAGCTCTTGATGGGCGAGCAGCAAGATCTCTTCCACCCGTGGCTCGATGATCTCGGCCAAGAACTTGCGCTGAAACGGTCGGGGCGGCCGCGGTCCGACGCCGGGGACCTCGAGGGTCTCGTCGTTTTCCAGCAAGCTGACCAGTGCGCAGCCGTGGCGGACCTTGATCGCCTCGGACTCGGCCACCGACGTTCGCAGACCGTGTGCAATGTCTTGCGTCACGCGGTGGCCCCCCATGACGATCACCGAGGTGAACACGTTCGTCCCCTCGGAGTAGACCGCCAGATCCGTCGTGCCCCCGCCCATGTCGAGCAACACCACCCCCAGATCGCGCTCGTCTTGGTGCAGCACCGACATCGCCGACGCGAGCGGCTCGAGGACCACATCGACAACATCGAGTCCGGCGCGATTGCAGCACTTGACGAGGTTTTGCACGCTCGCCACCGACGCCGTGATGATATGGGCTCGCGCTTCCATGCGAACCCCGCTCATCCCGATTGGATCGCGAATCTGCGATTGACCGTCGATGATGTACTCGAGCGGAAGCGTGTGAATGATGCGACGATCGAGAGGAATGTTGACAGCCTTGGCCTGGGCGATGACCCGAGCCACATCGTCCGGCGTGACCTCGCGGTTGCGCATGCTGACTTGGCCCACGCTGTTGAAACCTTGAATGTGGCCCCCCGCAATGCCCACGTACACCGACCGCACGTCCACCGCCGCCATCTGTTCGGCTTCTTGAACCGCCGCCAAGATGCTGTTGGTAGTGGCCTCGATATTGACCACCACCCCTTGGCGCAGTCCTTCAGAGGGACTGGTGCCCACGCCGATGATGTCGATCCCCTCTTCGCCAACCTCCCCCACCACGGCGGCGATCTTGGTGGTACCGATGTCTAGCCCGACAATAACTTCTCCGACCTCAGCCATGGTGCTCCGTTACTCGTATCGAGGGATGCGGCGCTTGTACTTGCCCAACTCGGCGACCGGTGAGCCCGCATCGTCGCTCACCTGGTTGGCGACCTCCGGCAACGCGTCCGGGGCCGAACGGGCCGCAATAAAAACCTGTTCATCAGCTTCGCTGATGAACCGCGCGGCGACCCGGGTAGTCCGGCCGGGAGCCGCCACACTGTCGACGTACACCGCCGACAGTCGATCCGCTTTGTCGTCCAGAGCCGCCCGCAGGGCGTCGAAACGCGCTAACCGTTCCGCCACCTGGCCGCGCCCCAGCTCGATTTGAGTGCCCGCCTCCGCGGTATATAGCGTCACGTCGCCGGTCGTATCGAGATGGACCTCGCTGAGCCGAGGGCGCCGTTTCGCCCGATAGGCCGCGATGATCTCGAGCGCCGACGCGACCCGCTGCTCCAAACGCACCCGATCCGCACGCAGCTCGTCGCGCGTCAAGCCGGTCACGATCGGCAGGTCTCCGCGTTCGCCCTTTTCAATCTCTTTGAACAACCGCCCCGACTCGTCCGCCAAGTAGAACCGCCCAGCGAGCACGGCGGCCGCGGCGTCGTGCTCCGTGATCCTCACCTCGATCGTGTCGGGCAGATGTCGAGTGACCACCGCTCGCGCCACCCATGGGTGCGCGGCCACCCGCGCTCCGAGCTCGGTCAGATCGAGCGACAAGCAGTTGGTACCGGGCGGCAGCGCGAGCAGTTCGCGAAGGCGGTCGTCAGACACATGCGGCGTGGGTTCGTAAATCAGCGCGCGAACTTCGAAGCGCGGCGACGTGGTGGCGTACGCCTGCATGCTGCGGACCCCCGCAAGGCCGCCGTAAACCAACCCGGTCACCGCGCCGACGCGAAGCAGAAACCGTCCCGCCCGACCGAGCGCCAGTCCCCAGCGACCGCGATCACGCGACTGACGACGTGAGGATCGTCTCGGCGTAGACTCACGTCTGGCCTCCGTCGTCGGGCTTGCCGCGTCGCGGCGGCGATTCGTCCGCGGAGCGCGGCGGGGCGATCGTCGGCGCGTGGGCATTCGTCGTTGCGGGGCGGACACGGTCTGAAGGGCTTGGCCGAGACGTCGTCGGCCACATGGCGAACCGCAGCGACTGCTCACCACGGCCCGCCACCAGCCGACCGCGACGGTCATTGGGGGCTCTCTCGGCCCTACCGCAGCCCTCGGAGGCGGGCAAGAAAGCGGCGGGCCCTCGGGAGATCTGCACAGATTTCTAGTGTCGTGGGGTCGCTTTGTGTTCACCTCAGCGAGAACGGGACGGGCCCGGACCACCCTCGGTGGACGAGCCCCGGGCGAGCCCCGGGCGAGGGCGGTCGACGACAGGCCGAGCCGCTCGAAGCACCACGGTGCCTCGACGCGTCCGGCACCGCGGTGACCGCCCCCCAACCGCCCCCGGCGAAGTCGGCACATCCGAGAACCCGGCCGCTTCGGTCGGGCCCCGTTCGGCGCCAGCACTTGGCGGCGCAAAAGCCAACGCGCTACATCTTGCCGATATGGAACCAGTCGATGTCGTTCCCGGTGAATCGCTCCGTCAACGGGTCCGAGAGGTCCAAGTTGACGAGCTCCCAAAACTCGCGGACACCGTCGTCCTCATCGATATCCGCGA
Organism: Myxococcales bacterium FL481; assembly: GCA_006508105.1. GTDB lineage: Bacteria > Myxococcota_A > Polyangia > Nannocystales > Nannocystaceae > FL481. Next base: position 2,287 of record QKPP01000147.1, on the reverse strand, counting down.
GGGTTTTGAGGTCGCGGGCGGGACCATGGCCGGAGCCTTCCACGTCCCGGCCGACGATCTCGTCGATTGTTTCGACGAAGTCGTCACCGACAGCAGCAAGCTGGTGTGCCTGGTGTGCAACAGCGGGCGTCGATCACGAATGTGCGCGGCCGAGTTGCTCGATGGCAGCGCGAGCAACGTCGCCTCACTTCGGGGCGGCCTCAAAGCGTGGCAAACCGCCGGCAACGGTCTCGTCGCGGTCCCCGAACGGCGCCCGACAAGCGACTCGCCGATGAGCTGGGCCGCGATCCGGGCGGATTTTCCCATCGTTCGTCGCCTTGTGCCGGTGCTCTCGGGCCGCGAAGTCGAACTGCTGTACCTCGATCACGCCGCTTCGACGCATCCGCCGTCGCGAGTGCTCCAGCAGTACAGCCGATTTATCGCCCACGACTACGCCAACATCCATCGTGGCGCTCACCGACTGTCACGCGCGGCAACCCACGACTTCGATCGCTGCTACAGCGTCGTCGCGGCGTTCATCCGCGCCGATCTCGAGCACTCGGCGGTCGTCTTCACCGGGAACACCACCCAGGCCATCGACTTGTGTGCCGCGGTGATGCAACCCGTCGAGGGCGCGACCATCGTCACCGATCTCGAACACCACTCCAACGACCTGCCCCATCGCCGGCGCGGCGACGTCTTGCGAGCCGGTGTGCTCAACGATGGCAGCCTCGACGTGGATCATATCGAGACACTGCTGAAGCAACATCGCGTCAAGCTCGTCGCCGTGTCGGGTGCGAGCAACGTGACCGGCTGGATGCCGGACATCCACCGTGTCGCGGAGCTTGCTCACCGCCATGGAGCAAAGATCCTCGTGGATGCGGCGCAACTGCTCGCCCACTACCCCATCGACGTGCGACCGACGACGGATCCAGGGCACCTCGACTTTCTCGCCGCAGCCGGACACAAAGCCTACGCTCCGTTTGGCGCCGCCTTTCTCCACGGCCCACGCGATGTCTTCGACGCCGCCCCGCCTTACATCCCAGGTGGAGGGACGGCCGTCGAAGTGACTGCCTCGGACGTGCAGTGGGTCGGCACCCCCGATCGTCATCAAGGTGGCACGCCGAACGTGGGCGGCGTGATCGCCTTGGCCAGCGCACTCGAGTTCCTAGACACCATCGGCATGGACCGGGTTCGCCAACATGAGGTCGAGCTCACGCGCGCGGCAATGACGCGACTCTCCGCGCTAGACGGGGTGACGATCTACGGGCCAACCGATCCCGAGGCCCGGCTTGGAGTGCTGTCCTTTAACATCGAGGGGATCTCGGACATGTTGGTCGCCGCGATCCTCAGCGAGGAGCGAGGGATCGCCTGCCGTAACGGCCGGTTTTGCGCCCATCCTTACATGGCAAGAATCCTTGCCACTCAAGGCGGTGCGACCCCGGAGCCCAACCACACCCCTGGGGCGGTTCGAGCCTCGTTTGGGCTGTACAACGAAGAATTCGACGTAGAACGGCTTGTGGAGGCCGTCGAGATGATCCGTCGAGGTCAGTTCCGTGGTCGCTACTCGATCAACCACGAGGGCGTCGCGGCGGAGCGAGCCGCCCGGTGCAACGATCGTTGGATGGAAGCGCGCCGGAGCTAGTCACACGCCGCACGACAGACCACGCCAAGTTGGGACGTCGACACCGGTCGCTCCGACGGCCACGGGCGCATTCGATCTTACGCTCCGAAAACCCCAGAATTCTTGTGAATTTCTCGGTTTTTCGTCGGTCTAAGATAGAATTGCTCGCCAGATGCCGAATTTTCGCCCAAAACGGCGATTTCCGAGTTGTCTCCGGATCCGACTCGCCTAAAATGACCGCAAACGTTCGCAGCTTCAACGCCCGCCACGTTCAGATGGCAAGACTCGGCTTCGAACGGATTTGCACGCAACCTGCTTCGCAACCCAGGAAATTCAAACATGGCAAAGAAAAAGAAGGCAAAAAAAGAGCGCGAGATCGTCGTCGTCGGATCGAAGATCAAAGACGTCATTCGCAACGCCGGGCTTCGCAGCGACGGCGAACTGATCGCCGCGGTCTCCGAGAAAGTCCATGACGTCCTCGAAGCCGCCATCGAGCGGGCTGGCTCGAACAAACGCGGTACTGTTCGCCCGCACGACCTCTAAACCCGGTCGGTTCCAAGTGCAGCAGAGGGCGCCCTCTTTGAGCGGCGCCCTCTTGCAATTCAGCGACAAGGCTTCTCGATTTGCTCTAGAAACTTGATTCGAGCCCGGCGAGCCAACGAGCTCGTCAAGGTTAGCAATCAG
>QKPP01000142.1:7946-16283 GCA_006508105.1 Myxococcales bacterium FL481 | reverse complement strand
GACGACGACGCCGCCGCCGGAGACGACGACGATGACGAACTTCCCGTAGGAGCCGCTGAAGACGGGTGCGGCTGCACCTCGACGCGTGGCGGTCTCGCCCCGGTGGGTTTCTTGGCGCTCGCCTTTTTCGTCAGCGGCGTTCGTAGACGCTCGCGCCGCACGACGTAGCCACCACGCCGCCGAAGCTACTGGCGTCCGCAGGCTGTCCGGTCAGGTGACGACACCGGCCGGCAGCCGCGCGGGGGCGGCATCAAGCGTTCATCCGCTACCTGGCTTCCAAAACGCCGACGGCGCGAAGGCGCTTCGACAAACCGTGATCATTGCCAGTCGCCTGGCAGAGCCGTCGGATGGCGGCGACCGCAAGCGCCTCGAACCGCACGTCAAGGTCACGCTGCGACGGCACGCAGCGTGAGAACCGTTGTCGTGGTTGAATGCCACGATGTCCAAGCGACCTCGTCCGTTCGGCCGTGGCGACCCCGTGCCCTGGTTCGACGCCAGCATGGCGGAGAACCCCCGCTTCTCGCTCTCGATGCTCGGTGGCCACTGGGTCGTCTTGGTGTTCCTGGGCCGCCTCGATCTCCCGGAGAGCCGGCGCTTCGTTGAGCAGTTCGGAGGAGCCGAGCTCGAGCCCCGTGAGGACATCTTTCGCTGCGCGGTCACGATGTCTCCGAATGACGCCAAAGATCCCCAAGTCATCCGCGCGTTCCCCCACGGACGCGTGATCGGCGATGCTCGGGCTGAACTGGCCACGACGTACCGTGTGGCCACGGTCGCCGACGGCAAAGCCGAGTTCGTTCCCCGTTGGTATTTGCTTGATCCCAGCTTGCGCGTGTACGCAAATGGCAAGCTCGATCAAGTTGGGGACTTGATCACGGCTTTGCGACAGCTGCCGGCGCCCGATCAGCACTTCGGCCCAGATGTCGAGCCGTGGGCTCCCGTACTGTTGGTTCCCCGCGTCCTGGAACCCGCGCTGTGCCGCGATCTCATCACGTGGCATCAACGGGGTCACCCGGTCGCGTCCGGGTTCATGGTCACGGAAGGCGGCGCCACCGTGCTGCGAGCCGATACGACCGTCAAACGACGGCGCGATGTGACCATCGACGAGCCCAACCTGCGCGCCGCCGTCCGCCGCCGAATCCGGTCGCGGATCGCCCCAGAGATCGCCAAAGCATTCCGCTTCGAGGCCACGCAGATCGAGCGCGACATCGTGTGCTGCTACTCAGACGAGGAAGGCGGGTTTTTCCGCTCGCATCGCGACGATACGAGTCCCGGCACGGCGCACCGCCGCTTCGCGGTCACCATCAACCTCAACCCCGGCGAGTACGAGGGCGGCGAGCTGCGCTTCCCGGAGTACGGCGCGCGCTTGTACAGCCCGCCGCTCGGCGGGGCCGTCGTGTTCTCGTGCGCGCTGCTACACGAAGTGCTTCCTGTGACCTCGGGCCGGCGGTACGCGAGCGTGCCGTTTCTCTACGACGATGCGGCGGCGAGGCAGCGATCGGGGTTCGTGAAGTCACCATCGAGCTAGGACCGTGAAGCCGCCGCTCGACCTGACGCCATGAGCTAAGGCGACCGCCACGCCGAAGGCTCCCGCGCTCGACCGCCCTGCCCGGGCTCCGACCGTCGCGAAGCGGCTCCTGGCCTGGTGTTCGACGTGCGGTCGCGGCCAACGACGCGAGCCATCATGACCGCCGCGCCGGTAGTGCGCTCCGCCGCCCGCCAGGGAACCGGCTGGGTTCCGGCCCGGGCGACGCGACGCAAGGCTACGCGCTCGACGTTCGGTCGACAAAGAAAAAGGGGTGAGTCGCCCCAGACGACCCACCCCTAGGCGAACCACTCGCGCTTAGCGGTAGAGCGGACGCAGCAGCGTCTCGCCGTTCGAGTCGTCGACCGCGTCGTTGTCGTTGACCACGTAGACTTGGTGCGGCAGCTTGGCGATGCCCTCGATCTTCTCGAGCACGGCACCAGCGGGGGCGGTCAGCGTGCCGTCCGCGATCAAGTCGCGCACAAGCACCGGCTCGACCACATCGAGCACTTCGCCGTGGCTGCGGAAGTCAGCGTGGTGAAGATCCACTTTGACCACGTGCTTCACCGCGGCGTCCGTGTTCGCTTGGTTGTCGCGCATCAGCAGCAAGAAGTGTCCGTACCCGAAGTACTCGATGCCCGACAGGCCAACCCAGCCGCCGTTGGGCGACGCCGCCGCAGCGAGTGGCATGTGCACGAAGGTCCACTCACCGGTGCTTGGAACGTAGCGACCGATTCGCGCGTGCCCCTCGGGATCGCCAGCGCCTTCCCATGCCCGTTGGAATGGCACGTAGAGCACCTCTTCACGCCGCTCGCGAACCGCGACCACGCCCTCGAAACCGAAGCGGAACTGCGTGGCGGCCAAGGCCTCGGGCAACTCCACCACGTCGAGGATGTCGCCGTTGCGCGCGACTTTAATCAGCATGTTGGGGTACTCGAAGGGGCGCGAGCCGCTTCCCACCGTGCCGCGGCCTTCTGAGGCCACCCAAAAGTGGTTGCCGCGAATGCCCGTGGTGATGCCTTCCGGATCCACATTGACCGACCCGTCGTCGTTGACCAACGTCTGGTCGGCATCGAGTCCGGCCTCGACGGCCGCGAGTTTGCCGAACGAGTCGCGCAGCTCGATCTCTTTGCGAATCTTGGCGGGCGCGGTGCGGGTGTCGATCTTGAAGATCCGCGACTTTTTGTAGGCGCTGTCGTGCACCGACCACAAAGTGTGCTGGCCCGATCCGGTCAAACCGGACAACGCGGCCCAGGGAATGGGTGTACCGTCGGGGCGGTTGCTCGACTCCAGCGTGGGGTACGTCGGTCCTCCGTCCGCCAACTGGTAGATGCTGACGCTGCCGCGCAGCTTGTCGCCGCGGTCGTCTTTCTCCGACGCGACCACCAGCAAGTTACGCTCGGGGATCGCGAGCAAGCCCTCCGGGCCGACGCCAGCCGGGAGCACCTGCTTGAGGCGAGGTTTGCCGCGTTGGTTGAGCGTATGGACGAAGATCACGCTGGCGCGTTCCGACCCCACAAACAGCATTTTCTCGGAACCGAACTGACCGTACTCGACGGCCTCTGGCTCGTTGCCCTTGTTCTCCGAGCGCCCTTCCGGGTAGTGGCCCACACGAATCGCCGTGTGCTCGGCCCGGTTTCCGGAGGTGTACACAACCTTGCCGCGGGTGTTGAACACGGTGAAGCCACGGCTTCCGCCGAACAAGTCGCCCTCGTCAGCCGTGGCGAGGCGGCGATTGTCAATCCAGGTGACCGCATCGGGTTCGCGGGGCACGCCGACCAGCGAAGACGTGGGGTCGATGATGTCGTCCTCCACCGTGTCCACTTGGTCGAGATCGACGGTGCCACAGTTCCAATGGTTGACGATATCGCCCGACTCGAGGTCGACCAGCACGAGATGGTTGTTCTCCTGCAGGGTGACGGCGGCGATGTTGTTGTCGTTGATGTCGACGTACTCGGGCTCCGGATCTTCCGGCGCGTAGTCGGCGAGGCCGGCCAGGTCCACTTCGTCCTGGGCCCAGTCCGTGGGTGCACCGTCAAGTCGCAGCACCACCAGCAATCCACCGGGAGCTTGCGGCAAGCCGCCCTCGACCCCGTCGACGTCGATGTCCTCGTCGCGCTCGTTTTCGAGGACGACGGCGGCGAAACGACGGTCGGCGCTGATCGCGATGGAGTCGGGCTGCCCGCCCAACGCGATGGTGTGCACAACGGTGCGGGTCGGCAGATACACGACGGCCACGTGTCCGCTGGGCGCCACAAAGCTGTCCGAGGTGTTCACGCCGACAAGCGCGTAGTCTCCGACAACGGCTACAGAAGTCGGCTCGCCCTCGAGTTCCGTGAACCCGTCGGGCTGCGGATTAGCCGGATCGGTGATGTCCACGAAGCCGACGCCCTCGACCTCGCCGTCGGTGTACACGAGCGTGTTGCCGTCGGCGGTGGAGGCGACGATCTCGGCGACGGTCTCGGCGTCGATATCGGTGTTGAGGTAGACCGGCATGGTGGCGATGCGGCGAAACGACTTGCCGCTGCCCTGCGCCGACGCGGTGCTAGCAACGAGGCCAGCGCACGCGAGGCCAGCCGCGAACAGGGAGGTCTTGAGTTTGGAAGAGATGGGCATCGGCGGCAGCCTGCGCGCCTGCGCGCACAGGCAGGTGACCAACCGGTGGCGGTGCGGGGACAGGGGGAGAGCTGCGTTCGGGTCGCTCGGAGGTGATGGAGCTAGACGTGGCCAGCGCGGCAGTGCCCAGCCCTGCGGGGCCGGCCGACCGGCCGGTCACCCCACCGCCTCCGGCGCCCGGTCCAGTCGGGGCGCAGCAGCAGACACTCCCTCCCGTCCGCACAACCCGACCAAACCCCGAACCTCTCCAGAAGCAAGTGGCCCTAACAACGATATCCTTTCAGCGTAACCCGACCAAACCCCGAACCTCTCCAGAAGCAGGTGGCCTTAACAACGATCTCCTCTCAGCGCCAGGTGGCCCAGTGCCTGTGCGGGCGTGATTCGTTGTACCAGTGGATCCTCCGGGAAACGGGTTGGCTTCCAGACCATCACGGAAGAGGAGCAACGCCCACAGCCGACGGTGGGGTGGTCTTTGATCAAGCGACGCGTCTTGGCCACGAGAAGCTCGTTGAATCGGGGCTTCTTGCGACCGGCCGCTAGGGCGGCGCGGACGGATGGCCGCGCGACGCCAACGGTGCGGCGACACGCTCGCCGCTCGGAGACGCCAGACACGGCTTCCCTGAGTCGTTTGACGTCGTCCGGTCGAAAGGGCGGCTTTTCATCGCCTCCCTCATGATGTCCATGGCCATCTTCTCCGACTCTCTGCTTGAGACGTCGGATTTGCTCGTTTTTGAGGGCGTGTTCGTCCTTCGGGCGGGCGCGTAGGCCGTCCTGGCCGCTGGTCAGGAAGCGCTCCTTCCAGTCCTCCAGCTCAGCCACCTTGAGGCCCTGCTTTCGCGCCGCCTCTATCATCGTGATTTCGCCCTTGATCTCACCCAGCACGAGCGCCATGCGCCGCTTCGCGGTCCATCGCTGGACGCCCTTGAGGTTGTCTTCTGCCATTTTCGTTCCACCGTTTTGCCGGTTTCGGCCGGAATAACGGTGGACCTGAGATTTGGGGAGCAGGACAACTACCCACAGATTCCGTGCTCGAACAGCACCTGCCCTCGCTCTACACAAACAACTCGCCCACCGGCCCCGCCTCGCAAAACTCCGCGACCCCAAACTCGTCCACGGGCACGTTCATGTAGTGCAGCAAACTCATCAGCAGCCGGTTGTGGGCGTTGAGGTCGTCTTCTTCGAACTGGAGGTACTGGCCAGTACGAAACGTCCCCGCTCCGTGTCCGATCACCGTAAACACCGTGCGCGTGTCGTGGTTGTCCCCGTTGCCGACCTCGCTGCACCACAAGATCACCGAGTTGTCGTAGACGGTCCCCTCGCCCTCGGGCACCGCCCGCAAGCGCTCCACGAGGTCGACCAGCCGCTGGGCGTGCCATTGCCCGATCTGTACCAGGCCGTCTTTGTCGCCCACCGCCGTTTTGTGGCTCATGGAGTGGTGCGATCGGGTGTGACCGAGCCAGGTGTACACCGGCGAGTCGGGCGGGCCGTTCGACGGGATGTGCACCGTGAACACGCGGCTTAGATCGCAGGCACACGCCATGGTCAGCAAGCTGAACATGGCGTCGAGACGCTCGGGCAAATCGGTGGCGGCGCCGTCCAGGACTGGCGCGGCACACTGCGGTCCGCCGCCCAGCATCTCCAGCGCTCCGTTGACGTCGCGGAGCTGCTGGATGTGGGCGTCGAGTCGCGCCCGGTCGGCGGCGCCGAGCTGCCCTTGCAGGCTGCTGAGTTGGCCGCTCACGGCCTCGGCAATCTGCTGGCGACGCCACTGACGCGTCTCCACGCCCCCGGGATCGGCGATATCGGAGAACAGCGCATCAAACGCCAACGCCGGATCGTGATGCGACGGCAGTCCCACGCCGGCCCCCGCTTGCGTCAACGCCACGAACGGATTGCTCGTGGGGCTGTTGCGGACACGAGTCGGTCGTAGGCGCATCACCGGAAAGCGCGTGGCCGTGGCGAGCTCCCGTTCGAGGCGCCGATCAATCGACTCGCTGACCGCCCAACCGTTGTCGGTCGGGTACGAACCGGTCAGAGACGCTTGCGAGCCCCCGGGATGCCCACCGGCCCGTGACAAATAGTAGTCACGCGAGTGCTGGTCGAGCCCTGCGATGAAGTTGCACTGGTCAACGATCGGCGCGAGTGGTTCCAACACCGGCGACAGCGTGAAATCCGTGGGCCCTGAGCCCGGCGTGGGATACCAGCTCTCCGGCCAAAAGCCGTTGCCCGTGTAGAAGATGATGAGACGTCGGGGGCTCACCCCCGGCATCGCGGCGCGAGCCACCGAGCCCAGCGGACCCCCCAAGGGCAGCATGGCGTCGAGCAACGGCAAGCCCACGGCCAATCCGCCGGCACCACGCAACAACGCGCGTCGAGATAGTTGGGTCGTACGCTTCATCCTTGACCTCCGTTGGTAGTGGCGACGCGTCGTGATCGAAACGCCTCACTCGTTGCGATGCGAACGTAGAGCTCCCGCGCGGCCGCGTCGCCGGCCAGTCCCGTCGCCAGCTCGCTGAGCGCCTCGGCGTCGGCGTCGGTCTCGGTCCGCCCGAAGGCGAAGCGAAACCACTGGGTGGCGTAGCAGGTGCTCACCACGGTGCCCTCGGCGAGCTTTTGCGCCAGCTCAATGCCGCCGTTGAAGGTGCCGTCGAGCTCGCCAGCTCCGATGAGCTCGCCGCTGGCATCGATCGGCAACCCGTTTTCCATCGTGCGATAGGCCCCCGCCGCGTCGTAGTTTTCGAAGCCAAAGCCCATCGTGTCCGTCAGCGCATGGCACGTGGCGCACAGGTGGTCGGAACGGTGACGCTCGAACAGCTCGCGGGTCGTCAGCGTGGGGTCGGGCTCGGGGACGTTGATGTCGAGTCCCGGTGGGGGCGGGGTCAGCGTTTGACAAAGCAGTTGCTCGCGCACAAACACCCCGCGGCCGACGGGGCTGGTCAGCACCGCCCCCGCCCGCGCCGCCATCATCCCGGGGTCGGCGACGATACCCGCGTGAATCCCGGGTATCGAACGCAACGTCAGTTCTTCGCCGACGGGCTCGTCCAACCCGTACAACCACGCGATCGTGTCGTTGACGAACGCCTCGTCCGACGTCAGCAAGTCGGCAAGCGAGCCACCTTGTTCGAGCACGATGTACTCGACGAATCGCCGCGTCGCGTCCAACAGCACCACGTCCGTGACCCCGCGTTCCCACGCCGGGTACAAGCTCGGCTCCTTTTCAGCCCCGACCAGATCGTCCAACACCAGCCATTCGTCATGAAATCGCTCGATCATGATCCGCGCCCGCTCGCTGGCCATCAAGCGCCGCGCCTGGGCCTCGAGGCCAGCCGGCTCGGCCAAGGCGCCCGAGTCAGCCGCGGCCAGGAGCTCGGCGTCGGGTGTGGTGCGCCAAAAGAAGTAGCTCAGACGCGTCGCGAGCTCGTGCGGTGTGACCTTGCTCGGGTTGTCGGGCTGGCCTTGCTCAACTCGGTAGAGAAACGCCGGTGACTGGAGCACCGTCTCGACCACCATCGCGACGCCAAGGGGCAACCCCTCGGCACCGAGACCCGCGTCGAGCACCGTCTCGAGCCGCGTTTGTTCGCCCTCAGGCACCATGCCTCGGTAGGCGCGCGGCAGGAACGACTCGATAAACGACACCCCGCAAGCGCGGGGGTCGCCCGCCGCGGGGTCGCAACCCAGGATCTCGACCGGCTGCTCGCGTACCGCTTGCTCCACCCCGAGGGCGACTTCCCCCGCCGCTCGCATGTACTGGAGGACGTGGGCACGGGAGGTGTGTAACTGCGTCGCGTCGTTGTCGAACCCCGTCAAACTGGGCTCGGGTGTCCAAGAGCTCAGATCGAGCTCGATCTCAAGCCCCAATAAGTCGCGAACCGAGTTGGCGTACTCGAGCGCATTGAGACGTCGTAGCGGATCGCTTTCGACCTCGGCATCGTCATCGTCGCCGCCGGTGTCGTCGTCGTCACCATCGCCCGTATCGTCATCGTCATCGTCATCGTCATCGTCATCACCGTCGCCATCGTCATCATCGTCGTCGCTGGCATCATCGTCGTCCCCGGTGTCGGCGGGCCCATCGTCATCGTCGCCGGACGAGTCCGCGGTACTGGGAACACTGCCGGTCTCCGGCAAGCCACCGGTGTCGTCGGCCGCCGGGGCATCGCCGGTTGACGACGGCCGATCGTGGACGGCGTGCTCTGGCCGAG
>QKPP01000142.1:0-7936 GCA_006508105.1 Myxococcales bacterium FL481 | reverse complement strand
AGCCACTGGCGCGGTCGGCTTGGCGACAAGCTTGAGCTGCTCCTGGCCGAGAGCTACGTCCGGCGCGAGACCGTGGCGCAGACGATCGTGGACGGCGTGCTCTGGCCGAGGCCCGCCACATCCCGAAATCAGCCCGGCCAGCAGGGGAGCGACGAGGCACAGTTTGCTACGAACGAAGCGCATCAGCGACCTACCAGTGAGGGGCAGAGACGCTCGATCTTAGCCGGGCTCGGCACCTGAGGAAACCGCCGCGCGGTTCGCCGCCGGCGCATGCAACCGATGCCCAACCGAACACCCCGTCGCCACGCTCGACTTGCATCGCCCGGGGAGCTCAACCGACGGCGCGAACCGCCTCGATCTCGGACCTTCGGCTCGGCGACGGTTTGGTCGTGGCGTCCGCCTAGTCGAACGACGCGCCAACACCGGACCGGGTTGGGCTCGGCCAAGCCGACGTCGAGCCATCTCGAACCGCTGCGTCGCGGTAGCGAGCCCACCGCGTGACAAATTCTTGCTCGAGTGACTCGGGGACCCACCGCGGAAGACGATTGACCGCGGTGCGCTGACTCATCTCGGCCGTCTCGACCGCACCCGCGGAGTAAAGGATGCGAGCGTACGTGTCCAAACAACGCCAGCAGTTGGGATCGAGCGCAATGGCCTCTCGAGCGGCGGCCGCCGCCTCGGCGATCCGCCCCCGGCCAGCGAGGTACCATGCGACCGTGTCGAACTGTGCCGGCGTTGCCGCCTGCCGCTGCAGACGCGACATCACATCCACGAGCTCGGGCTCATCGCCGGCCAGGGTCTCGGACTCGAGACCGTAGGTCCACGCCAAGCCATTGAGGTAGCGAGGCTCATCGGGAGCAATCGCCAGTGCTTGTCGGAGATACTCGCGACCGAGCTCGGTCTGGCCCCGTTGCACTTGGATGACGCCCAACCAGTGATGCGCATCGGCGTGACGCGGAGCCTGCTCCACCGCCCGGTGCAAATCGCTGAGGGCCGGGCCCGCTTCCGACGCCAAACGGGCTCGCAGCACAAGGACCTCGGCGGGGGTCATGCGACGGTTCTCGGAGGGCCGATCATGGCGAGCGACGTACGGCGTCATCCAAACGGCCCGTGTGCGATCGCGTAGATACCAACGAAATTCTCGATCGAGACGCGCGCCGCGAACCTCGGCCAGCTCGCGCGTGAGAGCGACAGCCATGCTCTCGCCTTGGGCGGCTGCGGCCATGGCTTCGGAGAACCGCTCGCGGTACGGGGCCGGACCGTTGAGCAGCATGTGGACGAGCCCCCACGCCGCCGCATAGTGGATCGTCTCTTGTTTCTCAGCGTCGTACGTCGGCAACTCGCCCACGTGCGCGGGATAAAACGCCCGATCGGGCAGCGCCATGATCTCGGTCGCGTCGGGCACCTCCGCGATGGGGATCTCCGTCAGCAGATGGGTGTTGTGATTCACCGGCCGCCAGTCGCGTGACTCGGTGAACCGGCGCAACAGATCCTGACGACCAAGGACCAACTGGCCATCCTCGACGTCGATGTTCGAGTAGTAACAAGCCAGACCCTCGTCAAGCCACGGAGGCAGTGCACCCAGAGACGCTCGCATGAAGCGATGGGCCAACTCGTGGCGGAACCGAAAGCGCGCGACCTTGGTCGCTTCGCCGTAGGTCAAGATGGTGGCTTCCGGCTCGATGTCGAAGGCAAGCTGATCGTAGAACACCCCCACCGTGATCGAGCCGTCGACGTGCGAGGCAAACTCGCGGCGGTCCTGAAACAACACCACGTGGGTGTGTAAGTCGAGTGCATCCAAGCGACCGAACGCCGCCACCGACAAGGCGTCGAACTCCGACTCGTAGGCGTTCAGCGCCTCGAGGGCCGTTTTTGCCGCGAAATCGGTCGAGAGCGTGAAGTGGCGAGATTCGAGGCGCAGCCACGTCGCGTTTGCGGAGTGCTCGGTCAAACGCGGTCTGGGTCTCGAAGCACACGCCGCGAGGCCGAGCACAACGCACGCCCCCGCCGTCGCTGACAACGATTGGAGCAAACGCTTGGACCAGGACCGACACCGCGGACGAGTGACAAACCGCCGCACCCGATCAGTATAGGGCGAAGCCGGTGCGGAGGGCATCGCAGCGCCACACAAAAACGGCGGCAAAAAACGTCCACGGCTGGCGCCTGCTCCGCCAGCACGATGGGTCACTCGGTGCGGTGATCGGGAGCAGCCGACTCGACCAGCTCGAACAACACTGCAGCCAGATCCGTGTTGCGGTGGAAGCCATGAAATCGATCCGCGCCTGGTCCAAATGCGATCAACGGGACATCGACTGCCGTATGCGATCGAGTGGTCCATCCGACTCCGACAAAACGATCGATCGCATCTTTGACCAAAGCCAGCACGGTTTCGGAAGCGTCCGGGGACGCGGAGCCAGCCACCCGACGCAGGTTGCCGGCCACCTGGGCACTGGTCACCACGCTAGCGCCGGTACGCAACGTCGTACGGGGGTTTTCGCCGGCCATGATGCGGTCGCGCAGCTGCGCCGGCGTCTCTCGTGCCGCCAAAGCCCGCGACACGTACACGCGTTTCGCCCCGCCGGCCCCCACCGCAAGCCCCCCGGTTTCGTGATCCGCCGTGATGACGATCAGCGTGTCGTTTCGTCGGTCTGCGAAATCGAAGAGCAGGTCGGCCGTGGCCGCAAACTCCTCGAGCTCGGCCATCAGGGTGACGACGTCGTTGGCGTGCGCCGCCCAGTCGATCTGACTCGCTTCGACCAGCAACACGAAGCCCTGCGGCGCGGCGACCAAGCGCTCCAACGCGGTCGCCGTCATGTGGGGCAAGGTTGGCTGCCCGTCGGGCCGGTGCTTCGCGGCCGCAAGGCCGTCCGGAGCAAACAGACCAAACACGCGATCGGACCGGCTGGCGTCCAGCTCCTCGGCGGTGGTGACCACGTCGTAGCCCAACTTGGCGAGCAGTGCGGTCAAGTCTCGATCGTCGCGCTGGAAGTATTGACGGCCGCCGCCCAGCGCCAAGGTCAGCAACGGCTGATCGCCTTGAGCCGGCATCACGTACTGGTCGGCCAACGCGTCCCCTTGGGCGCGATCGATGTGATGGGCCACGAACGCAGCCGGCGTGGCGTGAGTAATCGCCGACGTGACGACCAGCCCCACCCGTTTCCCGCGATCGACGGCCCGATCGAACACCGTCACCAACGGTCGACCGGTTGGGTCCACGCCCACGCGACCGTTGAGCGTCGACACCCCGGTGGCCATGGCCGTCGCCGCGGCAGCGGAATCGGTGATCGTGCCCGCCGGGCCCGCCGGATCGGTGGCCACGGTGCCGACCAGATGCCGATCGAGCCGGGTCATCTCGAGGCGAGGCGTGGTCGGGTCGTCTCGGACCGCCCGCAACGCCCGAAGCGCCGCAAAGCCGAACCCATCGGCGATCACCAAGACGATGTTGCGGGGTCCGTGGACCGACCATTGCCGCTCGCGCCCGGTCACGGCCGCGTCAGCGGGGACGGGATGGCGCTCGAGCGAGGTGAGGCGACTGGGAACGACCGGCGCGTCAGGTGAGGTACAACCCGTGACCCGCTTGCTCGACACCACGGAGACGACCCGCCACGCGTCGCCATCGCGCACCAGCTGCACCACGTCGGTACCACAGTGGCTGCGTTCGCCGTCCACCTGCACGTCGTACGGCGCCCGCAACGTCGCCAACGGACCGTCGATCGCCACCTCGGGCCGCCAGATCCGCTCTTCGATATCGAGGTCACTACCCAACAACCCCGCGATGAACTGGTCGCGCGTCACCGTCCGCCGGCCGCTCGCGTCGGCCACAACCAGCAGCACGTCAGGGACCATCACCCGCTCGAGCGTGTTGACATCCCGCACCCGCAGGGCGTCAAACAGTTGCTGCACCGTGCCCACGATCTCTTGTTCGGCCGGATCGGCCGGCACCTCGGTGACCGTTGGAGTTCGAGCGCACCCGCCAGACTCCACCGACAGTCCGAGTGAGACGAACGCTGCGACGATCCAACGATTCGACGTCCAAGGCATCGCGGGCATGATGCCAAACGAGCCACTGCGCTCGCAGCCACCACCACTCGATCGCGCCCGGCCCCCTGGCTTATCGTGGGACGTGGCGCGATCTCGTCACCGAACCAGCGCCGGGAGAAACGCGAGCGCAGCCGGGTGGTCGGGCGACCCTCACCGACGCAAGAGGATGCATCGGAAAAAGCGGGGGCGTGGAAGCCGCGGATGCCCGCGTCCCACGATCCTTCGCGCTGGCCAGTGACACCTGCCTCCTGAACCGCGTCGGGGGCTACGACACGAGACGATCCAACCGCGTGGTGTCGTCGCCCCTCATCAAACTCCCTCGTTGTGCTATGCGGGGGGCGATCGGGCCTGGGCAGAGGACGTGGTGCAAGACGTCTTCGTGAGCTTGTGTCGCGCGATCGAAGGCCTGGAAAACAACGAGGATCTCGGCGGGTGGCTGTACCGCACCACCTGCAACCGGTGTGTGAGCCGGCTCCGACGCCGCGCGCTGGAGCGGTCCCCTGCAATTCGTTGGCTCATCGGTCAGAAACAAGCCGAGGCGCCGAGCGTGGAATCAACGGTCGCCGGCCGCCAGGACCTGCGCCGCGTGTCTGCCATGCTCGACAAGCTGCCCGCGAAGCAAAAAGTAGCGTTTTGCATGTTCCACCTCGATGGCAAAAAGGTCGAGGAGATCGGCGAAACGTTGGGGCACAGCAAGGGCTACGTGTCGAAACTCATCGCACGGGCCGAAGCCCGCATCCGAGCCGATGGTTGGACGCTGCCCGACCCGAGCGGTCCCCAGTCACCGTCGCATCCAACGTCTTGCGTCGCGTCCAGTGCGGCGAACCGGCCGAGCCCGCCGCGGCCGGATCCGAAGGGAGGTCAGCGATGACGCAGCCACTGCCACCAAAAGGAGGGCCCGCCGTGAGTCATCCGCATGACCCGCGCCTCGACTTCGTCGCCCAGCTGCGGCACCTCGAAGCCGCGCACAGCCACGAGCGTGTGTCCGAGCGAGCCACCCACCACCACGAGCACGCCATCACCGTCGCCGCGGACGCTGCGGCCCCCCGCGGGATCACGTCCTTCGCCACCTGGTCGGCGGCAGCCGCCGTGTTCGCCGGTCTCGCCTGGTGGCTGGCGCTGGGTTCCCGCGGAGCGCTGCAACGACCCGGCGACGCCGAGGCGAGCGCGAGCGGCTACGTGGCCCGGCCGGCAACCACCACGGCGGACTCGCAGCGACGCCGCGCGGCTCGGCACCACCCACCGCCCACGTCCCCCCAAGCACCACCGGCCTCGGCCCCAGCCACCGAAGCCGACATCGCCGACTCCTCGCGAGACCCAACATTCCGCGAGGCGACCGGCCGCCCCGACGTCGTCGCCGTCTCCCCACTCGACGACGAACGCCCGCCTCCGCCGCGCTCGCGCTCGAACGCAGGCGTCGGCCGATCCGCTGCCGAGCCCCGGCCCGGACAAGACTCGCCCTCGACCCGGCGACCCGGTGCAGCCGCCGAGGTGAGTCAACCGCAGCGCACACCCCCCGCCCGCTCGCTGGGCGAGTTGCTCGAACAAAGCAACGCGTTTCGAGCCCGCCGAGACTACCGTCGAGCCCACCGACTGCTCTCCCAAGCCCTGAAGCAGCCGTGGGACCGGCGAACCGAAGAGTTGTTGAGCGTTGAACTCGGCGAGGTCCTATCGCGCTACGATCCGGAGGCTGCCTGCCGGCATTGGCGCCGACACCGGCGGCGGTTCGCCGCCAAACGACCCGCCACCGCGACGGCTCAATGGGCACACCGAGCCGGCTGCGAAGCTGGGTCCACGTTGCCCTCCCCCTAGACTCCGACTCGGCGGCCCTCACTCTGACCCGGACCCCCTCGGCACAAGGACCCGCGCAACAAGGACGGTCGAAGCCCGGTCGATGGGGTGCGGTCGGTCGGACGAGCCGTGGGCCCCCGGTATCGCTTGACCCACTCTCGTTGTTTAGGACCGAGCGAGCCGCGGCCAAACCGGTGCTCTGATGCCGTGGTGAGCTTCGCCGCCGCTTTGGTTGGCACAAGGCATGCGAACTGGTTCGTCCCCGGAGTCGAGCGGTAACGAGCACTCTCGCTCGACCCCGACGCTGGGTCGGAGCCAGGCCTCACCGGCCACCGCAAAAATTGTCGGGCCCGAGCACATCCGAGCTGCCGCAGCTTCCGCGCCCGCGCTCTTTGCCGCCTTATGTTTCTTCAGCGCGCGCTTCCACAGGGATACTAACTCTTATTGACATATTCCATCAATGCAAATTGATGCGTCTGGGTCGCTATTGCACTCTTCGCAGACTCCCCATTCGAAATGGGACCATTCACAGAAGTCGGTACACTGTCGTTTCCCTACTTGTGTCCCGTCGCAAGAACCACAGCTGCGTTCTTCCCACGCGGATTGCTCTCCGGGACTGCAAACCCCCTCGTCTCTGCATTCGCCGACGGGGCGCCAGGCGCTCCAGCTGCAGGACGACGAGCATTCTCGGAGACGATCCCTTGTGCCGCAGTTCCCACACGGACGACCCGGAGCCTGCTCGATCTCTCCAGGCGCACAGACGCCTTCGCCGACGCACTCTCCCCATGCGCTCCATGGACCCCAGGAAGCGCCATCATCTGCGCAAGTTCGGGAACGATCCCGCGCTCCGCAGTTTCCGCAATCGTCCGTCATGGTTTCGGACTGCGTTTCGCCTGGCTGGCATACACCGGCGTCATCGCACTCCGACCAGGGGCCAAGCGGGCCCCATCCACAGGCGGCGTCGCAGGTCCTAGTCCTAGAGCGCACGCCACCAAATTGGCATGATTCGGTTTCGACCGTTGTAGAACCGGGAGCGCAAACGCCTTCGCCGACGCACTCTCCCCACGCGCTCCATGGCCCCCAGGAAGCGCCATCATCTGCGCAAGTTCGGGAACGATCCCGGGCTCCGCAGTGTCCGCAATCCTCCGTCACGGTCTCGGACTGTGTTTCGCCTGGCTGGCACACCGGGGCGTCATCGCACTCCGACCACGATCCAAGAGGGCCCCATTCACAGATGGCGTCGCAAGTCGCAAACCTGGAGCGCGAACCGCCTTCCCCGCACGGTTCGGTATCGACCGTTGTAGAACCGGGAGTGCAAGCGCCTTCGTTGACGCACTCGCTCCAGTCGGACCACGGGCTCCATTCGCACGCGTCGGCGGAGCATCTACGGTACCGGTACTTCTCACCACATTGGGCTCCACATGCTTGCGTGTCGAGTTCGAATTCTCCGGGGGTGCACGCTCCTGTGCAGTCGTTGGTATTGCCAAGTCCAGGGCCTTCGCCACCAGCGTCCCCTTGACCCCCGTCGCTATCTGTTGCCAAGCAGTGTCGATCGGCGCCGCAGGCTTGTGTCTGCACAGTGGCCTCGCCAGTTGCTTCACTGTCATCGGTCAGCTGTTCGGATACGCAGCCTGACGAGATTGCGGAAGTGGCGAGGAGTCCCAATGATCCTAGAAGTCTGGTTTTCCACATTTGGATCGCCAAGTACCATTAATATCGACGCCAATGGAGGCGTTGGATGAGGGCCGCGATGAGATCGCGACATATGGGACGACCGTTGGCGCACGTATAGAGGTCCGCCGACAGACTCCCCTGATTTTACCGGGCCCACCGGACGGTGCCGGCCAGATGGCGATCGAGCCGGGTCATCTCGAGGCGAGGCGTGGTCGGTCGTCTCGGACCGCCCGCAACGCCCGAAGCGCCGAAAAGCCGAAAAGCCGAACCCATCGGCGATCACCAAGACGATGTTGCGGGTCGTGGACCGACCATTGCCGCTGCCTCCGCGCCCGCCGGCGGGACTGCTCGAGGGCGTCCCGCCGGATCACCCTGGGCCTGGGCCTACGGCTCTAGCCGCAGCAACCAGACGGCCTCATCCGTGCGGGTG
>QKPP01000246.1 GCA_006508105.1 Myxococcales bacterium FL481 | reverse complement strand
ACCAGCGGGCGTTGACGCGGGTGGGGTCGATGGGGATAAGCTACGACCGACGAGGCAACCAAGTGCAGCGGGGGAACACAGCGATACGTTACGCGAGCTTCAACAAGCCGGTGGCGGTGGAGAGCGCGAACGATGCGGTGTACATGACGTACGGGGCGGGGACGGAGCGAATTCGCCGGCAGAGTCGAGATGAAGACCGGACCTACGCGGGTGGGTTGTACGAGCGGGTGGAGGACACGGAGCTGTACGTGACGAAGCACCACTACAAGGTGCCGGGGAGCACGGGGTTGGTGGCGGAGCTGACGATTGAAGAAGGCGTTGGTGCGGGAGAAAAGACGTACACGTACGCGGCGCCGGACGAGCTGGGGTCGTCGACGGTGGTGTTGGAGCAAGGACCGGCGGCGAACGACGTGCGTGAGGTGGAGCGGCTGAGCTACGGCCCGTGGGGCAACCGACGGGACCCGGATGACTGGCGGTTGCCGGGGGGAGGGAACGCGAGCGAGACGACGATGGGGTTCACGGGCCACGCGGAGCAGGAGACGGCGGGGCTGATCGACATGAACGCGCGGATGTACGACCCGTGGAGCGGTCGGTTTGTGAGCGCGGACCCGATTGTGCCGAACGTGTTCGAGACGGATGGTTGGTCGCGGTATGTGTACGTGCGAAACAATCCGTTGATGTACGTGGACCCGACTGGGCATGGCGACGAGGTTGCGGATAGTCCCTCTTGCGTGTCCGAGCAGGAGTGCATATTTGAGCCGGTGAACGTCACCGGGGAGACGGCAGCGGACGAGACGACGTCTGGCGCGGCGACATCAGGGGTGGAGCCTGCGAACTCGGCAGGTTCCGCGGAAGGCGCAACGCAAGACCCGTCGAAGTCGTTGATCCCGGGGGCGAGCAATGAAGCGGCGCGGAACAAAGCGGCGTCTCACTTCGCCGATATGCACGCAGCGGAGGACCGGCGGGCAGCGACATCGGACGCCGGTGCAAACAGCGGAACAGAGGCGAAGAGCCAGCTGCCGGACTGGTACCGTAATCCGCGTCCTATGCGGGTAGCGGACAATCGCCTCGATGGGTATGCCGAGTACGGAACATCGGCTGCGGCTGATGGACTGGCGGAAGTCGGCGAGGTCTTCCGTGAAGTGATCGTGGAGGTCGAGTTGGCCGTCATCACCGGGTTTGCGGGTAGGGCGTTTCAGGCGTTTCGTGCGGCGCGTGTGGCACGGATGTGCTTCGCCGCGGGAACGGTGGTCAAGACGGCGGACGGACCGGTGCCAATCGAGGAGGTCGAGGTCGGAGACCTCGTGTGGGCTCGGGACGACGAGACCGGTGAGGAGGGTTGGAAGCCGGTTACTGAGGTGTTTGTTACGCTGGACAGCGAAGTGTTGGAACTGACGTTCGAGGGAGAAGAGGGAACTGTACAGCTTCTCCGGGTGACGTCCGAGCATCCGTTGTGGTCACTTGATGACGGCGCGTGGGACGAAGCGGGTGACCTAGACGTTGGGGAACGGGTGGACTCACTTGACGGACCGCTGCGGTTGGCGGCGATGGTCGCTGGGGGGACGGTGGACACGGTTTACAACTTTGAAGTTGCCGACTCGCAAACCTACTTCGTAGGCGTAACCGGTGTCTGGGCGCACAATACGTGTGTAGGGGGGATACCCAGTGGCGCGTCCAGAGATATTGCTCGGATTGCGAAAAGCCTAGATGAAACAGGAAGGCTGCCGCCTGAATTTACTCGACGGGGTCTCCAACAGGGCGGAAAATTCTTCCAAAATAGGGGCAACCCAATCAAGGGTCATGTCGGCAAACTTCGAGAGGCCGATGTAGGAGATATTCGTATCGGGCCGGGTGGCTCGCGAGGTGCCCAACGCGCTGTCTACGACGAAGCAGGTAACATGTTTGTTCCGATTCGTACCGGGAGGACTTTGCCGTGACGGTTCCCTGGGTACACATTTGGAGTAGCCAAGAGGGCTTTGATGAGACGAAGACCCGCGTGGATCGTCTGTGTCCGAACTCGAAGCTGAGAACAGCTCTGGACGGGCAAGACGTTGGCACACTGCCGCAGTTCTATGAGCGCATTGAACAAGCCGTTCCGCTTATTCGAGGACTCGGGCGCAACCTCAACGCACTTATCGATCTATTTCGGACGTTCGGGTGGGGGGAGAACGCTGGAGGACATCATTCTTTCCTTTGGTATCACCCGGAAGTCCTACTTCAAAACTCTCCCCAAGATTTCGGCAATGTTCTCGATTCCATCGTGGGGGTATCGAAAGAACTGGTATGTGGCGAGGAAACCGATCCGGCTTTCGATCCAGCCAACAGCAATGACTGGATTCCAACTCGCCTTGAGATCATTCTAGCCTTCAGAGATCCAGAAGCAGCCGACGGTGTGGCAGGGATGGCGAAACGTCTCTCAGATGCTTGGAAGGACGAATTTTCTAGTTTAGATATCCTCGTAGATCGTCTCGATTTTGATGCTGCGTGACACCGTTTGCACCGTTGGTTTAGCCCTCCTAGTCTCTTGATTCGAACCGCGATCTAAGATACGTACGACCGACGAGGCAACCAAGTGCAGCGGGGGAACACAGCGATACGTTACGCGAGCTTCAACAAGCCGGTGGCGGTGGAGAGCGCGAACGATGCGGTGTACATGACGTACGGGGCGGGGACGGAGCGAATTCGCCGGCAGAGTCGAGATGAAGACCGGACCTACGCGGGTGGGTTGTACGAGCGGGTGGAGGACACGGAGCTGTACGTGACGAAGCACCACTACAAGGTGCCGGGGAGCACGGGGTTGGTGGCGGAGCTGACGATTGAAGAAGGCGTTGGTGCGGGAGAAAAGACGTACACGTACGCGGCGCCGGACGAGCTGGGGTCGTCGACGGTGGTGTTGGAGCAAGGACCGGCGGCGAACGACGTGCGTGAGGTGGAGCGGCTGAGCTACGGCCCGTGGGGCAACCGACGGGACCCGGATGACTGGCGGTCGCCGGGGGGAGGGAACGCGAGCGAGACGACGATGGGGTTCACGGGCCGTCGAGCGCAGCCGAGTCGCCTACCGGCCCCGCGCTGACTGGCGGTACGCGGACGGATAGCACCGCGCACGTGTCCACGCACTGGGTCCGAGGCTCGCCCAGTTTGCCGGGATCGACTCCGAGTGATGGTCGCCAGGCGGCGGATACTGTGACGAAGAAGACGCGGCCGTGTGGAGCAGCCGATAGTAGGCGCTGTAGCGGCGCTTTGAGAGCACTGTGCAGTACCCCGATCCGAGGCACAGTGCGGCGATCCAGATGGCCGCGTCGACCCCATGAAGCTCCAGCCGCCACCACGACCCGCCAACCACGAGGACGTTCGCCACCAAGCCCAGCGCAGTGGCGGCGTACATGCGTGCGCGAGCGGCCATTCCGCTGATATCGACCTCCGTCCCGAGCTGACGAAACGCTAGGATCTCCGCTGCGTCCTCGGCGTGGAACTCGTGGCCGTCCCGCCGCGCCCGCCCGTTCAGGCCGTAGACGTTGCCGATTGCACGGGGAAACACGAACGGGACCGCGGTGTCCGAGAGCATGCAACCGATGACGTAAGCGACGGCTAGCGTGGCCGTCGCCACCGGAACCGCGGGGGCATTCGCAATCAGCCCCCACTCGAACTGCGCGTTGTGAAGCACCGCGAATGCGACCACGAGGGTCACGACGCCAGGGAAGAAGAAACCGGCGAGCTGAAAAAGTGTGAATTTCGCTCCATTCACGGCGGTCCGCTCCTGGGCGACGCGTGGCCGCAAGTCGGCGCAGGTTAGCCGCACGGACGCGCTGTCGTCGAGGGCTTTCCGAGTCGACGATCTGCCGCGTGCGACGTGATTACAGCCGTCTGCCCGTCGTGGCCGGACAGGCCCGAGAGCACACGGCCACGGCCCGCCGACGGGAGCACCGAGTCACTGGTCCCAACCAAGGGTGGTCGTGGGGCACCACGTACCCGCGGCTATCGCCGCTGGGCCTCGTCTTGCACCCGCCAAACCGTGACCCCGCCCTGCGCATCCATGGCGGCTAGAGCGTGGCCGTCAGGTCGCCAACGAACGCACGAGACCCCGCCAGAGACCGCGTCGGCGCCAACCGGCACCCCGTCGCCGTCGCGTTGGAGAGACCAGACCACGACGGCACCATCGCGGGCCCCGGAGGCTAGGCGCGGTCCACTGGGCGCGAAGGCGAGTGAGGAGACCGGCTCGATGTGCAGCTCCAAGAGCCCGGGGCGGGTTCCCTCGGGCCCGTCGTCGGCGAAGCTCCACACCGTCACGACCTCGCCGCCACTGGTCGCCAACAAGGTGCCGGACGCGTCGAAGGTCAATGCCGACGGCTTGCTGGTATACCCGGACATGATCGCGCCCTCTCCATTGGGCCGACGCCAAAAGTGCACCGAGAGATCTTGGCCGCCGCAGGCCACCACGTCCCCCGCGGGGTTGAACGCCATCGAGATCAACGAGGCCTTCCACTCCAGTTGTTGCCGCAGCTTGCCAGCGGGCACGTCGAAGAACGCCACGCGACCGTAGCACGCCGTCGCCAGTTCGTTTGCGCTTGACCAGGCGATGGCGCTGACCGTGCTTGGATGCGCCCCGGACTGCCACACTTGCTGGCCCTGTGTATCGTAGGTTCGAACCTGTCGGGAGCTCGACGCCGCGAGCCAGTTGCCCGTCGGCGACCACGCGAGGTTCTCCACCCACTGGTTCCCGAACTCGATCGAGCGGACGATCTCACCATCGTCCGCATTCCATACGAGGATCCGCCCGTCCTGGCCGGCGGTCGCGATACTCGTGCCGCGCGGATGCACGGCCAGTGCGAGCAGACCTCCGTTGTGGGCCTCTGGCCGGGTCCACGCGACGTCGCCAGATCTTCCGTCGAACGCGTAGACGCTACCCGCCGCGTCACCGACCACCAGGGCATCACCGCCACCGGTCCACTCTCCAGCGATGGCGTAGTCTCCGACCGTCGCGGACCAACCCCGGTGCAGTACGCTTTGGGCGTTCTCTAGGTCGAGATCAGACATGCGTCGAACTCCCGTTGCATGACTGGTTCATCGAGGTTGCGGCCGATGAAGACCAGTTGATTGCGGCGCGGCGCGTCACCCCATGGCTGTCCCGGCTGCCCGTCAAAGAGCATGTGCACCCCCTGAAACACGAAACGACGCGATTCACCCTCAAGGCTGATGAACCCTTTCATGCGGAAGATGTCCACGCCGCGTTCGCGAAGGAGCTTGCTCAGCCATGCGTTGAGGCGATCCGGATCGACGTCGCCGTCCCGTTCGATGGCCATGGAACCGACCTCGTCGTCGTGCTCGTGTTGTGCCACCCAGGTCCGTTCGACGGCAACGGGAATCTCCCCGGCGACGCCAGCGGAGCCGGCCTCCGTCGCGGGGAATGGTTGGGCATTCGAGCCCGGCGCCGGCGGGGCCGCCTCATCACCTGACTGCATCAGCCGCAGATCGAACTCCTCGGCGGTGTGCTGCGTGTACAGTCCCACCCGGACCACGGAGTCGACGGTGAAAAAGAACGACTTGCGACCGGGTGACTGCAGGGCCAAGCTGACGTGCTGTCCCAGCGGCACCTCGTCTCCGGGGCGCAGCACGACGGGGGGCTCGGCGTACCGTCGCACGCACCACTCGGCGCCGTCGCGCAGGGCTGACTCCTCGGTCGATTGGTCAGCCACGATCACCATGGACATGGTCGGATCCGGCCCGTCCCCCAGGTTCAGCTCGTAGCGGCCAGGGTCGAGCGCGTAGACCCCCGTCCATTCGAACGGGTACTCTGGCTCGAGAAAGGAGGGGCGCCGCTCGAGCACCTGGTTGAGGTTGAACGCGCCGAGGTTGAGCACGTGATCTACGGCGACGTTCGCCCGCTCGCACCGCACGATTCGCGCCAACCGGTTGATGTCGCGAAGTCGGGCCTCCAGCCGATCGAGAGCCTGGTTGTCCACGAGGTCGGTCTTGTTCAACATGAGGATGTCCGCGAACGCGACTTGCTCGGTGCTCTCGTCGCTGCGCCCCAGTTGCTGCTCGATGTGGGCGGCATCGACGAGCGTGACGATGCCATCCAGCGCGTACTCGGATCGAATCTCCTCATCCATGAAAAACGTTTGAGCGACCGGACCCGGGTCTGCGAGCCCGGTGGTCTCGACCAGCACGTAGTCAAACTTGTCCCGTCGCTTCATGAGGTTGCCGAGCACGCGGATCAGGTCGCCTCGGACGGTGCAGCAGATGCAGCCGTTCGACATCTCGAAGACTTCCTCATCGGCGTTGATGACCAACGCCTGATCGATCCCGACCTCGCCGTACTCATTTTCGATGACGGCGATGCGCTTACCGTGCTCCTCACTCAAGATCCGGTTGAGCAGCGTCGTCTTTCCTGCGCCCAGGAAACCGGTGAGAATGGTGACGGGTACTTTTGAGAGTGGGTTCATCTGTTGTCCTTGCGGTTGGTGATCACACGGCGAGGCCGGCTTTGGTCAGCCAGGGTTTCGTCAGTCCTTGCGCCGTGGACCCGTCGAAGATGACGCGCCGGTCTCGTAGCAAGAGGGTGCGTCGGGCGGGTGGCGGAACTAGGTGGAGGTCGTGGGTGGCCCAGAGGCAGGCCGCGGCGGTCCGTTTCACCGTGCGCTCGACGAGCGCGCAAAGCTCCTGAGCGGCGACGGGATCTAGCCCGGCGGTGGGCTCGTCGAGAAGTAGCAATGCCGGTTCGAGTACCAGGATCCCCGCGAGCGCGACTCGCCGCTGCTCCCCGAAGCTGAGCGCGTGGCACGGGCGCTGCAGCAGATGGTCGATGTGTAGCGCCTCGGCCATTTCGACGCAGCGACGCCGAGCGTTCGTGGGGGTGCTGCCCCGATGCAGCATGCCCCACTCGATGTCCTCGGCGACGGTGCTTGCGATCAAGTGATGCTCGGGGTTTTGGCCGAGCAGCGCGACGCGACCATCGAGGCGGGTACGAAGGGGGGCGCCGGGGGAGATGGGGTCGCCGAAGCGGGTCATCGAGCCCCGCGCGGCCCCGTCGAGCCCCGCGAGGAGTCGCAATAGGCTCGACTTGCCCGCGCCACTCGGTCCGCACACCAGTATCCACTCCGACGGCTCGATGCGCAGCGAGACTTGTTCCAGCACCAAGTTGCCATTTCGCTCCACGTCAACGTGTTCGAGCTGCATCGACAGCCGGGCTCGATCGTCGCCACCCGAAGCGCTGCGCAACTGGGCGTTCTCGTCCACGCGCTCGAGGCGGGTGAAGGCATGTTGGGCGCCCGCGCCGATCAACGGGCCCCAGGCTGCGATCGGCAACCGCGAAGAACCGAGGCGCTGACGAGCCGCATCACGCCGCTGGATCCAGTCGCGCTGGGTGACGACGCCGTGGAGCAGGGCGAGGTCAAGGTGCCCCACGATGGGGTGCGGCACCCGGAGCCCGAGGAGGATCTCGCGCAGGCTCGCCCAGTCGACCATGGTGCCGAGCCAGAGCACCCAGATCACGCCGCATGCGAGCCGAGCGCTCACCTCGACGATGGCGTCGGCGTGGGAGCTCAACGCGGCTCCGAGCGTCAGCGCGAGCGCGACGATGACCAGGACCCACGCTGAAGCTGCCGTGGGGAGCCTCCGGCCGCAAGCACGAGAGATGAGCAGCAGCGCGGCGCCGAGGCCCGCGAGCGTCATCGACAACGTCGCGTCTCGGGCGGCGGCGTTGACGACAAGTACGGCGACCGTCACGGTGAGCGTGAGTACCGTGACCCCACGCGGCGGACGGCGATGCGCAAACAGACGGTCAGCGCCGTGCGGCATCGGGGATCATCCCAACCGTCGCAGCCGGACGCCTGGTGCGACGATCCCCGAGTCCAGCTGGATCCGATCCAGGTTGCGCGCCATCGGTGAGCGCGTTGCCGGGCTCGCGGGGACGCGGAGTACCGCCGTATCGACGCGTTCTCCGCGACAGGCGGAAAGATCGACCGCGGGCGTGGCCGGGATCGTACCGAGCACCGCGGGATCGTTGCGTGCGTCGCGACAAGCCGACAGACCAACTGCGAGCGAGAACACGACGGCGAGTGCGCCAGATCCCGACCGCTTGCGCAGCGTTCGAAGTGGTTCCGGCACGAGGTCGGCTCGACGCGTGGCGAGCAACCGGACGAGGCCGATCGAGACCATGGCCTCGACGATGGCCACCGGAACCTGGATCGGGGCAAAGCCGAGCAGTACCCCGACGAAGGTCGTGCTGGGCGCGGTCACTTCGGACAAAGCCAGCGCGAGCACGGCCGCGTCGGCGATTGAAATGCTCAGAGCCCCGGCACCGCAGGCGAGCGCGACGCCCACACCCTCGCCGACGCCAACTCTTCGTGTCAGGTTCCACAGCCCTAGCGTTGCGAGGGGTCCGACGAGACCCAGCGTGAGCGTGTTGGCGCCGAGCGTCGTCAGCCCGCCGTGAGCAAAGAACACCGCCTGAATCAAGACGACGAAAAAGGTCGGCCAGATGATGCGGCGCACGCCGAACACGAGAGCCAGTACGGGGGTGAGACACAGATGGGCGGTCGCACCGACGACGGGGACCGGTATCGGCAGGAGCGTGGCGGCGAAGAGCAAGGTGGTGACACCGGCCCGCATGGCGGGCGACACGGCGTCTTCCGGACGCGCTCGCAGCTCGCCACGAATGCTCCAAATCACAGCGGGCGCGGCCGCGGCACTCCACCCGAGGGCTTGGTTCAGCGGAAGCATGCCTTCGGCTAGATGCATGCGGTCGGCCCTCGGCGCGGTGAGATGCGCCGGCAAGTGTTCGCCCGCGGCGCCTTCGTCCCTGCCGCTCGAGGTGCGAGCGCGAGGCCCACGTCGCGCTTGCACGCGCGGAGCGGGTCGGGGAACGAGGGGGATGGCGTTCGGTTGGGCGTTGGGGAGTCTGCGGTCTGCGATCGTGTCACCATCACGCCACCTCGCCGATGCCTGCTCCGCTGACGGCTCGTTGTCTAGCGAGCGTCACCCACAGGCAGGATGGATATCCTATTGCACATGCAAGCGATTTGCAAACCAACTCGTGTAGCGATGCTGACGGGGTCGCTCCTGTTCGCGCTGGGGATCGCTCGTTGCTCCAGTTCTTTCGAGCCCTCCGACAACGCCACGCATCGCGGATCGCACCGTGCATCGGGTTCGGTCGCGCCCGCGGCACAGGCTTCCCCGTCGTCCTCGACCGCGAGCAGCGACGCGACCGCGCCGCCTCAACGATCGACCCCCACGAGTGATCGGGCTCAAGTGAGCAACAATGAGCTCCACGCGCTCGCCAAGCAGGCGGGCCGACTTGAACGTCGAGTTGGCGAGACCACGTTGCGAATCGAAGTTCGCGTGGAGACCCAGCACATCTCCCGCGACCAAATCGCGAATTGGGTTGCGGCGGTCGGTGGTGCCGTCGCAGCCTACTACGGCGCGTTCCCGGTCCCCGATCTCGGTGTTGAGCTGGTGGAGCGGGGGCGCGCCGGCGTTGTGTTCGGGCAGGCGTTCGAGGGGCGTAGCATTCGACTCTACGTGGGCCCGGAGACCACCTTGCCGGATCTGCGGGACGACTGGATCTTGGTCCACGAGATGTTGCACATGGGGTTTCCTTTTTTGGATGAACGTCATGCGTGGATGCGAGAAGGGCTTTCCACCTACCTCGAGCCGATCATCCGGGCTCGGGAGGGATGGCTGACAGACGAGCAGGTGTGGAGACGATGGCTCGCCCGGATGCCCTACGGTTTACCGGCGGCTGGGGACCGTGGGTTGGATCGCACCAAGAGCTGGGGAAACACGTATTGGGGCGGGGCGATCTTTTGGTTGCTGGTCGACGTCGAGTTGCGCCGCGAAAGTGCGAATGAACGATCGATTCGCCCGTTGTTGCGACACCTGGTGGATACTGGCGGCAATGCTCGGGTGACGTGGCCGATCGAGCGGGTCTGTCGCGGGGCGGATGCCGGCGTGGGACAGCCCACGTTCTCGCGGTGGTACCAGCAGGTGGCACGGCAGCCGCTTGCCGTCGACCTGCCGCGGCTGTTCGCCCGGCTGGGGGTGGGGCTTGCGGGGGACGAGGTCGTCTTCGACGATGCCGCGCCGCTGGCCCACGTCCGTCGAGCGATCACGCGGCCCGACGCCAACAGAGCCTCCTCGAACCGGTGACGCTTCGGCGACACGCCCCGCACATTGCGTCGCGCCACGACATCGGCGACGCTGACGATCGAACCGGCGACGTGAGAATGAGCCCGAGCCAACACAAGGGGAGCGCGGCGAAGAAGGGGAGCGCGGCGAAGAAGGGGAACGCGGCGAAGAAGAGGAGCGCGGCGAAGAAGAGGAGCGCGGCGAAGAAGGGGAGTGCCGCAAGCCGACCGGGTGGGCCGCACGCGGTCGCGCGCGAGCGTTCCACCCCCTCGCTGTCCGTGCCCGGAACCCTTCCCGACGTCGTGGAACGCGTGCGCCGGTTCGCGTTGACGTTGCCGGCGGCGGTCGAGGAGTTTCCCTGGGGCCACAGCGCGATCAAGGTGCGCAAGAAGGTGTTCGTCTTCTTGCCGCGGGCCGATGGCTACGAGGAAAGCGCGTCGATCAGCGTGAAGTTGCCTGAGAGCGCTGACCTGGCGCTGGCCGTGCCCGGGGCGGCACCCACTGGCTACGGTCTTGGACGCGCCGGATGGGTGACTCTTCGACTCGAGGCGGGTGCCTGCCCGCCGGCTGACCTTCTGTGTGAGTGGGTGCGCGAGAGCTATCGGGCGGTTGCGCCCAAGCGGCTCGCGTCCGAGGCGAGATGAGCGTCACTGGCACGCTCGCCCTCGCGTTGATCGGCTTGGTCGCACTTACCCTCGGCCTCGCGATTGGGCAGCGACATCGCACGACAACCGCGGAGGACTTTCTGGTCGCGGGTCGTCGGCTCTCGTGGCCCATGGCCACGGCCACGTTGTTCGCGACCTGGTTTGGCGCTGGGACCCTATTGACGGCGACCGATGAGATCCACGCTTCGGGTCTGTCCGCGGTGGCGCTCGAACCCCTTGGCGCGGGACTGTGCCTCGTGGTGGCGGGGGTGGGGTTCGCTCGGCCGTTGTGGCGGATGCGGCTGCTGACCCTGGGCGACTTCTTTGCCCAGCGGTTCGGCGCTCGGGCGGAGAAGGTGGCGTCTGCGGTGATGGTGCCGAGCTACTTCGGTTGGATCGCGGTGCAGTTTTTGGCGCTAGCGAAACTGCTCGACCACTTTTTTGGCCTGCCGATTCCAGCCGGGGTGGGGCTGGTCTGCATTGTCGGGGTCAGCTACGCCCTCATCGGCGGCATGTGGACCGTGGTCATCACGGATGCCGTGTTGGTCGGCGTGATCGCATTCGGGCTGCTGGTGCTGGGCGGGGGGGTGTTGGTCAAACTCGGCGAGACGGCATCGTCTCCGTGGGCGGCGTTGGTCCAAACGCTCCCGGCGGGGCACGGGCGCCTCATCGGCTCGCGCGGCACCGGAGAGCTGACGTCCTGGCTCGGGGTGCTGTTCGTCGGTTGCCTCGGCAATCTCCCCGGGCAGGATCTGCTCGCACGGATCTTCTCCGCTCGTAGTGAGCGGGCGGCTGCCGTGGCGTGCACCGTCGCGGGCGGTCTCTACATCGGCTTAGGCTGTGTGCCGGTGCTCGCCGGTCTCGCGGCGCATGCTCTGGTCGGTGACCAGCCCGCGTCGGGCGTGTTGCTGGCTGTGGCGGCGACGGTGTTTTCGCCGGCGATGACGGTCGTGTTCGTGGTCGCAATTGCAGCGACGGTGCTATCCACGATTGACAGCGCCATCTTATCGCCGGCCACAGTCATTGCGCAAAACCTCTGGCAGGGGTCGGACGCCACGGTCGTCGCTCGGACCCGGGTGTGCATCGTCGGCGTAGCCGGGACGGGTGCGGCGTTGGCTCTAGTTGGCGAAAGCGCCTATGCCTTGCTCGAGTCCGCGTACGAACTGGGTCTCACGGGCCTGTTCGTGCCGCTGACGTGGGGGTTGTTCGGCCGCCGGCGCAGCGAGGGGGCGGCGCTCGCCGCTATGCTCGTGGGATCGGCCAGTTGGGCGGTCCACTACGCTGCCGGCTGGTCCGCGTTCGCCGGGGTGGAGACGCCGGTGCGGATGCCCACCTCGCTCGCGGGAGCCGGCTTGAGCGCGTTGGCGTACGTGGGCGTGGCTTGGTTGACGCGGCGTCGCGCCGCACGATGAGCTGCCCAACGACAGTTGGCCCAGCGCCAACGCGACGCGTGGTTCGCGTGGCGCCTCGCGCCCGGGGCGTGACGAGTGCAGCCGACCGACGCCGGGTGCACCCGGGCTACCGCGCCGCCGAAGGATTGGCCGGCACGGTGTACTTGACCCCGAGCTCGGACAGCAAGAACGCGTAGACGTGCGCGGATTGGTCGATCCGCACGTTGAGCGGCGAGCCGGATCCATGGCCGGCGTTGGCGGTCGTGCGGAGGAGAATCGATCCTTGCCCCGCGCTCGCCGCCTGCAACCGAGCGGTCATCTTGCGCGACTGCATCGGATCGACGCGCGGATCGTTGGCCCCCGTCGTGAACAACACGGCGGGGTACTCCACGCCCTCGCGCACGCGGTGGTAGGGTGAATAAGCGTACAGCGCTTCGAACTGGGTGGGGTCTTTCACCGTGCCAAACTCGGGAATGTTGAAGGCGCCGTTGGGCGATAGCTCCACGCGCAGCATGTCGTAGAGGCCCACCTTGGCTACGGCGGCTTTGACCAGCTCCGGGTGCTGCACGATCGTCGCGCCGATGAGCAGCCCGCCGTTGGAGGCCCCCATCACCGCCGTGCGATCCGGGTTGGAGTACTGACGCTGGTGCAGGTGGCGGACAACCGCCGCGAAATCGTCGAACACGTTTTGCTTGTTGGTCAACGCGCCGGCTCGGTGCCAGGCCTCGCCGTACTCCGCCCCACCGCGAAGGTTCGCCAGCACGTAGACCACCCCTTGCTCGAGCAACACGCCGTAGCTGGCCTTGTAGTACGGGGTGATGCTGTTGCCGTAACCGCCGTAGCCGTACACCACGACGGGGTTTTGGCCATCGAGTTGCGTGCCTTTGCGGGCCAAGATGTTCATCGGAACCCGCGTGCCGTCGGTCGACACGGCGAACTCCCGCCGCACTTCAATATCCGAAAAATCGACGACCGGGCGCGGCGCCAAGGCGGTCTTGCGAGTTTGGCCGGTCGCCGGATCAAACAGGTAGTACGCCGACGGTTGGACGAACGAGCCATTGGTGAACAACAAGGTGTTGTTGGGCCCCGGCGCCATGGCGCCGACCGACGAGACCGGCAGCTGCTGAGGGCCGGTCGCGGGCTTGCCGTCGAGGGTGAAGGCTCGTAGCTCGGTGGGCCCGCCGAGTTGATAGGTCACGTACAAGCGTTCACCGACCACCCGCAACGTGGGTGCTCCCCAAAACCCAGAGACGATGGATTCATCGCCTTGCGGCACCACCACCTGAGCGTGAGCCGGGTCGGGACGAAGGGCTGACATGCGCAGCACTTGGCCCCGCGGCGCACCCTTGCGTGAGATGAGGTAGATGTCGTCTTTCCCGCCGAAGTTCGCCTGCACGGTCCGATCGCCAAACTGGCTCAGCGTGGTCCACTTGCCCTTCGCATCCCGCAGGTAGTGGGCAAATTCGCCGCCGTCGCCGTTTTGCACGGTGACGAGGAGGCGTCCGCTTGTCGGCTCGAGGTCGAGATCGATCTCGGCGATGCGCGGGAGGTCGTGGCCAAACTCGTGCCGGTCGGCGCTCTCCGGTGTCCCGAGCTTGTGGTGATAGACCTGGAGATAAAACGCCAGATCAGCGTCCGGCCGCTCCCCCGGGCGAGGGTACCGCGTGTAGAAAAACCCCTCGCCGTCGGGATCCCAGGCCATGGCTCCTCCCGCCGTGCCCTGGTTGACCCGCACGATCGGCGCTTCCAGCAGCTGACCCGATTCGGTGTCGAAGATATGCAGGTCGCCGATCTCACTGCCGCCACGCGACAGCGAGACCGCGAGGCGTTTGCCGTCGGGTGAGGGCACGAACCAGTCGATCGACGTGCCCCCCGTCGCGTCGAGGACGTTGGGATCGATGACCGTGCGCGAGGTGGACTCATCGAGTGATGACAGCTCGACGAGAAACGCCTGCTGTTTTGGCGGCTCTGCTTTGAGCGCGAAGATTCGGCCGGCCGCGCTGGTCACTTTCCAGTAGTCCACGACCTTGGCCTGGTAGATCTGCTCCACCCGGGCGCGCACGCCGGGCAGGTCGGGCAACGCGTCGAGCTGGGTGCGAGCAAACTGGTTTTGGGATTCGCTCCAGGCGACCACGGCCGGATCGGACCAGTTTTCCAGCCAACGGTAGTCCTCGGTTACCGAGACCCCGTGGTACTGATCGGTCACCGCACGTTGCTCGGTCGGCGGGTACGCGGGTCGGGTCGGTTCGGGCGGTTTCTCCGCCGAAGGCGCGGCCGGGGTGGTCGGGGCCGCCGTGTCGGCTTGCGGTTGGCAGGCGACAACGGTCAACGCGGCCGAGAGAATGCGAAAGCTGGAACGAAGCATGGGGAGGTTGGCGCACGAGGATACCGATCTCGGGCCGAGATGATCCTTGTGCCGGGCCCAATGTGTCCGTCCTGGTCAACTCGACTATGCGAAATGCCAGTCGCGTGGCCCGGGGCCTCAGCGCGTGCTGTGCGGCGCGTCGCGGGTGGTCGTTCGCGCGCGAGCTCGGACCGCACCCCGGCCGCTCCGACGAATGTCCAATGCGGGGACGGCCGGCGATGCCCGGATGGCGCTGCTCGTACGAGCTTCGACTCGCAGCGGTCGTCTGGACTGCGGGGGCATGCCGCCGCGTCCGTCGGCGCTCGAGTGTGCCCGCTCGGGAGACGGTGCGCGCAGTTGCGATGGCTGCGGTGGGCACGCGACCGTGCTGTCCGTGCAGGTCGGGGTGGTCCGACCCCGCTTGGGCGTCGCCGACGAGTGGGCGCGCGTGAGCTACCCGTGACCCGTCTTGGCCCGGTGGGTGGAGGCCCCCACGTTTGACTCTCGCCACGTCGACCGGTTCAAGCGTCGTTGGACGCACGGTGTCGTCGGCCGGCGAGTCGAACGCGAGGGGGTCCTGATGGTGGCCATGAGGGTCGCCGTCGGCGAAGCTTCGTGCGCGTCGCCGCGGCGCGGTGGCATCGTGGGTGGAACACGGACGCAGCTAGAGCAAACTAGGCCCGACTGTCGTCGAGCTCGACCGGAAGGCGTCCGTGTTGGTGCGGCTGAACTCGCGTGGGCCGTGGGAGTGCGCCACACCGGTTCGGAGCGTGCGTCGGCCAAACCACCGTCGAAGCCCGGGTGCATCTTGCGACGGGAAGTCGCGACGGGGCCACGGCGGCTGAGGTCCTCGCCCCCGTTGAGTCGTCGGGGTGCACCAGCGCCGACGAGTTCGACGACGGGCAGCCGGAAGTTCCGGTCGTGTTGTGGCTGGAGTTCGAAGCCGGCGGCAATCTCGAGCCACTCGCGGCAATCACCAGTTGCGCGGCGTCGGGCCGCGGGTGCCGTCGTCCGCTGACTCCGTGCTGGCTTGGCCCGCGGAGGTGCAAGTCGATGACAATAGTCGTCCGGCGCGGTCGCAACACAGCCTTGAGGCGGTGCGGGCGGCGTGACCACCGGTGGCTCGCGACGCGGTGGGCCCGGACTCGCTTGGTCTTCCGCTGGCATCACGCCGCCACACGTGACGACTCGGCCGGTTATGGCTCATGTTGTTGGATGCGCGGCAATTGTTCTCGAGCATGGGGTCGCGGCTCGGTGGTCCCGACCGGACCCCGCGTCCGCGTCCTCGGGAGTTGTGAACACAACTCGTAACTCGCCCGACATACTCGGCAGCGAACCGGGCCTGAGGCTTCGGCGCGGTTGCTCTTCGGCGTTGGGTTGAGAAGCGTTGCCGTTGAGCCTCCGGCAGTCGCGTGGTAGCGAAGGGGATGATGAAACGGTCCTCTTTGTTCTCCAACTTCGCGCTGGCGGTCTGCTTCGCGCTGCCGCTGGCCGCGTGCGACTCTGGCAACGGCGACAATGGCGCGTCGGGCGACGACGATGATGCCGGCGGCGACGACGACGACGACAACGCCCCCGCTGACGACGACGACGACGCGACGGGCGACGGCAACGCGACGGGCGATGACGACGATGCGCCGGGCGACGACGACGACACGCCGGACGACGACGACGACACGCCGGACGACGACGACGACACGCCGGATGACGACGACGACACGCCGGATGACGATGATGACGACGATGACGATGACGACGATGACGATGATGACGATGATGACGATGATGACGATG
>QKPP01000174.1 GCA_006508105.1 Myxococcales bacterium FL481 | reverse complement strand
GACGCCGGCGTGCCGGTCAAGGAGCTCTGCAGGAAGCATGGGATGGCCACCGCGTCGTTCTACGCGTGGAAGCGCAAGTATGGCGGAATGGACGTCGGCGAGGCGAAACGCCTCAAGGCCCTCGAAGAGGAAAACCGCCGACTCAAATAAATGGTCGCGGACCAGGCCCTCGACATTGGGAGTGTCAGGAAACCTGTGGATCAGCCTCGGCGGAAGATGCGCGTACGTGATTGACGATCGCTGTTTCTCACTGGTTTGAGGTTGAACATCCGGGGCCCGCTCCCCCGCCCGAGGCATCCGTGTGCCTCGCCCCCGCGCACGCGCCAACGCAGCGCGCAGGCGGGAGCCAGGGCGCCGCGAGGGGCGACCTTCGGTCGACCCGCGTCGGTGTCGGCCGAAGGCCGAGCACCCTGGCTCCTGTCGAGCACTGCGTTACTATCGCTTTGTGGTCGTCGCTGCATCACTTTAGACCGGTAGCCGCCCCTCGAAGTGGACGGCGAGCTGGTTCAGCGCCCGACTCCAGCCTCACCACACGCGTTGCCACTTCGCCGGACTGGGCGAGTGCCACGCGACAGTGGCGAACGAACGGTGAGGTGAAGCTGCCATGCAGAACGAGCGACATGCGCCGCGACTATAGCTGACCGCCGCCGAGGTTCGAGTGACGACGCGCAGCGGATGGCAGTCGGGCCGACTCCGCGCCGCGCGGAGCCGGCGACGCGCGCGGGTCACCCGTGTCGCGGCGCGGGCGGGAAGCGCTCAGCGGCGAGGGCTCAACGTCACGTCGGCGGGACCGGCGTTGACGTCGAAGTGCGCGCGCAACGTCGCGACGAACGGACTGTGTCGGGCGGGGGCGCCGTCGATGGTGCCGATCTCAACGCGTGCGAGAGGCTTGCTGGGGCGCGAGAGCAGATGCTGGAACACGACGAGGTACTCCGCCATGCGGGAGTCGTCAGGCTCGACGAAAAACTCGAGCTCGCGTCCTTGTCGGCGTGAGATCAACGCGAGCTCGGCTCCTCGGTACACCAAATGCGTGCTGGGAACACGCCGCGGCAGGGTGGGGGCGTCACCGCTCAAGCTGACGCCGCACAGAGAGGCAGGATCGGTCGCATTGAGCCAAAACACCTCGTCGCGGGGGAACGCGTCGACCAGATGGCGAAACGCTTGGTGCGAGATGAATTGGAGACCGTCGATGCCGTGAAAGAACTGGCCGGCTAGGACTTCGCCCGACAACTCCATGAGGCGTAGGCTGCGAAACAGATCTCGCCAGCGAAACCCCTCGGACTCGCGCGTGAGCAGCTGGCGAAACACGATCCCATAACGTTCGAGAACAAGGCGCGCTCGCTCCTTGTCGCGTTCTTGGCGATCCAAGGGATCGGTCGCTTCGGCCGGGCGTTCGACGCGGTGCCAAGTCCCCGGCACCCGCTGGCCACGGTCGGCTCGCCAGCGTCCACG
The DNA here is from genome assembly GCA_006508105.1 of Myxococcales bacterium FL481. Lineage (GTDB taxonomy): Bacteria > Myxococcota_A > Polyangia > Nannocystales > Nannocystaceae > FL481. Next base: position 14,868 of record QKPP01000174.1, on the reverse strand, counting down.
GCCGCGGGTGGGGCGAGTCACGGGCAGTCCCAAGTCGTCCGCGAAGTCGGTCTCCACGGCGCGGCGGACCGGCGCGAAGTGATCGCAGGTCACCTCACCCGCGAACACGCCACGCCACAGTTGCGGCAACACTTCGGACGCGAGTCGGCCCGCGGCGTGGGTCAGCGCGTGGAGGTCGTAGCCCGCTCGGGGGTCCGCGAACAGCTCGCGCCACGGCGACGCCGGGGCGTCGACGGCTGGTGGGTCCGGCGGGGGCAACACCGCGAGCTCGCCGCTGTACGAAAACTGGATGAGTTTGTCGGCGGTGCCGACAAACTGCAGGTCGGATTCGGCCAGCAGGCGGTCGAGGTGGTCGGGCCGATAGCCCGCGACGCGGGCGGGGAAGATGTGGGTCTCCCACGCGTGGCAGGGCAGCGGCAATGCGAGGAGCGGGTCCATGACGCTCGCCAGCTGTTCGGTCGGATCGGTCGACGTCGTGACGCTGCGGGCCGACGTCGCGGTGAGCCCTTGCATCGACGCGAGAAACGGGGCGATCCAGCGAGACTCGAGCGCTTCGAAGTGTGGAGTCGCTTGGGCTCGACGGATGCGCAACAGCGTCTCGAAGTTGCGCGCGTCACAGACCAGGCGTCGTGTGTCATCACGGAGCAACGCGCCGGTGATGATGGCTTGCGACCCCTCCAGGGCGTCGAGCCAACGGGTCAGCCGACTCGGCGAAAGCGCGTACCGGGTGGCGATGGTGGCCGGATCGAGGGGCCCGTAGAAGCTTAGGACCTGACCGAGGACCGTGATCGGGAGATCGTCGCCCGGGTCAGGTGCCTCGACGGCCGGCAGTGCGACCGGTGTGGTTTGGTTGAGCCAACAGGCGACCACGCCGGGTCGGTCGCCGTACCAGGCCGCGACGACGCGCTCGACGAGTTCGTGGGCGACGACCAACGCGGCCGGCGAGTCATCGTCGCCGACTCCGGGGATCGTCAGCACCAGCACCTTCGTCTCCAACCGGTCGAGTGCGTCGGCGGGCTCGATTGGGGGCATCGCGGCGAGGAGCGCCGCCCACTCGTCGCGGCTGATCACCACGCGATCCTTGACCCAGTCGAGCAGCTCGTCGGCGTCACGCGGGGCGTAGCCGGCCGCGACGCGGGTGAGCTTGGCTTCGAGGGCGTTGCAGGCCTCGCTGGTGACCCGCGGACGCAGCTCATCGGTGTACGCCACCTCCGCGATCAGGTCTTCGCGCAGGGCTGGCTTGCGTTGGCCGTCGGTGCCGCGAGGCTCGTCGCGGCGGTACATGTACTCGCTCACTTGAGCCCACGCGGTGCTCTTCGCCATCGGGCTCGCGCTGGACGTCTGGGTCCGTCCGACGGTGATGATGCCTGCTTCCAACTCGCCGAGCACGTGGAGCAGGGACGCCACGTCCAGTTCGTCCTGCAAGCAGCTACGCCAGGCTTCTAGCACGATGGGAAAATCGCCGTAGTCATGGACGGCGTCGAGCAGGCGTTGCGATCGCAGCCGGTTCATCCACAACGGCAGCCGTTCGCCGAACTTGCGTTTGGGGAGCAGCAACGCACGGCCGGCGGCTTCACGAAACCGGGCCCCGAAAAAACCCGAGCCCTCCAAGCGGGCACGGAGGTGACGCTCGGCGGTGTCGCTGCGCACCAAGCTGATGAGCTCGCCCGAGTCAATCGCCTCGGTCAACTGGAGGACCACCACGTCGTTGCCCACGAAGAGCTCGGGCGCGGTGCCGTGCCGTTCGGTCCAGGCCGCTTCGAGGGCCATCGCGTACGGGCGGTTGACGCGTCCGCCCCAGTGGGTGTGCAGCACGACTTGATGTCCTGGGGCCCCGTCGGGGCCGCGTGACACCTGCTCGACGAGCAGATGGTGGCGGTGGGGCAAAGGCGCTCGCGTGTGTTCGCGTTGTCGCGCGAGGAATCGCTCGAGTTGGGTGGCGGCATGCTCTTGCAGATGAAAGCCATGGCGCAGCCACGACCCCAACGTTCGCCGTTGCGCCTGCGCCTCGGCGGCCTCGAGGAACTCACCGATGCGGCGTGACAAAAGGTAGCCTCGATTGAGCTCCTCCCCGCGCCAAAACGGCGGGGCTTTGCCTCGTTCGCCGGCTGGCGTGACAAACACGTCATTGTGGGTGATCGCCTGAATCTGCCAGCTTTGGGTGCCGAGCAGGAAGTTGTCGCCGACTTTGGCCTCCCACACGAACTCCTCATCGAGGGTGCCGATCATGGCACTGCCGTTTTGGTGGCGAAGTTTGAACTCGCCGCGATCGGGAATGGTGCCGCCAGAGCTGTACAACGCCTGCACCGCCCCGCGTCGGACCTTCAACGTCCGGTCCTGGCGGTCGAACGATACGCGCGCCGAGAGGTCCCGCATGCGGGTATCGGCGTAGCGACCCGCGAGCATCTCCACGACCAGATCGAATTGTCGGCGCGAGAGGTCGTGGTAGGGCGTGCTCGCTCGCAGCTCGGCGTACAACTCGTCGATGTCTCGGGCCTCGAGCGCGACCATCGAGATCAGGACTTGCGCGAGGACATCGACGGGAGCGCGGATCGGCGTGACCGGTTCGAGGTCGTGGGTGTCGATTTGTCGGGCGATGACGGCCATCTCCACCAGATGCAGCGCGTGCGCCCCGTAGAGGCTCGTGTGGCTGGTTTGGCCGACCTGGTGCCCCGCCCGGCCCGCGCGCTGGATGGCGGCGGCGATCGTGGGAGGCGGCAAGATTTGCACGACCTCATCAATGGCCCCGATGTCGATCCCCATCTCGAGCGAGCTCGTCGCCACGATCGCTCGCAGTTCGCCGGCTTTGAGCCGGGTCTCGACGTCGGCTCGGATCTCCCGCGAAAGCGAACCGTGGTGGGCGTAGGCGACAAGTTCGCCTTCGGCGAGATTGACCAGTCGCGTGATCTTTTCGGCCATTCGTCGACTGTCGACAAAGACCAGGGTGGACCGATTGCGATGCAGTCGCTCGCGCAGCTCCTCCGTAAGCGGGGCCCAGGCCTCGTCGCGGGTCGACTCGTCGTCGAGCGGTTCGGGGAAACACACTTCGATCCGGTAGTGCTTGTTGGCTTCGGACTCGACGACAGCGACCGGCCGAGGGTCGAACTGCGGTGTGGTCGGGGGGCCTGAATGTCGATAGCCCCCGATGAAGCGACTGACCACTTCCGTGGGGTGCACGGTGGCGGAGAGGGCAATGCGTTGAAACTCGCCGGACCCCCGCACGAGTCGCTCGACGGCGGTGATCAGGTGGGTGCCGCGTTTGGAGTCCACCAGCGCGTGGATCTCGTCCAAGATCACGCAGCGCAGGCCGGTGAGGAGGTCCACGCCGCTGCGCGAGCTCAACAGCAGGTTGAGGCTTTCCGGGGTGGTAATCAGGATCTCGGGTGGCCGGCGGAGCATCTGCCGGCGCTCGCTTTGCGGTGTATCGCCGCTGCGGGTCAGCACGCGAATCTGCGGCGCGTCGAGACCGGCGACGGCGAAGCGAGCCTGCAGTTGGCGCAGTGGCTCGAGGAGGTTGCGCCGGATATCTGTATTGAGGGCGCGGAGGGGCGAGACGTAGAGCACCGAGAGGCGACCCGTCGGCCACGCTCCCGTGATCAGGCGATCGATGGCCCACAGAAACGCGGTCAGGGTTTTGCCCGTGCCGGTGGGGGCGCTGACCAGCACGTGTTCCCCTGCCGCGATGCGTGGCCACGCTCGGGCCTGGACGTCGGTCGGCTCGCCCACTTCAGAGCGAAACCACCCGGCCAGTTGGGGATGAAACGCCGCGAGGGCTGTTGCAGGGGAGGACATCGCTCGGTTGCACGATGTACCACGCGCGTTTTGCCCACACTCAAGCTGACGATTTGTGCGCGAGCCTACGTTCGGGGCGTCCGGGGGCCTCAAATAGCTCGCATTCGAGCGCGCCGCTGGACCGGGCTAGCGATTCGCGCAGTTGCCGGCCGTCATCCGGTGTTCCGAGTGCGCGGGCCTGGTGTAGGTAACGCGTGGGGAATTCGCCGCTATGACTGCACTTTACTCGTCCCGCTCGCGCTTCGCTTTTTCGTCCCGATCCACCCGGTCGCGTCCGGGGCTGGTACCCGTGATGGCCGGTCTGCTCGCCAGCGCACCCGCGCTCGCGCTGGCACAGACAGGCCAGCCCACCGACGGAGCTGTGTCGGCCGGTGCGGCTGCGCCAGCCGGTGCAGGGCCCACTGCGGCGGCACCATCGGCTTCATCGGCACCCGGCGGTCAACCGGGAGCTGGGGGTCGCCCGGGAGGGGTTGGTTCGCCCGCGGCGCAAGGCCAGCCCGCCCCCGGCGGCTCGACCCCGAGCGGTGGTGCAACCGCGCCAGCCGGCTCGTCGTCGGTGGGGGCTCAGGGGGCGTCCGCGGGGCCGTCTCCGGTCGCGGGTCAGCCCGCACCGGCGTCCGGTACTCCGCCTCAGCCGGTGGCCGGTGGTCAGCCGTCTCCCGCCGGACAACCATCGGCGGCCCAAGCCGCCGGCACGCCTGGTGCCGCCACGGCCGGCGCCGCGGTGAGCCTGCCACCGGGCGAGCCGCCCTCGTCCCGTGCCTCAACCCAGGGGCAAGTTGGGCGGCCCGCCGCGGCGGCGAATCAGCGCGAACCCGATCAGAAGGAACCGTGGATCAAACGCCACGCGCCCACCCGAAACCTCGTGGAGCTCGGGGTGTTCGGCGGGGTGCTGTTCCCCGACGAGCTGCTGGAGCTGTACGAAGTCGACTTCGACCTCGAAGACGAGGGGCACCGCAAGTTTGACAGCCCGGCTCCCGATCTGGGTCTGCGGGTCGGCTACTATCCGCTGGCCGCCCTGGGAATCGAGGCGGAAGGCAAAGCTATCCCGTTCAACACTGACAACGGCGGCGCTTTGGGCTACGGCTTCGGTGGCCACTTGCTGTTGCAGATCCCCAAGTGGAGCCTGACGCCGTTTATCGTCGCCGGTATGGGGGGCTTGGGCGTCTCGAGTCCACGTGACGTGGTGGGCAGTGATGTAGATGAAACGCCGTACTTCGGGGGCGGAGTCAAGGCGTATCTCAACAAACGCGTGGCGTTGCGCGTCGATGTACGTGACATCTTAGCCCGCGAGCGCATCGACATCGACCGACCGACGCGGTCGAACCTCGAGGTCACGCTGGGTCTATCGGTGACGTTGGGTCGTCCCAAGCCCCCTTCCGATCGCGATGGCGACGGGTTCATCGACGCTGAGGACCGCTGTCCGAACGAGCCCGGCGTCGCGCCCGACGGCTGCCCGATCCGCGATCGCGACGGCGACGGCATTCTCGATCCCCAAGACGCTTGCCCGGATCAGCCGGGGCCCGCCCCCACGGGCTGCCCCATCTTGGACACGGATGGCGACGGCATCTTGGACCCGGACGATCAGTGTCCGAATGAGCCAGAGACGTTCAATGGTTTCGAAGACGGGGATGGCTGCCCGGATGTGGTGCCGGAGCCCGTCAAGCGGTTCACGGGGGTCATCGATGGCATCTACTTCGAACTAAACAAAGCGGAAGTGCGCCCGGATTCGGAGCCCACATTGTCGCGTGCGGTGCAAATCCTTAATGAGTATCCAGATCTGCGCGTGGAGATTGCTGGGCACACTGACAATACGGGTACCGAGAAGCACAACCTCGAATTGTCTCAGGAGCGGGCAGAGAGCGTCAAACAATGGCTCGTCGGGCGCGGGGTGGATCCGCAGCGACTGCAAACGGTGGGATATGGATTCGAGCGGCCCATCGATACCAACCGGACCGATGAAGGTCGGGCTCGCAACCGTCGGATCGAATTTCGTCTGATCACGGGTGCCGAGTAGTCTCGCTCGGCGCCGGGCGGCGCGTGACCGGTCGTGGCGTGCCTGCGCGCGGCCGGTTGGCGCACCGTCCTACGCGGCGATGCGCGAAGCGTGCGCTCGGACCCGCTCACTCATCATGTTGGGAACCTCGTCGATGAGTTTGAGGGCGGCATCGAACGCCAGTTGTGCTTGGTCGTGGTCGCCGGCTCGGGCGGCTGCGAGTCCGCGTAGCTCGAACACCTCGATCTGTTCTTGCTGCACCGACTCTCGCTCCGAACGGGCCAACAGCGCCTGCCATTCCGCGACGGAGGTCTCGCGCAACGAGTAATCCACGAGGTCGAGTAGGACCTCGTCCGACGGGAGCAAGTCGGCGTCGCCGCGGTCTTGTTCCCGTGCAGCGTGTTGCCCCGCCCGCAGCAGCTCGACCGCTTGCCGGGCTTGCTCGAGCCGATTGGTCGCCGTGTACACTCGCGCCAAGAGTAGCTGTGAGACGAGCGTGCGACCCCCGGGGCCGGCAATCAGTCCGTGCAATTCGATGGATCGCTTCGCGTGCTTCTCGGCCGTCGCGAAGTCGCCCATCAAATAGGTGACCTCCCCCAGATTGTAGACCGCACGACCTTCCAGCACCGACGCCCCGACCTCGCGTGAGATATCGACCAATCGATTGGTCTCCTCGACGATGGCCGCAAAATCTTGGGCCGCGATGTGGGCGAAGGTTCGGTTTTGCAACGCGACCCCAACGTGCAAAAGATCGCTGCGTGCTTCGGCGGCTTCGATCGCACGATCGAGGGCTCGCATCGCTTCGTTGACCTCACCTTGCATCCCGTAGCCGGCACCGACCATCAAAAGGGCGATCACGAAGGTCTCGTAGCCGTCGTCGCCCAGTGGCTCCGCGCGATTGGCTGCCTCGAGCATGAGCTCGCAGCCCTTGCTCACGTCGCCGAACCGAAAAAGCGCTCGGCCGTGGCCGAGCAGCAACCGAGCCTGGGCAAGCTCGGGGTGGTGGCCGTCGCCACGGGTCTCGGCGGCGTTGACGAACTCGCGCGCCCTCGCGTGATCGTCGAGCCAATCCAGTACCGTGGCCGCGTCGAGTAAGATACCGACCTCTTCATCGCGGAGGTCGGACGCTCGGGCCAGTTCGAGCGACCGCTCGAGCTCGGCGAGCGCGTCGGTGTTGCGGCCGAGACGAAACCGCATCAGACCCAAGGCCCAAGTGGCCTCCAGGCGCCGCGCGTCCGCGTCGTCTAGGTTCTCGAGCACCTTGCGGTACGCCGACTCGGCGTCGAGGTAGGCATGCTGGCTGCGGGCTCGTTCGGCCAGCTGGAGATAGGCGGGCGCGGCCTCGTCGTTGAGCCCGCATCGCGAGGCGTGCCAGGCGATCCGCGGCAGGCGATGCAGCTCCATCTCGGGACAGTCGTGGCGATAGTACTTGTAGGCGGCGAGGTGCGCGGTGCGGCGCAGATCGTCACCAACCGCCCCGTACAGTGTCTCGCCTAGCAGGGCGTGGCGGAACCGGTGCGTGCCGGCGGCGTCCCTGGCGATCATCCCGGCCCGACGCAGCCGGGCCAAGCCGACGCTCGGATCGAGGTCGGTGTCGAGGGCGACGCCCTCGCTCTCGAGCTGATCGATGAGTCCTTCGAGATCGGGTTCTCCGAAGTCGCTTCCCAATGTCGACGCCAGCCGAGCCATGGCCGCGAGCTGGGGCGGCAACGCCTCGATCTCCGAGGCGGCGAGCCACTGGACGGCCGGCAGCGCGGGGAGTTTCTCGAGTTCATCTGTGGCCACGTACCACCCCGTGCCACGTTCGAGCGGTCGGACCACACCGTCGCGTTTGAGTCCGCGCACCAGCTCCACCAATAGCAGCGGCACCCCCTGCGTGCGCTCGACGAGGAGTTGCACCGCTTTGTCGGGGACCGACCGGACGGGCTGGAGCAACAGCCGGGTGAGTTCCGCCGCCGCGTCGGATTCGAGCGGTCCGAGCTCGAGCACAACATGCTCGGCCGAACGATCTCCAAAGGTGGGACGGGCCCGTAGAAAACTCGGCCGGGTGAGTACGCAGATGAACAGCGCAGCGGCGCCCTCGGCCAACGCGGCGTACTCGAGGGCGTCGAGCAGGGTTTCGTCGAGGTTTTGCCCGTCGTCGAAGACGAGCGCGAGCGGCTGAGACTGAGCGAGGAAGCGCAGCGTGTCGCCCACGGCCAACGCGATGGCAGATCGCAGGGCACCCGGGGCGGCTCGGAGCTTGGCGACCTCCGGGTCGTCGGGGTCCGCCCACCCGAGTGCGAGCGAGATCCCGAGCCGGGCCCGTTGCACGAGCTGGGGCTCGAGACGATCTTGCAGTGCCGCAAGTCCGCCATCGTCAGGGCGCTCGCGGGGGAGTTGGAGCAAACGACGGAGGAGGTCATCGATGTTGGAGTGGACGACGTCGCCGACGGGGGGCAACGCTCGCACCGCGTCGACTTGATACGGCAGCGCCGAGCTTTGCAGCGTGGTCCCGACCATGGCACTGAGCCGGCTTTTGCCAAGGCCGGCCTCGCCGACGATGGTGACGATGGTCGGTTTGCCGGCGGACGCGTGCCGCGAGGTCGAGCGCAGCTTTTGTAGGATGGCGGCGTGCCCCACGAAGGGGTCGCTGACGTAGCGCACCGACGTGGCCTGCGTCAGGTCGGACATGCCGGACGTGACGAGAATCCCGTCGCGTGTCGAGGGCTCCGCCGGCGTTTCGGGTACGAGCTCGGCCGCCGCGGCGGTCATCAAGGTGGCGGCCGCGTCGTCCGCTTGGGGATAGCGATCGTCGCGGGAAAAAAGCGGGCTGACGTAGCGGTGCGTCCCGTCGGAGCCGGTCCGGACCCCCACCGCCGCGACGTCCACGGTGGCTCGCGGGGCCAGCCCCGATCCGAGCAGCTGTCGGGCGGCATTGAGTGCGGTCCGCACCGGGTTGTCGCTCATCTCGTGTCCGAACGCAGCGACATGACGCGATCCGGAGGTGTTGACGAGCTGGCCGGCGCCTTGGGCCAACGCGGATTGCAGCGCACCGAGGTCGGCGTCGCTTTCGAACCACAACAGGCCGACCATTCGCCGCTCCCGCTGACCGCGTTGGCGCCGGCCTCGAGCGCCGCGGGGCTTACGGGGAGAACCGGGGCTCGGCGTCGGTCCGTCGTTCGCGGGCGGCGGCTCCGTGGGCGTGGGATCGTCTAGCTGCTGCGCTGCGGCGGCCAGCTGGTCGATCACGGCCGCCAGATCGGGTGGCCGCCGCTCGGGTTTCTTGGCGAGGCAGCGATGCACCACCCGAGCCACGGCCGTCGGCACGTTGGCCGTCCGCTGCAGCGGCGGCGGCCGCCGGCTGCGATGCTGCTCTCGCAGTTCACCGTCTCCGCCGAGAAACGGCGGGCGGCCGGCCAACAACTCGTACGCGATCACCCCAAAAGCGTAGATGTCCGCGCGGTGATCCAAACCCTCCTGCCCATCACACTGTTCGGGCGCCATGTATTCCGGGGTACCCATGAACGTCGCGGCGCCGTCGTCGGGGTTGCGATTGCTCGGGCGCAGGGATAGCCCGAAATCAAAGACGTCCACGTTGCCGTCGGGATGTACGAAGAAGTTGTCAGGCTTGACGTCGCGGTGCACAAACCCGGCGTCATGCACCACCTTGAGGGCCTGGGCGATCGCTTGGCCCAACGGGAGAAACGCCGCTGGGGAGAACCGTTGCCCGGTCTGGATCATCACTTTTGCCAGGGTGGGCGCAGGCACGTGGGGCATGACGACGAACGGCTCGCCTTGCTCGGTCACCCCTCGATCGAGCAGAGACGGCACACGTGGCGACTGGATCGCGGCCAGGGCGACCGCCTCGGCTTCGAGTTGTTGGCGGGCCGTGGCCTGGTCACTGCGTGCGGTCTTGATCGCGACGGCTTTGCCGTCCGCCGTTCGCGTGGCCCGAACCACGGTGCCGAAGCCGCCGCGGCCGAGCACGCGCTCCATTTGGTAGCCGGGGATGGTGCAATCGGACGCCGGCGCGACCGGTGCGGACGGCGGCGGGACGTCGAGCAGACGCCCGTGTTCGCGACACGTCGCCGTGTCCTCATCGATTCGAATCCCGCAGGCCGGGCAGCGCAGCACGGGGTACGTGTAGTGCAGTCGACACGGGATGCACTGCCAAGAGGCGGCCCGTCATGGATGTCGCGTTCACCGGCGTGCACGCGAAACTGGTCGTATGGAGAGTCTTGCACGCCAAGAGGCCACAAACGGGCCGCTACCGGAGCACGCCACGGCTCGAGCGTTGGCTACGGGCGCCGCGATCGGCGTGTTCTTGGCCGCCGGCAACGTGTATACCGGTCTCAAGATCGCGTTCATGGACGGGGGGGCGATCGTCGCCGCGGTGTTGGGGTACTCGCTGTTCGCGTTGCTTCGTCCTCGCCGCGGGTACACGCGTCACGAGAACAACGTGACGCAGGCGACGGCCGCCGCCGCGGGGGTGATGGGAGCGGTGGCTGGCTTGGTCGGTCCGATCCCGGCGATGGAGTTGCTCGGCATCGCAGTGATGCCCGGTGTCATCGTGGTGTGGGGCCTGGCCCTGGGCGGGCTTGGCATCGCGGTCGCGGTATTGCTGGCGGGGCGTTTGATCCACCGCGAACAGCTCCCATTTCCCACGGGGACGGCCACTGCCGAGGTGATCACCACTGCGTTTCGCGGCCCTGGAACCGCGCGGCGTTCCACCAGGATTCTCGTGATCGCACTGGGGTCGTCCATGCTGGTGACCGCCGTGCGGGATCTCGGCGAGATCGTGCCGTCGGCATGGTTGGTTCCGGCCCAGCTTGGAGCCGTCTCGCTGGCTTCGCTGGGCGTCGGGGTGGGGGCCAGCCCGCTGTTGATGGCCACCGGCGTATTGATGGGCATCCGGGGGGGATTGAGCTTCGTGGCGGGGAGTGTGGTGGCGTGGCTGGTGCTCGCACCGAAGCTACTGGCGTGGGAGGCGGTGGCCAAGCCCGAGTTCATCTCGATGGTGGCGTGGCTGGTGTGGCCCAGCGTGGCGATGATGGTGGCGAGCGCGACGACTTCACTCGCGCTGCAATGGCGAGGATTCGGGCGCGCGCTAGCGGACCTCGTGCGGATGGTCCGGCGGTCGCGGGACGACGCTCCGAGCCGGATCGGGTCCTGGGCGGTTTGGGGGGTCGCGACGGCGATGGCCGTCGTCACCGTCGTGGCTGTGGCCGTCTTCGAGATCCATGTGGTGCTGGTGCTGGCGCTCGTCCCCATCGGCGTGGTCTTGACCGCCGTTTGTGCTCGAGCGGCGGGCGAAACCGACATGGCGCCCGTGGGGTCGGTGGGGGCGATCGCCCAGATCGGGTTTGGGGTCGGCGGGCCCCAGACCTCGTTGGCGGCCGGAAGCGTGGCGAGTGGGATGAGTAGCCACGGCGCCACCTTGTTGTGGTCGCTGCGCACCGGCAAGTTGTTGGGAACCCGGCCCGGAGCGCTGATCGTGGCCCAGTGCGTCGGTACGGTCGTGGGCGTCGTCGTCGCGGTGCCGGCCTACGCGGCGATCGTGTCGGCCCACCCGCTGGGGTCGGAGCAGATGCCGGCCCCGGGGGCGCTCATGTGGAAGACGACCGCGTTGGCGGTCGGTTCGGGGTCCGCCGCCTTGCCGCCACATGCCGGGATCGCCGTGCTCGTGGCCGCGGGATTTGGCGCATGGCTGACGTGGGCCTCGAGCCGCGACACGGCGTGGGCGCGGTGGTGTCCGTCGCCGATCGCGATGGGCACGGGTTTTGTCATGCCCGCTTACTTCGGCGGCGCGATCGCGGTGGGCGTGGGGGTGTTCGCGGTGCTGTCGCGTGTCGCTCCGGAGTTTTGCCAACGCGGTCTCACCACCGCCGCAGCGGGTGCAATGGCCGGTGAGTCCTTGATGGGGGTCGGCGTGGCCGCTGCGATCGCCGTTGGCCTGTGGGGTTAGGCGGCCCGTATGGGGTCGGTCCGGCGCGGCAGCCCGGCTCCGAATCGTGCCGGCTGCGATTGGCGTGGATCCGAGATGGCCGTCGCATTAAGCCTTCGCCAAAACGACCGATGGTCGGAATAACACCCGATCCGCCATGCATTCGCCATTCAACGATGACCCGGCCAACCGCGGCCTAGAACCCCTGACCCAAGACGGGCCGACCATCGTCCGCGATCGACATGGGCCGGCCGATCCGGCGTCGGCTCCCGCTTACCTTGTGTTTGTCGAGGGCCCAGCCGCCGGGACGCTTACGCAACTGTCGACGGGCTCGTGTGTGCTCGGGCGCGGCGACACGGCGGACGTCAAGCTGGACGACAAGACGGTGTCTCGCGAACACGCTCGGTTCGTGCTCGGCGAAAACGGTGCCGTGTACGTCCTCGATCTCGGGACGACCAACGGGACGTTCGTCAATGCGGATCGATCCGCCCAGGCCGAACTGCGCGAGGGCGATCACATTGAGATCGGCGCGACTATTATCCGTTTCACCCGGCGCAAGCCACTCGCGCAGCGGGCGACGCGACGAGACCTCGCGGCCAGTCGCCGCGCGCAGATCCTTGAACTGAGCCCGCGACAGCTCGAAGTCGCTCGACTCGTGGTCGACGGCCTGAGCAACGCCGAGATCGGCCAACAGCTGCAGATCAGTCCGCGCACGGTGAGCACCCATTTGGAGCACATCTACGATCGGCTCGAGATTCGGTCTCGCGTTGAGCTGGTCAAGCTGATGAGCCAGGCGGGGATGCTCGACGAGGGTGCCGCGTAGCGTCCGACGGGGGACGGGGGGTCGGCGTCGGGGTTGCGCCCACACCGGATCGATCGGCACCTCGGCGGACGCATGGCGACAGACGACAGCGGTAGGCAGCCGAGGCGGCTCGCACGTGCGGACCCGGCCGCGGCGGTCCGCGGTGTAGCTCGAACCGCGCTCGCCTCAACGCGACGACGGTTCGGACCTCCGGGGCCGCCAAGGTGCGGACCCCGTCGCAGTCGAATTGGGCGACGGTCAGCCGCCGAACCGCCTACAGGCGGGTCGTGACGGCGTCTGTCAGCGTGACGGGCTCGTCGAGATCGATCGGCAACCATGCCGCGAGATCCAAAATCTCACCGCCGCTGACCGTGGCTGAGGCGCCGGGATTGAGCGTCGCGCGCCCGAAGTGGACGGCCACCCGGACCAGGACCCGATCGTCGGGGTCGTCGCGCTGGTCGAGCTCTTGGCGGATCGTCTCTCCGACGTCCCTCGCGAGCTGACACGCGTGCGCGGAGTCGGTCGCTGATCCGAGCGCCCGCACGCCCAAGACCGTGCTGGAGGTCGTCAGCGCCACCTCGAAGCCGTTGTCTCGCAAGATTTCGTCGGCGATATCCTGCGCATTCATGATGTCGTCGAGGGCGTCTTCGTCGTCGCACGCATCGGGATCGACAAACGACATCTGCACGCACACGCCGAGCGCGTCACACCCGGCGACTGGCGCGGGGGTGGGATCCGGCGCATGTGCGGCGCTGCGGAGGGCCGCGAGCAGATCCGTGGCGCGTTGATAGCGATCGTCGGGGGATTTGGCGAGGGCTCGGGCCACGATCGCGTCGTACGCCGCCGATACTGGCGCCGCGGCACTCGGCCGCGGAGGGGGATCTTCGAGGTGCATGCGAAACAGCTCGGGCTCGTGATCCGAGTAGTACGGGAAGGCGCCGGTCAGCATCTGATAGAGCAATATGCCCAACGCGTAGATGTCGGCGCGATGGTCGATCGCCTCGCCTCGAACCTGTTCGGGAGCCATCGCAACCGGGGTTCCCAGCAATGTGCCGGCTCGCGTCAGCCCGCGCTCGTCCGGATCGGGCTCGACGAGCTTGGCGATGCCGAAGTCGAGCAGCTTGACGTGCAGTCCGTCGGGTTGCTCGTCGACCATGATGTTGCGAGCTTTGAGATCGCGATGGATCACTCCGGCATCGTGAGCGGCTGACACCGCGGCGCAAACGGGGGCGAGGATCGGTACGATGTGGTCGGTTGAAATACGTCCGCGTTGGTCGATGAGGCTGCGCAGGTCGGTTCCGGCGAGCAGCTCCATACCGTAGTACGGCCGTCCGTCGGGCAGCTCGCCGAACTCAAACACCTCGACGATGTGGGGGTGCTTGATGAGGTTGACCGCCCGAACCTCGCGAGCGAATCGGGTGACGAGCTTCGAGTCGAACACCAGGTCACGGCGCAATACCTTGACCGCGACCTCTCGGCCGTTGGTCCGATCGACGCCGCGATACACGGTGCCTCCACCTCCGGCTCCAAGTTGGCTCACGATATCGTACACGCCGGCGGTGGTGAGTTCTGAGCTCTCGGCCACCGTGCCTCGGCGATCGTCTACCCGCGTCGGTCCGTCCGTCTCGCTTAGCGCATCGACGTTGAGCTTGCGTTGCGCGGTCATGCTCAACTGAGCATTTGTCGCTCGCGCTGTCGCGGCAAAGTGTCGGTGGCGTTCGGCACCGTCGCGCGACGAGCCGGACCGACCCGGGACGCGGACCGGCCGACCCCGGGCGCGGCAGGCTGGCGTGGCGGGCCGCACTCCACCGGTTCGGAGCCGCGGCTCCCCCGGAGCGTTTCCGGCGCTGACGCGGCTGTAGGCCTTGCCCCCACTTTGCCGGGGGGCGACCAGCCGCCGGCTCGGGCGGATGGTGGGCGCGTCATGGCGGGCGGACGAGCGCCGCCGCATGCTTCGGCGCTGCCGCCGGGTCGGCAACAATCGCGGCGCCGCGTGACCCACTCCGAGGACGGTCGTTCATCGGCGACGCCACGCGTTCATGCGGGTTGCCGGGTTCATGCAGGCGGCTGTATGCATGGTCGGGCGGGCAATAAACTTTGGCGGCCCGTCGAGTCGCGAGTCGGGCTAGCGTGGCGCCATGGTGACGCCTCGAATGTACGGATGGGTTCAGCTCGCTTGCTGTCTTGGCCTGCTCGGCTGTGGCTCCGGGAACGGCGCGACGGCAGATCCGAGTGGGATGCAGTCAGGAGACGACGACGCTGGGGATGACGATGACGATGACGACGGTGGCGACGACGACGGTGGCGATGACGACGATGACGGTGGCGATGACGACGATGACGGTGGCGATG
>QKPP01000179.1 GCA_006508105.1 Myxococcales bacterium FL481 | reverse complement strand
CCTCCCCGGTCGCGGGCACCGTGCGCCGAGTGGTCGCCAAGATCGGGGACCAGCTTCGTGCGGGCGACTTGCTGGTGGCCATCACGGTGGAGCCGGCGGAACGCGACGACTCCTGAGCGGCTGTGCGCCGACCAGGCGACACACACCCCACCTCAAGCGTGCACCGGCAGGCGAGCCTTGAGGACCCGGAGCCCCACCCCACGCCGTGTTTCCGCAGCCGCCCGCGCACGGCGGCCCTGGGCGCGAGCAAGCCGCCCTCCGCTAGCGCGACGTGACCGCGATGCCGTCCGCAACCCGATCGCTGGGGTGCAACACGACGGTCTCGCCGGATTCGATCCCGGCGACGACCTGAGCCTCCATCGCGTTGCGCCGCCCGATCTCCACCGGGACCAGTGACGCCATTTCGTCTCGCACCACGAACACGGCCCAACCGTCGTCCTGGCGAAACAAGGCCGACGCAGGGACTTTGGTGATGTCGGCCTCCCGCCACACGGTGATGTGCGCGTCCACTCGATAGCCGTCACCCAGTCGGGCCCATTGCTCGTACGGTGGCTCGATATCGATGACCACGTTGACCCGTTGTTCCTCGACCCCAAGCGCCGACAGCCGGGTGAATGCCGACGGCTCGATGGTGCGCACGTTGCCGTGCAACCCCTCGCCGCCCCATCCGTCGACCGTCACGTCGGCGCCGGGCTCGATCTGCACCGCATCCCGCGTCAGTACGTCGACCACGATCTCGAGGGCCGCTGGGTCGCCGATTTCAATCAACGGGGAACCCGCCGCCACGACCCCTTCGCTAGCTTGGAGCACCTTGAGCACGCGACCGCCGATCGGACTCGAGACCAGCTGCTCTTCTCCGTCGTCTTCGGTCGCCGACGGTTTACCGGCACGGCGCAGCGCCGAGTTGGCCATCTCAAGTTCGTATTCCGCTACTCGAGCCGCGAAGCGAGCCGAGGTCAGTTCGGCCCGGCGTGTCCGCTGATCGAGCTCCGCCCGCGTTTGCGTCGACGCCGACTCGATGCCTTGCTCGACCAACGGCGCAATGCGCTGGGCTTCTTGATCGGCGAACGCGAGCGCTGCTTTGGCGCGTTCGATCTGTGCCCGAGCCCGCTTCGTGCCGGCCGTGGCTGCGGCCACGCGAGCGCGGGCCTGTTCACGCGATCGAGCGTCGAGCAAAGGGGTCGTGACCGGCACGATCCGCGCGAGGACACGGTCTCGTGAGACATCGTCTCCCGGACGGAGCTCGATTCGCGCCAGGTTGCCGGCCAACGGCGCCGATACCACATACCGGTCCTTGACCCGCGTACGTCCGTCCTCACTGACGGTGACGAGCAGGTCGCCGCGCGTCACTTCGGCGGTTTCAATGGGCAGCGGCTTGGGGATCCACGCGACGACCACCATGCCCACGACGGCGAGTAGAAACGCCGCGCCCAAGGCCCGCTTGACCCAACGAACAAGAGTGCGATGGTTCTTGTTGGACATGAATTACTCCCTCGTCTTGAGCACACCGATCAGATCGAGCCGCTCGAGCTTGCGCCGGACCAGCAACGCGCTGACCAGAGCCGACGCCAACGCGACCATCGAGGCGTAGATGTAGGTGCGGGCCGAGATGACGATGGGCAGGCGGTAGGTCTCGGGGTCCACCGTGGACATCATCGACACCGTCATGTAGTAACCAACTACCAGTCCCAACGGGATCGCCAACGCGACCTGGATGGCCTGCTCGCCCAGCAAAATCCCCGCGATTTCGGCCTGGGTGTAGCCCAAAACCCGTAGACTCGCGAGATCGCGGCTGCGCTGGGACAATGCCACGCGGGTGTTGTTGTAAATTACCCCGATCGCAATGATGCTTGCGAAGGTGGTGAGAATCAGCGAGTAGACTCCCATCATCTCACCACTTTGTTCTTCGAACTGTTCGCGGAAGTCCCGTGGACTGGCCACACTCAGTACCCACGGCTGCTCTTTGAGCTCGAGCATAATCGCATCGAAGTGCAGCGGATCCACTTTGAGGAGGACCAGGTTCACGATCTGATCCTCGCCGAGAAGACGGTGTAGACCCGATCGAGCCATGTGGCCCTGAAGCCCAAACGATTCGTCGACGAATGCGGCGACGGGCACCGTTTGTCGCCGGCGATCGCCCTCACGCAGCTCCAGTTGCACCAAGTCCCCAACCTCGAGCCCCAAGATCTCGCCGAGCTTGCTCGTCAGCATGACGCCGTGCGCCGGCACGGGGTGCTCCACCCCGTCTCGATCGATGATTCGCCGCAGCTGCGCCCCCTTGGGGTGACCCAGCACCGCCGCGTCACGCCAGCGGTGCCCAGCGCGATAGCGCACAGCAACCGATCGTTGGCCTTCAGCGGACAACACCCCGTCGAGGTGAGCGAGGTCTCGCACGGCCCGCTCGGGCAGCGGCTTCGCCAGCACCACTGTAATATCCTCACGCATCGCTCGATGGACTTGCACGTCCATCATGAACGCCATCGCGTCGTACATGAAGCGGCTGACCACCATGATCCCGATCGCCATCGAGATCCCAATTGCCGACAAGAACACCCGAACGGGACGACGCTGGACCTCGCGCAGCACCATGCGAGCCGCCGGACCGATCCAGCGGAACAGTCCCATGCGCTCGAGCAGGCTTTGTCGATACGTCGCGGGCGCCGGCGGTCGCATGGCTTCGGCCGGGGGGAGCCGCGATACCCGGCGCACCGCCGCCAACGCCCCCACGACCGCGGCCAGCAAGCTGACGATGACCGCGGTGGCGGCCACGTCCAGCTCGAGCCGGTAGTCGGGCTGCGGAAAGCGGAAGTACTGGTCGGTGTACAAGCCGGTCATCGCTTCCCCCAGGTAGGCACCGACCCCGATACCCAGGACAGCGCCAATGACCACGATCACCGAAACCAGCGCGAGAAAGTGCAGCCCTACCGCTCGATCGTAATAGCCAACCGCCTTGAGGGTGGCGATTTGGCCCCGTTGCAAGATGACCAAGCGTGACAGCACCACGTTGAGCAAAAATGCCGCCACGAACAAGAAGATGGCGGGGACCACGGTGGCCATGCTTTCGAGCTGGGCGATCTCGCCGGATAGCATGTAGTTTGAGGGTTGTTTGGCTCGCCCGACCGATCCGGTACCTCCGTAGGGAGCCAGCACCGCGTCGAGCGTCTCGAGTACGCCCCGCTCGTCAGCCCCGGGCTGCAACCGAGCGACAACGTCGTTGAATCCCCCCTCCATCTGAAATGCGCTTTCAACCACGCTGCGCAGCATCCACAGCACGACGACCCGCTTCGGGTCGAATGTCATCGCCCCGGGGGGCATGGTGAGGACGAACTCCGGCGACATGCCGATACCGACGATGGTCAGTTGACGCAGCGTGCCGTTGATAACAGCCGGGAGTCGATCGCCGGGGTCGAGGCCGTGCGCCTCGGCGAAGGCCTCCAAAATGATGACCTCGTCCGCGCGGGCCGGGTCGAGGTATCGGCCTCGTTTGAGGTAGATGGCGTTGAGCGGCGCGCGCCCGTCAGCTGGCAGCGATACCACCGTGCCGCTCGCCGGCCGCGGCATGTCGGGCATGGGCACCATCACCGACTCAACGACGCGCGTATACACCTGGGCGACCCCGGGCACGGCCTCGAGCCGCGCCGCCAACGAGTTCGGGGCCCGTTCGATCCGGGCGAACGCGCTGCCGAAGCGATACGTGCTGTAGTAGCTGTCACGCGAGAACAACAGCGAGTCGTACGCGCTGCGCATCGCCACGAAACTGGCGATGCCGCAGGCCACCACCAGCGCAATCGTGATGACCTGACCCCGCAACCGCGACAGATCGCGCAGCAGCTTGCGAAACAGAGGGCTCACCACTGCACCTGCGCCGGTTCGACGCGCTCGCGATTGCGCACGTCGCTCTGGATCACCCCGTCGGCCAAGGTCACCACCCGATCCGCGATTTTTGCGACGGGTACATTGTGAGTGATCACCGCGGTGGTGGTCCCGAGCTCTCGGTTGATTCGATCGATCACCTCCAGCACCGAGACGCCGGTGCGAAAATCCAACGCTCCGGTTGGTTCATCGCATAACAGCACTTGCGGCCGCTTGGCGACGGCCCGGGCGATGGCCACCCGCTGCTGCTCGCCGCCAGAAAGCTGCGCCGGGAAGTGTTGCCGCCGCTCGGCCAACCCGACGAGCGCCAGTGCCTCGCTGGGTTCCATCGGTTCGCTTGCGATCTCGGTGACCAGCGCGACGTTTTCCTCGGCTGTGAGGCTGGGAATCAGATTGTAGAACTGAAACACGAACCCTACGTGCTCTCGCCGGTATCGAGTCAGTTCAGTCGCGTCGGCATCCGTGAGTTCCTGCTCACGGTAAAACACCCGCCCTGAGCTGGGGACATCCAGCCCGCCGAGAATATTGAGCAACGTCGACTTGCCACTGCCCGACATCCCCAGCAGCACCAGAAACTCTCCCTCGTACAGGGCGAAGTCGACGCCACGTAGCGCATGGACGTCGACTTCGCCCATGCGATACACCTTCGACACGGCCTCGGCCCACAAGACGGGTTCACGTGCTGGACTGGCTTGCGGACCGGGGGACACGACGGTCATGGTGCACCTCAGCCGTGGGCGCGCAAGGGGAAACGCCGCCAACCCGCTCTCGAGGGCATGCGTCGGGTCAGCAAACTTTGCGGGGTCGGTTGGCCGCAGCGTCGCCAAAGTGCGGTGCACACCGTACCTCCGGATTGCACGAACCGGGCCCGCTTCGCCGTGACGCACTTGAGCCGGGTCTCTGAAGGCCCAACGCCGGCGATGCGCGGCCGCGCGATGCGTAGCTGCTGCCCCGACTCTCGCCGCCGAGGAGCAGCCCATGGCCGCGGTGGTGACCGCACCGAGTCGGACGCGACGGCAACCGAGCACACCGACCTCCCGTCGTTGTGCGTTCAATCCCTGCAGGTGAGCCAAGCCCTGCGCCCTGCGTTGGATTCCTCGGACCCATGCTAGCCTCGTGGCATGGTCTCGGGAGACGCACATTCTAGCCACGCTGCCCCCGCTTGGGGAACCGCGCCGGCTCGCCGTCTGGCTTGGATTGGTGCCGTGGTCGTAACATTCGCCTGCCATTCAACTCCCGGCTCGGATCGAACGGACAAGACCGGCGACGCTACGCCGATCGAGCCCGGTGCGTCGGACTCCATTGCGTACTGTGCCCTTCCTCGGGACGGCGAGCGGTCCGACGACATCTGTGGTTTTCTGGGCTCGTGGACCCGAACCGCTCCCGGCGGAGAGCGCATTGAGATGCAGCTGCTGCCTAACGGCACGTACGTCACGAATCTGGACGGAGGTGACTACGAGGACGAATGGGCCGGACGGTGGGAGGATGCGAATGGGGCGGCGATCCTCTTCACCGAGGATGGCTGCCAATGCGAGCGACTGTTCAAATCGATTGGCCACCCCCCGTCGCGGATGACGGGCTACAGCGAACCGGCCGGCGTCCCGACGGAGACGGCGTGGGAGCGCACTGACAACGAAGATCCCGATTGCGATTCCCGACCTGAGTCGGTGCCACATTGTGCGATCGAGCCCGGCCACTTCGAGCTGAGTCGTATGGAGATTTCGAGCAGCGAATCCGAGATCCGCTTTGAGCGGGATTCGACAATCCCTGGCGTCGATGCGTGGCATATCGCGCGTCATCTGGAGACGAGCTTCAAAACGTTCAAGTTCCTGCGCGGGGGCGGCGAGGTCATCTTCACCCTACAAAAACTCGTTCCCGACGCCCCCGGCGTCCCCTCCAGCGCGCTGCGCCCCGGGGAGTATCTGGTCCAACGACGCGGCGACGCGAGTATTGAACTCACCTTCGCGCACGACGTCCCGATTCTCGCCGGGGACCAGCTCGAGTATGAGTTCTTTGACTCCCCGTACTCGATTGCGTCTGGCGTCCAGCGTCGCGAGGTGCCAAAGGACGACGAAGAGGACCGCAGGTAGCTCTCGGAGACAAGCGGCGCCCCGGCCCGCGGGGCGCGTGCCCCTACTCGACCGTGCAGTCCACCGCGTCCGCCCACTTGACCAAGTCAGCGCACTCGTACGGCACCGGATCACGTCCTTGCAAACGAACACGGACGCCGAGCTCGTGGCTGCCGGAGTGCTCCAACACCAAGCTCCCCGAGAAACGCACGGCGTTGTCTTGAGGCGATGCCTCTGGCGTGAGCTTCACGGCGTAGGTCGGATCTCGCTCGTGGTGGGCTGATTCGGCCCGCAGCACGACCTCCACGATCGCTCGCCCAGTATCCAAGCCCGCGAGATCGATGGTCGTGTGAACCTGGACCTCATGGCCGACCGCCGCGTGGTCGAGGGGTGATGCCTTGGTCTCCAAGAACCGTACCTGCTCAAATCGCCGCCGGTCCTCCCACCCCGCGCGGGCCTCGTGGCGCACCAAATCGTAGTGTCGCTCGCGCAGCGCGGCACCTCGTTTGGCCGCGGGTTGGTATCCGCGCTGGTGGTACTCGTCGACCATGCGGTCGCTGTTGAAGCGAACCGGCAACGTGGCCAGAGCCCGGCGCATGCGAGTCAGCCAACGCTGGGGCAGGCCGTCGGCGTCGCGGTCAAAAAACTCCGGCAAGACCTCATCTTCGAGAACTCGATACAGCGAAGCGGCGTCGAGCTCGTCTTGGAACGATTCGTGGGCAATCCCGTCGCGCTCGCCGATCGACCACCCCAGGTCCTCGCGCCATGCCTCCATCCACCAGCCGTCCTGAATGGACAAGTTGAGCCCACCGTTGGCGGCAACTTTCATGCCGGAAGTGCCGCTCGCCTCCAGACCCCGCCGCGGCGTGTTGAGCCACAGGTCCACCCCTTGAACCAGATCACGGGCGAACTGCAGCCCGTAGCCATCCACGAAAAAGACCTTGCCCACGAAGTCCGGCGAATGGGCCAGCTGCACCACCCGCCGCAACAACCCACCGCCCTCGCCGTCGGCGGGATGAGCCAACCCCGCGAACACCAACCGCATGGGTCGTTCGGGATCGCTGACCAGGCGCCGCAGCCGATCGACATCCCGCAAGATCAGGTCTGCGCGCTTGTAGCTTGCGAAGCGCCGGGCAAACCCGACGAGCAGATGCTCCCCCCGCAACCCGTCGAGCATGCGCTCAAGTTGCGCGGGGCTCGAGCGCCGCTCCAGCGTCTGCCGCTCGAGCCGCGTGGCAATCGTGTGAAGCAGGCGCTGCTTCGCTTCGAGGCGAGCGCTCCACAGCTTCGTGGCCGATGCCGCGCTCGCGTGGTTTTCGTAGTCTTCACTGCGGACCGGTCGTTCACCCGCTCCCAACGCCGCGGCGATGCTCGGATGGGTCCAGGTCGAGAGGTGGACGCCATTGGTGAGTCCGCTAACGGGGACTTCCTCTTCGAGAAGCTGAGGCCACCGCCAGTGAAACATGCGACGCGAGACCCACGCGTGTAGTTCGCTCACGCCGTTAATCTGGCTAGAGAACCCCAGCGCGAGCTGAGTCATGTCGAACTCGCTGTCGCCTTCGGCCGGGGCGCCGAAGCTCATGAACCGCGACCACCCCACGCCGACTCGCTGGGCGAGCGCGGCGAAGTGCTTGCGCATGAGCGATTCAGAGAAACGATCGGTCCCGGCCGGCACCGGCGTGTGCGTGGTGAACACGGTATCGGCTCGAACGGCGACACGGGCCTCGTCAAACGTCAAGTTGTTGTGTCGCACCATCTCGCTGGCACGCTCGAGCACGACGAACGCCGAGTGTCCTTCGTTGAGGTGGTACACGCTCGGTGTAATTCCCAACTCCCGGACGAGACGGGCCCCGCCGATGCCCAGCGCGATTTCCTGGCGCAAGCGAAGCTCTCGGTCCGCCGGGTACAAGCGGCGCGTGATCGAGCGATCGCCCTCGCGGTTCTCGGCCACATCACTATCGAGCAGGTACAACGACACGCGCCCCACCGCCAGCCGGTACACCGCGAGCCACAGCGTGCGGTTCGGAAGCGGCACGCCGACCCGCAGCGGCAAGCCCCGGGCATCACGGACGGGGGACAAGGCGAGCTGGGCGGGATCGATATCCACCGGCAGATCGACCTGATCGCCCTCGGCGTTGGTCGACTGCCGCAGATAGCCGCCGCGGTAGAACAACCCGATGGCGACCATCGGCACGCCTAGGTCACTCGCCGACTTGAGATGATCGCCAGCCAGCACGCCGAGGCCGCCGCTGTAGATCCGCAGCGGGGCATGAAGCCCGAACTCGGCCGAAAGGTACACGACGGGTCGCTCCGCCGTGGGCCCCGCGCCGGTGTGGGCGGCACCGGTGTCCGCGAGGTACTGCTCCAAGCGATCGGTGACCACGCCGATTCGGGCGACATAAGCACTATCGGCGGCGAGCTTGCGCAGCCGCTCCGGGCTGACCGACGCAAACAGTCGGCGCGGGTCGTGTTCAACTTGTTCCCACAACTCCGGATCGATCTCAGCAAGCAACGCCTCACCGCAGGGATTCCACGTCCACCACAGGTTTTCAGAGAACGCCTCTAGCGGCTGCAACGCCGGGGGCAAGGTGGTGCGAACCTCGAACCGCTGCAAGTGCGGCGGCTGCTGAAACGGACGGATTCCCACCGGGGCCTCGGGCGTGGTCGGCCATGTCGAAGACAGAGCCCCTCGTGCCCGGGCCGCCGTGAGAGCCAGTTCGTAAGCGCTGTCGTACTCGCGAACCAACCCGTGCCAGTTCAGGCGCTGCACGGTGCGTTGCCCCGCACGTCCGAGCTGCTCGCTTTGGGCCGCCGATTTGAGCAGGCGCGTGAGCACCCCCGCGAGCGCCGAAACGGCCTCGCCGTCGTCGCGTCCTTCGCGAGGGAGCACGGCGATGCCGTCTTCGAGCCCAAGACCGGCGCGCAACGCCCAACGGCCGATGCCCGCGAGGTCGCTCGAAATCGTGGGGACTCCGGCTGCCAAGCTCTCCGCCGGCGTGTAGCCCCACGGCTCGTAGAACGAGGGGAAGCAAGTGACATCGAACCCTCGCAGCAAAGCCTCGTAGGTGCACTCAAATAGCCCGTCCTCGGGCGCGATGTACTCGGGAACGTGCAGCACCGTCACCCGCTTGCCCACCGCCCCGTCGAAACCGAGGCGCGCGCAGGCCTGTGCGATCGGATCTCCCTGCGGGTCGGCCAGCTGGTGCGTCACACAGGTCTCTCGTTCCGAGCGCGACGACTCCACATCGCCGAAGAGCCGGGCTCGCACGTCCGAACGCAACCCGGTGTTCCCCGCCGGAATCAACAGAAACGCCACCAAAGGCGGTCCAGGCCGAGACTCGAGCTCGGCTAGCGCCTCGAGGAACAAATCGATGCCCTTGTTGCGAAACTCGTAGCGACCCGATATCGCCACCAACAAGCTGTCTTTGTCGATGCCCCACCCGAGCGTGGCTTCGCCCACGCGGATGAGTTTCTCGCGTGCGTCTTGCGGCTGGACGCTCGCGTAGCAATCGGCGAGGTATTCGAGGTCCATCCCGTTGACGGTCACCACATCGGGTCGCCGCCCCAAGAACACCTCGCATTCGCGTTGCGTCAGCTCGCTGACCGTGGTGAACACATCGCTCTCGCGAGCGGCAGCCGCCTCGATGGAATGCTTCGCGCGAACGCCAAGTTCGGCCGCTGCCTGCGCCGGCACGGCCTCTCCGAGTGCAGCCAGCGGCGAACGACCAGTCGAGGCGAGCGAGCGGCCCAAGACGGTCGCGTGCGTCGTAAAGGCCGTTGCGAGTCCGGGGACCTTCTGCTTGAGATAAAGCAGCGCCGAACCGGTCATCCACTCGTGGCATTGCACGATCCCCTCGCCCCCGCCTTCGGCGAGACTCTCGCGCCACAGGGCCTCCACCACCAAGCCGCAAGCGTGCCCGAACAACACCGGCTCGATGTAGTCCCAACGGCCGAACAACGAATCGATGTGGTAGGTCTCCCACAGGCCGGCCAAGATCTCGTCTTTGTGCTCGAATAGTTCGGAGAAGTCGACGAGTAGTGCCCGGGGTCGACACGGAAGCTGCCAGCGCCCGGCTCGAACCGTCAGCCCGTGTCGAGCACAAGTGGCCACTACGCCCGCTTCTTGAGCCTCCTCCTCGAATCCAGGGTTATCTTGGGAATCCAGCCAAGGGCCAATGGCGATATAGCGGTCCTCGAAGCGCTCGACCATGCGAGCCGCCTTCGACGCGATCACCGTGTGGATCCCACCGACTTTGTTACAAACTTCCCAACTGATCTCAAAAAGGTTTCGGGTGGAGGTCATCGCGTATCGCCTTGCGTGGCTCTAGGCCGTGTGCTGCCAAGCTTGGGGCTCAGCGCTCGGGGCAGCCGTTACCATGCGGATGCGTTGCCGCAAGTCGGCCAGCACATTCATGAACGTCACGAATGCGTCGTAGGGACTGCTGTGGGGACTGAAGTACTTGTGAACGTCGCCGTCTCGATCGTACTTGGTGCACATGTAGTAGACATGGTCGGACGTGCTCAGCCGCCGCCATGCTTCGAGCAAGTCCGGCCGGCCTGCCGCCGCGGCCTTCCGCGCCGGTCCCAGCAGGCGGTACAACGCCGTCGTGGCCGAACGCTGGAGGTCATTGCCAAGCCACGCACCGAGATCGCGCTCTTCATCGGCCCAAGAAACCGGGTGGGCAATGTCGAGTCGTGCCACGGGATCGACTTCGGCCGCGATCTGACCCGGAGTGGAGAAGATGTAGCGGTTCGAGTCGAGAACACGTTTCGGCAGGGCCGCGAAGAAGTCGAAGATCCCGGTCTCCGCCCACTGGTGCTCCCCAAACGTCTCGTAGTCCATAAAGAGTCCGACGACGTGGTCTTCTGCCGGTAGCTCATGCAGCCAATGCGCGAACCGACCGGCATCGAGCGGCCAGTTGTCCCAGCCGCGATCGCTGAAACGAAACGCAATGTCGTCCGAGAGGCGATAACTTCGCAGCAACACCTTGATCGCGCGTGTCTCCTCAGGCCGATACACGCGATGTGCGCTTCGCCAGCCCAACAGGCGATCTGCGCCTTCACCGAGCACGAGACTGTACCCGAGATCCTCGGCCACCCGAGCGATTTCGTTCGACAAGACCAGCTCGGTGTTGCGAAACACGGTGGGGTTTACCCCTAGTTTCGAGCGAATCGAAGCGTGGTGGTTTCGCACCTGGGCGATGAACTCTTGCCGGTCGAACAGTCCCGACAGCGAGTGGTGGGAGGTTTCGGCGAGAAACTCGACGCACCCCGTGCGCGCGAGATCGGCGAAGCTCTCGACGACATCGGGTGCCCAACGCTCTAGCTGCTCGAGCGCGGTTGTCGATATCGAAAACGCGCAGCGAAACTCCCCAGAGGTCTCGTCGACAAGGCGGCGCAACGCCTGATTCATAGGGCGGTAGCACTTGGACGCAACCCGTCGAAGCACCCGCTCGTTTTCGTGATCATCGAAGTAGTGAGGATCGCGGCCGACCTCAAAGAAGTGATACGGCCGCAGGCGGTAAGGCTGATGGACCTGAAAATAGAAGACAATACGGTTCATGGCACTAGCTCCCGGTAGATCTGCAAAACATGTTCACCACGCGCAGACCACTGCATGGTGCGCAACTCCTGCCGTCCTCGCGCGACAATTTCCTGTCGCAACGCAGGCTCGTCGAGGAGGGCCAAGATGTATGACGCGAGTCGCTCAACATCCCAAAAGTCGACTTTGAGCGCGTTGTTCAGCACTTCTGAGACCCCGCTTTGTCGAGAGACAATCACGGGGGTGTCCAGCGCCATGGCCTCCAGCGGCGCGATTCCGAACGGTTCGGACACCGAAGGCATGACGTAGACGTCCGCCATCGCGTACATGCGCTCGACGTCCGTTCCCGTCAAGAACCCAGTGAAATGGAAGTTCTCCGCGAGGCCGAGGCGCGCAGATTCCTCAATCATTGACACTAGCATGTCACCGCTGCCCGCCATGACGAACCGCGCCGACGGCTTCGCGTCTACCACCCGCCTCGCGGCCCGCAAGAAGAACTCGGGGCCCTTTTGCTGCGTCACCCGACCGAGAAAGAGCACCAAGGGGGCATGGAGCGTGCGCGGGTTGTCGGAACGGGAGGCGCGAGGCGGGACGACCGCATTGTACACAACCCGGAGTTTGGCCGGATCGATACCGTAGCGACGCTCAGCGATCGACGCCGTGTACTGACTGACGCAAATCACCCGATCCGCACTCAACAGTCCGGCACGCTCTAGGTCGCAGATCGCGTGGTTCGGACCGTTGGGGCTGCGATCGTACTCCGTGGCGTGAAGATGCACCACGAGCGGGCGCCGATATCGAGCCCGCAGGGCAGCCGCGGCCGGGTAGGTCATCCAGTCGTGCGCGTGAATCACATCGAACTCATGCGACGCTGCAATCTCGGTCACAATGTCTCGGTAGCGAGCCACTTCGTGCAAGAGGTTATGTCCATAGCGCCCGGACAGGAACTGACGCGAAAGCGGCGCAGCGGTCGGAACCCGGTTGTCGACCGCACCGACCGGCTCCGGCGGCGGCTCGCGATTTGTCCGGCGCTCGGGCTCCGAGATCACCCGGCGACGCGCGACGTCGGGTTCGCCCGCATGATACGTCGTCTCGGTGGCGTAGGCGTAAAGGGAGCTATCCACGGGCACGAACGTGGCCACATTCGTCCCGGCGGGCGCGGACTCGGGGGCGACGCCTGAGGCTGCAGCAACCGAGGCCGGCGTGCCCGAGCTCGGGCTCGGGCTTGCCGGAGCTCCGCCCTGCCGCGGCGGCTGGGCCGGCGAGGGCACTTGCCCCTCACGAATTGGGGTCCGCGCGTCGTTGCATCCGACCACGGTCAGAAACCGCCGGTCTTCGTCCCCGAAACGCCGCGGCACCACGAACACCACTTCTACCCCGTGTTCGTGCAGGCCTCGGGTCAGTCCGTAGCATGCCGTCCCCAACCCGCCGGAAATATGCGGAGGAAACTCCCAGCCGAGCATCAGTACTTTCACGGCCCCACCTCGACCAGCGCTCGCGCGCGTAGCAGCTCGCTCACACTCCACGCCTGCGCAAACGTGCCCCCGGGGCGATGGGGGGGGTCGCCATCGAACACCTCGGACATCTGGCCAAGTCCAGCCTCGCGCGCGTGCGCATCAAACCCGTCGAGCAGCGAGGTGATTCGCTGGCGAGTGGCAGTCGACGCATCCACCCGCAACTCGGCCTCCGCCCAGAAACCGAGTAGCCACGGCCACACGGTCCCCTGGTGATACGCGCGATCTCGGGTCTCTGTATCACCCGCGTAGCGGCCGACGTAGGCCGGGTCGAGAGGAGACAACGTCCGCAGCCCGCGGGGCGTCAGCAGGTGGGCCCGCGCCAGTTTGAGCACGCTGGCCCGCCGCCGGGAGCTCAACGGCGACAGCTCCAGCGCCGCGGCGATCACCATGTTGGGACGGATCGCGGCATCGGCTTGGCCCTGCACCCACCGATCCGCGAGGTGCCCTTCTTCTTTGAGCCACAGACGAGAGAGGAAGGCTCGCCCGACCCGATTCGCGGCTCGGCGCCAGGCTCGGGCCTCGGCCGACTCCCCGAGGCGCTCGAGCAAACTGGTGAGGTGCGCCTGCAAAGCGAACCACAACGCGTTGATTTCTACGGGACAGCCATGACGCGGAGTCACGGGGTGGTCGTGGACGCGTGCGTCCATCCACGTCAGGCTCGAGGTCGGATCGTCAATGGCCAGCAGCCCGGAGTCATCCGCGGCGAAACCGATGCCGCTCTGGCCATCGCGCAGATTCTCGGCGAGCTCGCGCAGCACCGGGGCAAACATCCGGGCCGTCTCCGGCTGGTGTCCGGTGGCGGCATCGTAGAGCTCGACGGCGCGGGCAAACCACAGCGAGGCATCGGCGCTGCGGTACTGGTCCTGGCCGGGGGTCGTACCAAACGTATTGGGGAGCAAGCCGTTGCGCATGCGCGGGAGAACGCCGGTGAGCACGGCCCCGCAGCGATCGGCTTGACCCCGAGCCAGGGTCAGCCCGGGGAGTGCGATGAATGTGTCGCGCCCCCACTCCCCAAACCAGGGATAACCCGCGATCACGCCCTCCGTGCCGTCGGGGCGACGATACAAGAACGACTCCGCCGCCTCCTCGAGCCAAGGCCGGGGCTCACGAGAGCTCGGCGAGCGGCCCGGCGCCGACGTTTGCCGGCGAACCCATTCCTCGGCGACGTCTACGGCCGCTCGCCAGGGCTCCTCCGCCACGTCCAGCTGGGCACCGAACACCACCGAATGGGTGGGTTCGATCGGGCCTTCGAAGTAACCCGGGCTGAACTGATCTTCGTGCCCCCCGTAACCTCTCTGCAAGTCGCGCTGGTACTTCACGCCGCGATACCACACTGGATCGGCGACAAACCGCCAACCGCCAGCGGCCTCCGTCCCGCCCCCCGTGTCGTCATCGCCGCCGGCCGCGTTGGCCACCACGGCGAAATGCATGCCCGGCAGGGCCTCGTAGGGACGGACGTAGAACAGCCCGGGCCCGCGCTCTCGGACCGTGGGACACAGCGCAAAGTTTTCGAATGTGAGGGCGTCCGCCGACCGAAACGCCAAGATGACTCGAAGCTGGAGGCGCCCCGCCAACGCACCCGAAAGGCGATACCCCACGAGTGTCGCGGGCCCGTTGATCGCCGCGATCTCACGCACATACGTGCCTGGGTCGAGCTCGTACTCAAATCTCGGATCCGGGTCGCCGGAGAACCGCGACGGCCTCGCCGCTTCAGGGATCGGGGCCCCCTCGTACTCGGCGGCGCCGAACACCTTCGTGCCACTCTCCAAACTCAGCGTTTCTTCGAGGCGAGCGAGGAACACATGCCGTTGCTCGAGTTCACCCGCGGAGCTGACCAATAGCCCGTGTTGGCGCCGAGTCCCGGCCATCGCCAGCGACGCGCTGGCGAAGCCACCGTGACCGTCGGTAGCGAGCCATTCGGTATTCGCTGCTGGCACGCCGTTCGTCGGATCGTCATCCGACGTCGTCGCACCGTTCGCTTGTTCCGCAAAATCCCCCGGGGTCTCCAACCGGTTGCGCACCGGCGAACTATCCGGGCCTAGGGTAGCGCCAGCGTGACACTCAGGCGTTGTCCGTGCGCAGGTTGTGCGCACAACCAGATTCGTGTGGTAGCCACGCAGGCACGGCGCACGACCGCTTGGCCAGCCTCGGACTCGCCAACAAGAGCTCGCCAACTCATGTTTGTGTGCGGAGGTGTTTTGGGGCACGGGATTTGTCCTGTTTGTTGTCTTGCACTTCAATGTCGGTTCCTCGGCCGAAATACGCCGTTCCCTCAAAACTCGTTCACGCCTCGAGACGCCATGAGGTCGCTTTCGCGACCGAGAGATTGGGCCGCCCTGCCTCCATCGGCACTCGACCCATTGCCGTGCCGTCGAGATAGAACCGAGCGTGATGTCCCTCGCGATGCGACGGCCATGCCCGGGATCTCGGATTCGACTCGAGCGACGAAGATCAATTATGCGGCAACAACCGACGCTCGGAACAGCGCAACATCTTCGCGCCAGCCCAGTCGGCCACCGGCTCGGTCCGGGCGTGACGGTCGCCACTGACCTTTCACCCTCGCTGGCGGCAGGGGGTTTGCCAACCCTCATATTCAGCATCTCGCCGGGACGAACCGCCAGCGTGACCGCCACCGAGCAGACACGACCGAGCCACGCCGTGCCGGCGGCGAGGGCGGGCGGATCCGACAACGCCTCTCCGCTTGCCCGCAGATCGCCGCCACAACCGCATCCGCGCCGCACTCTGACGGCGGCGCGGGGTCGACCCGAAGCCGCTGACGGTTGGCCAGCGACCGACCATCGACGCGAGCGATTGGCCGATTCGACGCGGGCCGCATGGAGTCTCCCCCGCAGCCGAGGCCGGCGGCGACATAAAGTTGCCACGCGGACACGCGGATCCTCCGATCAGCGGAGCGTGGAACCCAGCCGTTGGGTCGGACCGAGCCGGATGCATGGCCCAGCGGCGCTGACATGACGCGAGACGGACTTTTGTCCCGCACAGCCCACCACACACGCGGCGAGGCGGCGCGGAGCGTGTCGGTCGACGCGAGGCTGATCGGACCGATCTCTGAGGACTAGGGAACTAGGCTAGACCGCGCCCAACACGGCCGCGGCGTCGCTCGCGATGAGCGACGCTTCGTCGACGGGGCTGACCCACGCGTGCATGGACCCTTGCTCGGAAGAGATTCTTCCCGCCTTGCCGGAGACGGTATTTGCATTGGCCGTCGGATCGACGTGCAGGCCGCACCACGAGAACTGCTTGAGAATCCGCTCGCGCAAGATCGCCGAGTTTTCTCCAATGCCGCCGCCGAAAACGATGGCCTCGG
>QKPP01000167.1 GCA_006508105.1 Myxococcales bacterium FL481 | reverse complement strand
ACGGGATCAGTCGGTTGCGCTCTTCGTCGGACATCTCGCCGATATCGGCGAGAATTTCCTCGGCTGTCACCGGCCCCTCCGGCTCGTCTTCGTGTTCCTCCGCCTCTACAACCGCCGATGGTTCGACTGGAACGGCGGGGTCCTTGGACCCTTGGGCCCTTGGGCCCTTGGCCTCTTGGCCCCTTGGGTCTTTGGGCCCTTGGGCCCTTGGGCCCTGCGGAACGAGCTGAGACGGGTGCACCCAACCTGACGTTTGGTGCCACACCATGTCCGGTCGAGGCGGCGGCGGCATCGGGTTCGGCTGCCGCTCGGGCGCTCTGGGCATCCCTGGCATGCCCCCACCGCCGATGTCTCCGATCAGCTTGTACATCAGCATCTTCTCAAGATTGAGCTCACCGCCAAACGCTGACGGTCCGGGATCGAGATCTGGATCGGGCTCTCGCCCACTGCGATCCATCAGCTGCTGCATCTTGAGCAACAGACCAAATGTTCGCTCGATATCCCCCAGTGGCTCGCGTTCACTTTGCGATGTCTGTGACGCTCTTAGGATGACATCGGCCAACGCTGCGAGGTCTGTCCCGCCCCCATTGCCCCCCCGAAGCGCCTCTTGAACCAGTGTCAGAAGCTGGCTAGGCAACGCAGAAGCTGCCGGCGGCTGCGATGGCGGCGGAGTCTGAACAACAACCGGTGAAACGTTGCTGGGAGTTGCAGCCTCGGTCTCCAGTTTTCCGGCGACGTAACGCCGGCCATGAACATGCGGATCGCCGACTATCTGCACGACCGCGCCACCTTTCCCGAACTGCAAACGACCCGTCTCCGGGTCCCGATCTTTCCACTGCAACAAGTAACGACCCCCGCCCCAACCATCGCGAATTTGCGTCAACAGATCCTCCACCCCGTTATCGGGGATGTTGAGATGGTCACACCAGCCCTTGGCATATGAGGGGGACATGCGACGAACAGCCACTTGCGCCCCCACGTCCAGCTCCCGCAACGGACCCAATGCATCAACCTCCGTAAGTTCTTCGGTTGGAGCCCGTTCTTGTCCGTCAAATTCCGTTGGTTGTTCGGTTGTCATGTTCCGTAGAACACAGCCGTTTTCGGCAGGTTTCACTCCGCGCTAAACCTCGATCCGATATTCAAAACCGGATGCGCGGCCGGGAGCGGACGCCAGGCCGGACACCACCAAGTCACGAAGTCTTCACTGCGAACCAGGCGGCACCAACGATCACAAAACCATCGCCATCGGCTGTGCGAGAACACAAAGGCATCCCGTGCCCAGGTCGCGCCTGGGGGAGAGGCACAGCCATGACAACCCATGTATCGACGTTCGAGTTCTTCAGCTCGCAGAACAGCAGCACGAGCTCACTCGGCCCTCAAAGCACACGCAGCGTCGCCTTGGACTCTGTCCGCATCAACTCCAACGGCATCAGCGATCCGATCAGGCAGCCACTGATCCCATTGTCCGCCTACAACCCGCCAAGCTCCGAATCCGGCGTACCGGGCAAGCTGTTCGTCGGATCCGTTACAAACACCAACGACGGGAACGTCGCTGGCATCGCCGTTAGCGGCCAAAGGAACTGGCACGTCAACGGTAGGCTGTTCGACAACAACAACAGACGGCCCATCGACCGAAACCCCGCCGCCTCTGCTGGCCGCAATGCCCCTGACCTCGTCCTATGGTTTGACGGGCCTGCCGAGTCAGCGTTTCGCGAAGACGGAGACCTCGAGAACGCCCACGGCGAGATACTGTACGCGTACAGCCAAGCGAATCCGTATCAGACGCTCTGCCACTTCTCCGAGTTCGAAGAAGAACCACCAAACAGCAGCTCCGATGCGACGGAGGTGGTGACCCGACTCGCCCAACAACTCGCGTCGCCGCCGGTCGAGTACGTCCTAGGTGAGCTCAACACCGGGCAAGCCGTCATCGCCCTAGACTGCAACTTCGCCGGCATCGCCCCGGAAGACTCTGTCTACGTGGAGCCAGGCGACATCGGTGGCGCAGGCCCGGATCAGATGCCAACGTCCGTCCTCGAAAACACAGCCTCGGCGTTTCGGTTTCACCCCTCGGTTTTCCTACGCCGCACGCAGTTCATCCGAAGCGTAGCCCGTCGCCATCGGGATGGCTTCGACATCGCCAGGTTTGGTGTTGGGATGCCCATCCGTATCCGCTCGGTCACCGACCAGCCGATCGTGTCGAACTGGCTGATCGTCGTCGACGGCTCACCTCAGCTCGTACAGCTCAACCACGGCTCGCTCGACCTTCGCCGACCGCGGGACATCTGGAACACGCTCTGGGTTCCGCTTATCCGTGGGAACTCGAGCATCGGCGATGTTCCTATCCTCGACGTCGTAGCGTCGGGTGGCACCCGTGGGCCGAGCAACTCGCAGCTTCGGCTTGGCTTTCTCGAGTACGCTCGTTGCCTGCCCCTGCTTGGCACCGACATCACGCAAACCGGAACGGTTCCGGCGTAGCCATGCCTGGCTTCACGATTTGTCAAACGGTGACTGGCGACCGTCAGTTCGACGGAGCTCCTGGAGCCGGCCTGTTCGTGTTCCCGCTCGATCGGATACCGGCTAACACTCGAGTTGTCCTAACTATGATTTCCTACGCCACAGCCGTCGGAAGATCCGGCTCGGTATCGGTCTTTCTACGGCGGCCGGGTGGCTCAACCACAGAGCGCATGCTGATGGGGCTTGGCGTTGAGGCCGATATCACCGGGCCAAATGGCGCTGCTGATTTTAAGCTCCGGAATCAAGTGGTTCCACGCGAGCGATCTGGCGCTCACTGGCAGCTCGTTTTCATCACATCTGGGAAAGGCGTCGACGGAACCGCATGCGTCGACTACGTGTTCAACACCTTTCCAAGCAGCGATTACATGTCAGAGCGACTTCGCCCGCTCACTCAGTCCTAAGTTGATACAGCGGAGAGAATGGCGGTTGCTGAGCAACAAACACCTCGATAGTCTCAACACATGTCAGCCAAATACAATATCGGTGAGAAACCTGGCAAGGGCCGCTACTGCTGCACAAGATGCAACTGGACCGTCAATCTAGATGACGATTCTGACACCTTACCACCCTGCGGCAATTGTGGGAGAGGACAAAACACAACGTACGAAAAATGCTGATCACAGAGAGCCGGCGCTATTGCGCCGGTGCTCCATACACACGATGGTGACTAGACTAGCGCCAGCGTAGCGCTCCTCCACCGCGCCGGAACCGTAAGCCAAGGAAAAACTGCGGCTCACCACCCCCTCAGTAAGAAGTAGGCATCGCAGTGCTACAGCATGCCGCCTAGGCCGCTTCTACCTTCACCTTCAGCTTCAGACCTGCCCTGCTCACATGATCCTGTAAGGCGAGCCGCACGAACTGCCCTTCGTGATGCAGTAGAGCCCTCGCGTACTTTGCCGCATGGCCAGGGCTCGGTAAACGACGGCCATGCTCAAGATCGCAGACGGTCTGGCGACCAACCCCCATTCTCTCGGCGAGAGCAACCTGCGTTAGCCCCTCTCGCTCCCGAACAGCACGCAGAGCATCGCCAAAGGAAAGCGGTCCACCGGACAGCTTCTTGAGAAAGGCAAGAGCACCCACATGCTCGCTGTTCTTCTTTCGCTTGCTAGTACTCATGCTTGTTCACCTCCTCGACGGACACGAACTCCACCGTGCCATCGCTCATGATTGAGTAGAATGCCCGATAGGCGCGGTTGAGACGAATCGAACGCTGGCCAGCACGATCACCGCGAAGCGGCTCATCGTGATAACCAGGAATCTTCCTGGCCTCTTCGAGGCCATCGGTAGCAACGAGCTCGACCCACACGTAGAGCTTGCCCACGACGTGGGCAGGAACCTTGCGAAGTTGCTTCTGAGCTCGGGCGGAGATCCGAACATCGGTTATCACCGTACGCCATAATGACGTACAAGCTGCCGTACGTCAACATGACGTACGGCAGCTACCACCACCGCTATCGGTGCAGGGCGCCACAAACGCCACGGCGACTGCTAAACTACGCCTCATGTGCCCCGGACCTGAGGAAGAAGAGCGATCTGA
The DNA here is from genome assembly GCA_006508105.1 of Myxococcales bacterium FL481. Lineage (GTDB taxonomy): Bacteria > Myxococcota_A > Polyangia > Nannocystales > Nannocystaceae > FL481. Next base: position 544 of record QKPP01000167.1, on the reverse strand, counting down.
GAGCAACGGACCCCTCTTCGAGGCCGAGTGGCAACAAGAGATCGAGCGTCGTCGTCAAACACCGGATGGGGAGTGGATCAAGGGCGGAATTGCCGACGACGTGCTCACCAAGTTTCTGGCCAAACGGCGCCAGAAGAACACTCGATCCCCCTGACCAACAACACGCCGTACCCTTGAGCGGATGACGACACGTCTCCGCGCAGCCCTATATCATCGCGTCAGCACCACCGACCAAGATGCTGCAGCCGCCCAGAAGGAGCTACGCAACGCCGCCGCTCGGCTAGGCATGCGCGTCGCCAAGAACATCGAAGAGACGGGCAGCGGAGCAAACAACAACCGACCAGGCCTCCTTCAAATCATGCACCTCGCAAGGCGAGGGATGATCGATGCTGTTCTCGTTTGGAAACTAGATCGTTTCGGCCGAAGCGCGTTAGACCTCCTCACAAACCTCCGCGAACTGGAAAGCTCTGGAGTTCGCTTCATCGCCGTTACTCAAGGCATCGACATCCGGCCCGGCGGAGAAGCCATGAGCCGCCTCATGCTC
>QKPP01000164.1:13271-47205 GCA_006508105.1 Myxococcales bacterium FL481 | reverse complement strand
GCGGAGGAGCAGGGATTCGAACCCTGGGAACCCGTGAGGGCTCAACGGATTTCAAGTCCGCCGCCTTCGACCGCTCGGCCACTCCTCCGTGGGCCGGGAGTATGCGGTGCTGCTTCGCCGCTGACAAGGCCGACGCCGCGCTCTCGCAAGCAACTGACAACCGAGGAGCGGCCGTCTCGGGACCCCCGCCATCCCCACGTCGGGGGCGGCCGCCCGGACCGACCCCCTTACAGCCGCTTGATCGCCACTTCTGCCTCCCGCCGCCCGGTCGCGCCCGCCGGCGCCAGCTCGAGGTACTTCCCGTAGGCCGCCTTCGCATCCGGTCGCCGGCCCAGCGCTTTGTGCGAACGCCCGAGAAGGCGATACGCCTCGGCCAGGTTCTCCGTGTCTTCCGGCGCCCGCTCGAGGCCGCGTTGCAGCACGCTCACCGCTTGAGCGTGGGCGTTGCGGTCGACGAGCAGCCGCGCTTCCCAGTAGTACGCGTCGAACAGCGCCGGATCCTCGCGGTAGGCGCGCTGGAACGCCGCGATGGCGCGTTTCTTCCGCCCCAGATCGTTGTGCGCCTTCCCTAGTGCCAAGAACACGAATGGAAAGTCGTGCTCGGTCTCGGCCAACGGCTCGAGTACGGCGATGGCTTTCTTCGCCGCACCGGCGTACGCGAGCGACCGGCCGTACAACGCCGCGACCTCGACGTTCGCGGGGTCGAGCTTGCGTGCCCGGTTGTAGCGGGCCAGCGCTTTCTTCGGCTGCCCCGCGTAGGCGAAGGCCTTGCCCAGGGTCAACTCCCACTCGGCGTCGGGTTGGGGGGGCTCGGTTTGCTGAAGGCGGGCTAGGGCGTCGGCGTGGTGACCTTGATCCATCTCGATCAGGGCTCGAACCAGCTGGGCCTCCCAGTTGCCCTGGTCGCGGGTCAACACCCGGTCGACCAAGGCGGCGGCTCGATCGTACTGTTCGCGGCGAAGCCCCAGCCGGGCGCCGATCAACAGATGCTCGACCGGGGCCGAGTCCTGCTCGAGCCGGTTGCCGAGCAACTTGTCGATCTCGTCGTATTGCCCTCGCTGCAGAAACACCCGCGCCAGAGGCCCCGCCAGCCCCGGGTAGCCGCCGGTGCGGTTGTACAGTTCGAGTAGTGCCGCGTCGGCACCATCTCGCGCCCCGGCTTGGGTGAACAGTTCGGCCTGCAACGCGAGGGCGGGGTGGTGATAGTCGTAAGCCTCGCGAGCGGCCGCGAGTGCTTCGAGGGCGCGGGTCAAGTCGCCTTTGTTGGCGAGGAGCTTGGCTTTGCTGTGAAGCAAAGCGGCGTGGGCCGATTTGGCGCGGCCCGTCTCCCCGGTGCGGCTGACGGCGAGTTGCTCGTCGAGAAACGCGAGCGTCTCGTCGACGTCGGCCGACGCTGCGATCACCTCGGCTTCATCCACGGTCGCGCGCCAAAAGTGGGGGTCGTGTTCGCGGGCGGCGGCGAAGCTCGCTCGGGCCTGCGGGTAGTCGCGTCGCATCTTGTGCACCAACCCCCGCAAATGGTCAGCGCGCGGATCGTGGGGGCGCAATTTCGCCGCTCGGTCGAGCGCCGCGAGACAGGTATCGCCCTCCCCCTTACGCAAGGCGACTTCAGCCGCGAGGAGCTGGATGTCGTACGCGTCGGCGTGACGTTGAAGCAACGCATCGGCTTGCGTCGACGCGACTCGGTACTCGTGCTGCGCGAGCGCCACGCGTACGCGCTCCATGTTCGCCGCTCGCGAGCCAGGCGAGGCCGCGTCGGCTTGGTCCAACTGGATGCTTGCACCAGCTGCGTCCCCGCGTTGGCGAGCGAAACTGGCTCGCAAAGCCAGTTGCGCGGCTTGATGCTCCGGGCTCGAGGCCGCGTCGGGCTTGATCGCTTCGGCGACACGTTCTGCTTCGGTCCAGCGACCGTGGGCGCCGAGCTGCTCGACCAACGCGAGCGCGTGTCGGGGGTGTTCCGGGTGCGCCTGGACCGACTGCCGCAGCGCCTCGAATCCGGCCGGCGGATCGAGGGCAACCTCCGCCAGCCGGGCGGTCAGCTCCGCGGCCGCATTGGTGGGGGCAGCATCGGCCAGCTGTTGGGCCAGTTCCCGTGCGCGGTCGGCCTCGTGGCGCTCGAGGGCGACCCAGGCTCGGTACAACTGCGTGCGGGCGTCCTCACCCGAGAGTTCTCGACTCGCGGTCTCAAGGTCGCCGTCGACCAACGCCGCGAGCCCACGGACGCGACGCGCGACCGGGTGCTCGGTTCCAGCGAAAGGGGCGAGCCAGGCCTTGCCTTTGGCCCGAGCGTCACGATCGGGGCCGTAGCGCGCGTGGAGCAGCAGCGACGCTTCAGCGCGAGCCAAGTTGTTGGCCTCGCTTTCGGCCAACGCCAGCGCTTGCCGGTAGCCCGCCGGTGTGTCGCGATCGAGGTTGGCGACAAACTCGGGGCTGGGCTCGACCACGTCGGCCGAGGCCACCGGTGCGGCGTCGGTCGTGGTCGGCGTGGGAGCGGTTCGTCGCACCGTCGGACCCGCTGATTCCGTGAGATCATCGAAGGCTCCCGCGTAGTGCAAACCGCCCGCGCCCAAGGCGAGCACGGTGACCAGTGCCGCGTAGAGGGGGGGGCGACGACTACGACGTGGTGCTCCGCTGCTCGGAGACGGCGTGGCTCGACGAGAGAACACCTCCATCGGATCGGGATGACTCCCGCTCGCCGGGCCGGCCTCATCCGGAGGCGGTGTCGCCGTTTCGCCGACCGGGAGGTCGAGCTCCAAGGCTTCGAGCGGCGCGACCTCGCTGTTTTGCTGGCTCTCGGCGTGGCCGATTCGCGGAGTCGCGCCGGGGTCGGTGGGGCCCAATCCCGGCTGGTCCGGATCGAAGGCCGCACCCGCGGCCTCAGGCAGCGGCAACGTCTCGGGCAGGGGGAGGTCGAGCCCCGGTTCGTCGTCGTCCACGGGACCGCCAAGCGGGGCGGGCAGATCGAGCACGTCCGCGCCATCGATGGGGACGGGGAGGTCCACGCCGCCGTGGGTCCGCCGCTCGGCGGGCATCGGGAGGTCGAGGTCGTCGTCGTGCCGGAGGTCGCCGGGGCCGGGAAGGTCGAGGTCGCGATGGGCCCGCAGTTCGGCGGGGGCGGGGAGGTCGAGATCGGCGTCGTGCCGGAAGTCGGCGGGGGCGGGGAGGTCGAGGTCGCCAAAGGCACCAGGGTCGGGGGGAGCCGGTCGATCGAGGTCGTCGTTCCCACCCAAACCGATGGGGGCGGGGAGGTCGAGGTTCTCGTTGCCCTTGAGCTCGGTTGGCGCCCGCAGATCCAGTTGTGCCGCGCTGCGCGGGGTGGCGGGGTCGGGAAAATCGGATCTGTCGAGTTCCCCGTGCCCGCTCGGTATTTGCTCTAGCGAGCCGCCGTTTGGAGGCAGCGAGTCGAGGGCCAGCGGGGCATCGATCTCGTCGTCGTCGAAGATGCCGGGGAGCGCCGGCTCGGACGATCCCGTGCGGCCGGGGGGGTGGGTCGGGTCCATGCCCCCCGCGTCGCCCAGCTCGAGGGCGAGGTCCGGCCCGTCTTCGCTGGGTTCGAGTTCGATCGCGTCGTCGTCGAGCTCAAGGGCGGCGGCGGTGGAGTCCTGGGTCACGTGGGCGGTGGCCGTTGGATCGCGGAGCGGGAGGGGCATCCCGTGCAACGTGGTCGGGCGCCGGCCCGAGCCCGGGTCGTGCCCGACGGGGCCCGGTGGGCGCGGCGGCGTCGATCCAGCTCCGACGCTGGGTCGCCGGTCAGCCGTGACCTCCGGGTTGCGTCGCAGCGACCGCGGGGTTGCGCCCGGCGGGGGCGGTGGCGGGATCGGGCGGCCGGACGACGCGGGCCGACTTCCGGGGACCGCTCCGAGTACCGGAGCGCCACAGGCTGGGCATTTGGAGGCGAAAGGCGAGCCTTCAACATCCCACTCATGACTACATTTTGGGCAGGTCGGCATCAACTCGTACAGCCGCGAAAGCGCGACGATCATAGCATGGAGAAAATCGCAGTCGCGTGTACGCTTGGCCCGTGATCCTGCGCGATCCGGTCCATCATCTCATCTCGTTCACCGGCGCTGAAGAGCGCTTGGTAGTGGACTTGATGGATACCCCTGAAGTCCAGCGCCTGCGACGAATTCGCGCCTTGGGGCTGGCTTCGCTCGCTTTCCCCGGAGGCGAGCATTCACGGTTCGCCCACGCGGTGGGTTCGGCTTACGTCATGCGTCGCTATCTGGAACACGTGGGGGGGTTATCGAGCCAGTTGGCGGCCCACGACCGAATCGCACCCGAAACAGGCCTGGTCGCGTTGGCAGCGGCCCTGTTGCACGATCTCGGCCATGGGCCGTACAGCCACACCTTCGAAGACGTGGTCCCCCAAGCGCGCTCGCATGAAGCGTGGACTGAGGCGCTGATCTGTGACCCGAGCACGTCGGTCCACCGAGTGCTCGTGGGCGTCGACGCGACCATGCCGGGCGAAGTCGCGGCATTGGTGCGGGGTCGGCATCCGATCGCCCATCTGGCCCGTGCGGTCTCGGGCACGTTCGATGTCGATCGATGCGATTATCTGATGCGCGACAGCTATATGACGGGCGTAAGGTATGGCCTGCTCGATCTCGACTGGCTGCTGGCGTCGTTGCGCTTGCACTGTGCCACCGAGGGTGCGCCCGCCACGTTGGCGGTCGACGGTGAGAAGGGGTTGACGGCGGTCGAGGGCTACTTTTTGGCGCGACTGTACATGTATCGTCAGGTCTACCTGCACAAGGCCGTCCGGGCCGCGGACGCGGTCATGCGGTCGTTGTTTCGCCGGCTGCATCGAATCGGTGCGCCGGCGGGCACGCCCACGGCACTCGCCGATGCGGCGGCGGGGCGGGAGCTGAGCCCGCAACGCTACTTGGAGCTGGACGACCATCTGCTGGAGGTGGCATTGGCGACTTGGTCGAATGGATCCGATCCCGTGGCTGGAGATCTGGCCGAGCGCCTGCGTTCGCGCCGGTTGTTCAAAACCATGAGTTTGCGACCCGATGTTGACGTTGCACTCGCCGAAGCCCAGTTGTCCGAGATCGTGCGGCGGGAGGGGCTCGACCCGGATTACTACGCGCGTATCGACCGAGTGGAGATTCACGCGTGTGAGGACGATGACGAAAGCCTGGTCGTCTTGCACGGGGGCGCGCGTCGAGAGCGATTGGTTGACGCGTCGCCCGTACTTCGCGGACTTCGCCGTGAACGCTTCGTCCACTGTCGCGCCCTATTTCCGGAGTGCGTGCGTTCAGCGGTTCGACGCGGGTTGGCCGAGTTCGTCTGATGGGGGCGCGAAGTTTCGCCCGGCCGCGCTGCGGCGGTTGTGGTTTGCACCTGGAGTTGTGTCTATGCGACGAGATGCCCCGTCTCGAGCTTCGTACGCGAATCGTCGTGGTGCAAAACAATCACGAGCGGAACAAGCCCACGAACACGGGGCGCTTGGTTCCGATGCTGCTGCGCAACGCCGAGCTGCTGCGCTACGCAGTGCGGGGCGAGCCCTTCGACCCCGGGCCCTTGCTTGACCCGGGTACCGACTATCATCTCTTGTTCCCGCGCGAAGACGCCACCGAGCTGCAGCACGCGAGCTGGCGAGCGCGCGACCGCAGCCAGGCCGTCGTCGTGCTCGATGGCACCTGGGCTCAGTGCTCTCGGATGAGTCGACGGGTTCCGGTGGTCTCAACGTTGCCGTGCCTGAGCTTGCCGCCGGGTCCTCCCACCCATTGGGGCGTGCGCACGACCAACGATCCGTCCCGGCTCAGCACGTTGGACGCGGTGATCCGGGTGGTCGCGTTGGCCGAGGGCCCGGGTCCGGCCCGCGTGTTGGCGGCGTTTTTCGATCGGTTGGCGGCGCGCATGCTGTTCATGAAGGCCAAGTTGCGATCCCCGGAGGTCCCCGACGCCTGGCGCCGGGTCCTCGACGAACGTTGGCCCACCGGCTCGGGCTAGGTTCGACAACGCGGGCGGTGGTCGACCCGGCTCACCGCTCCGGCGCGGTGCGGTAGGCGAACGAGAGGTGGGCCGCGCCGGGCAGGTAGCGCGAATTTCGCGGAGCGATCGACCGGCCCCTCGTCACCTCGAGATCTTTTCACTTGGTCGGATCGGCGCCCCACGTCGCGCACGGCGTTGTTCACGACGGTGCGCGATGACTCTGGCTGGGCCGAGGGTGGCGGCATCTGCCACAAATGGCCCGTTCGCGTCGGTCCGCGAGTGCGCGGACGCGACGCTCCGGCTGGGCGAAAAGCGCGTCGCGAGCCGGGAGTCGATGGGGTATAGTCCGCGCGCCGAGAGAGTATCTATGTCGTCTTCGCCTTCGATCTGCCCGGCCTGTCATGAGCCCCTCAGCGTTGTTACGCCATCCGGCGCGTGGAAACTCGCGGTCGTTCTCGTCGTCGCATTCGCGATGCCGCTTGGGTTTATGATGTTGCTGACGGGACCCGCGGCACCGGTGAATGTGTTGCTGGCGTCGATCGCCGTCGCTTCCGGCCTCGGGCCGATCATCGAGCGCTGCCGCACGCCTCCCCATTGCCGCTCGTGCGGCAAGGTCTTGGCGTAGGGCGCAGTCGTCCGCGCCGATTTCACCCACGGGCTCGGCTCGGTGGGCACGCTACGGCGGGATGGACAGTTCGAGTGCATCCGCGCCGGTGCTCGTGGAGTCGGCCAGCGGCCGTTCGGTCAGCCCCACCGGGGGATGAGCTGTTCGAGTGCACCCGCGCCGGCGCTCGGTTAGTCGGCCACCGGCAGTCCGCTGGGCACCAACGGCGGGACGAACTCGTCGAGCGCATCGGCATCGTCGGCGGTCAGCGTGCGAAGAAACGACGCGATGCGTCGCGGCCGAATCCGCCGTAGTTCCAAGACGGCTGGATCGAGTCGCTCGAGCACGGCTTCGACGTTGTCGACCTGGGTGGACCACAAGTGGCGCTCGTTGACTTGAGCCACGATGTCGTACTCGCGCAGCGACGTCTCAGGATAGCTGTAGTGTCCAACAAACGCCTCGAGGGAGCGCATGGCACCCGTATGTCCGTACGGAGCGGTGAGTTCCACGTTGCGCAGGGAAGGCGTGCGAAACCGGTACAAATCGTCGCTGTCATGGGTCACGCCGGCGCGACCGAAATCGTCGAAACCGCCCTGTCCGGCTCCTTTGCCGGGGCCGAACTGAGGTTGGCCGGTATTGTGGTGCTCGAAGTCCGAAAACATCGCGCCACCGTGACAGTTGTTGCACCCAGCGTCGAAGAAGGCCAGGGCGCCGCGCACCTCAGCGTGGGTCAACGCGTCGTTGTCACCGCGCACGAAACGATCCCACGGGCTCTCGGTCAGCGTGAAGGCGGCGACCTCGAATCCTGCGATCGCGTTGGCGGCGTGTGCAAAGGTCATGTCGTCGAACGAGGTGCCGGGGTAGGCGTTCTCGAACAGATAGCGGTAGGTCGGGATCTGGCCCAGTCGCAACATGAGCCGTTCCCACACCTGCGTGACGCTGGCCGCGTCTGCGATTTCGTTGTCACCGGGGTGGCCGGCCATTTCTTCGTTCGACGTCACCGGGAACATCGCCTGAGCTGAAACGACCCCAAACTCGAACGTCTCTTGCATCTCGGGGGTTAGCTCGGCCCCGGCGGGGGTGACGAGCTGCCCTCGGTCGTTCAACGCCACCCGGCTGTCCCAAAACATCGTCTTGTGGGCTGCCATGTTGAACAGGGCCGGAGCGTTGCGGGGGATCACATCGCCGCCGCGTCGATCGATGCCAAGTCCGATGCCGCCTTGACCAAGCGGCAGGTGCCGGTCATCCATGGTGGCGAGCGTCGGGTGGTGGCAGCTCATGCACGAGATGTTGCGGTTGCCGCTGAGTTCTTTGTCGAACGCCAGCGCTTGTCCTAGAACAAACAGGCTCGGTCGTACGTACGGGGCTTCGGCAAGCTCGTAGTCTTGGTCGCCGATGATCCGGCGCAACCGCCGGACCCGGCGTCGACAGTGGCGTTGCTCGGCGGAAGCGCGTTCGCTTGCTCGCGCGTCATCGTAGCCTCCGGCCACCGACGCAACCGGGGCGTGGGCCGCTGCACCCAGCTCGTCGTCGGCGAGCAAGGAGTCGAGGGCGTCGTCGGAGAGCTCGTGGCTGCGGCTCTCGAAGTTTTGGTTGGAGTCAGAGGACCAGGGGTCGTCGCCCGCACAGCCAAGTGACACGGCGGACGCAACACCCGAGAACAGGATGACAGAGGACAGGTGCATGATGGTGTTGATGCATATAGCGCGGCTGTGCGGCCAGTTGGCCGGTGACTGCGAATCGAGGTGCGGCGTGGAGAGGCGCCAGCTCAAGGACATGCGTGGCCGATGCGAGATCAACGACAAACGGTTGGATCCCTGTCTGTGGTTGCGGGGCGTCGACCATTGCGGACGCACCGCGCTGGACCGTGGCGCGACGAGGGTGGTCCGCCTCGGGCCGAGCGTCGGCTCGCAACGGCGCGATCGCTTCACCACGTGAATAAGCTCGGGCAGCGGCGACCGTTCCCCATAGACCGGCGAAACGACAGTTCGGCTTACAATGCTATTGGTCAGTGTAAGGAGTAACGCGCTCCAGCTGCCGGAGTAGCTCGTTACTGTCGACTGTTGGCTTTTGGCAGACTTGCTGCTCGCAGACGTAGGCGGTGGCTCGACCCCCGCGGGCTCGCTTGTCCTCGAGTCCGGGAACGAGCGCCAGTCGGTCGTTGATGTCCGACTCAGTGACGATCGAAATCACACGGTTCGGCAGATACTGGCGTCGTAGTTCGTCTGTCAGCGCCTTCGCGTCCGCCGCTTCGCGGCTCACAATAAACACCTGCAGCGGGCGATCTTGCTGGAAATCCAGCGCGGCGGCGAGCAGCGGAACCGCGATTCCGCGCTGGTTGAGGGCGGCGGACTGCGATGCAAGCAAGCGCTCTGCGGTGCGCCGAAGACCATCACGGCCGGTCAGTTCGGCCAGGCGTAACAGGTTGTGAGCGGCGACCGAGTTGCCGGACGGCTCGGCGCCGTCGTAGTCCGGTTTCTGACGGACCAACAACCGCTCGGCGTCTTTCCCCGTCAGGAAGTATCCACCGGCCGCGGCGTCGAGAAAGTCGCGGTCCTGCTGCTGTTGTAGAGCCAGCGCGTCACGGAGCCACTGAGGATCCGAGCTGGCCTCGTACAGATCCAACAGCCCCGCGATGAGAAAGGCGTAGTCGTCGAGCACGGCGGGATGCCGGGCGGTGCGTTCGTTGTAGCTGCGAAGCAATCGTCCGTCGCGGTCGCGCAGCTTGGTCAGCAAAAACCGCGCCGTTTGGGCGGCTTGCTCGACGTACTCGGGGCGGTCAAGGGCGAAGCCGGCGATGGCGAACGCGGAGACGGCCAGGCCGTTCCACGAGGTCAAGACCTTCTCGTCGCGCAATGGCGGGGGCCGATGGCTGCGGGCGGCATAGAGTTTCTCGCGGGCCGATGCGATGGTGGCTTGAAGCTGCCGCGGGCTTTGGTCGAGGGTCTTCGCGACGTCTTCGGCCGGTCGCGGGATATGCAAGATGTTGCGTCCCTCGTAGTGACCTGCGTCGGTGACCCCGTAGTAGGCGACGACAGCGGCGAGCTCGGCCGTATCGAGGACCTGCGCCAGCTCGGCTGGGCTCCAGGTGAAAAACAGACCTTCCTCGTGGTCGTCGGCTCGACCCGGTACCGGGCTGTCGGCATCGGTGGCCGAGTAGAACCCGCCGTCGGGGGCCCGCATGTCGCGACGCAGGTAGTCGAGAGTCTCGATCGCAATGGCTGCGAGCTGTGAGTCCTGGGTCGCTTGCCACGCGTGGACGTAGGCGACAGCCAGTTGCGCATTGTCGTACAGCATTTTTTCGAAATGCGGGACGAGCCAGCGGCGATCGGTGGAGTAGCGGTGAAATCCACCGCCGATGTGGTCTCGGATGCCGCCGGCCGCCATGTGGCGCAATGTGGCGGCCACCATCGCGACCGACCGACGATCGTTCGCCCTTCGGCCGTGGCGCAGCAGCAGTTGATGCACGACGGGTCGCGGAAACTTCGGAGCGGACCCGAAGCCGCCCCAGGTCTCGTCGTAGCGTGATGCGATGCCGGCGACGATGCGTCGAATCGCGTCGTCACCGGGAATGCCCGCGTCATCTGGCGCGGTGGTGGAGCGCTGAGCCAGGTGTCGACTCACCTGCGCCGCACGGGCGAGTACGCGGTCCGGTTGTTGGGCGAAGCTTTCGGCCAACCCTTTGAGGATGCCGAGAAAGCCCCGGCGTTGGCCACGGGCGCCGTCTCGGGGCGGGAAGTAGGTGCCGGCAAAAAATGGCTCGCGCGCGGGGGTGAGGATCGTGGTCAGTGGCCACCCCCCTCGGCCCGTGAGCATCTGTACGGCGGTCATGTACACGTCGTCCACGTCGGGCCGCTCCTCCCGGTCGACCTTGACGGCGATGTAATGCTCGTTGATGTAGGCGGCGATCTCGAGGTCCTCGAACGATTCGCGCTCCATCACATGGCACCAGTGACAGGTGGAGTAGCCGATGGAGAGCAAGACCGGCTTGTTCTCTCGTTTGGCGCGTTCAAAGGCGGCGTCGCCCCACGGATACCAGTCGACGGGGTTGTGGGCGTGCTGGAGCAGGTACGGGCTGGTCTCGAGGATCAGTCGATTGGTGAACTTGGGGCGGCCGTCGGCGTCGAGATGGCGGGTGCGAGGCCGGTAGTCGGAACCTTTGCTCGCGACGCCGGCGTGGAGCCGAGCTTGTGTCGCATCGTCTCTCGGTGAGCCGCCGGGTAGGGCAGACGTCGGGGAGGGTTCATGCATCGGGGAGTCTCCGCGCGGCGAGCCGGCGCTCGGCGGGGCAGGTGGGGGATCGCTCGGCGGTTCTCGGCAGCTGGCCGTCGCCAGCCCCACCGCCAGGGCCAATCGGGTCGCGTGGTCGTATCGAGGATCGGCGTTCATTCCCGAGCCGGATGGCGGGGGACGATCCGGCGGGTCAGTCGACATGCCCCGCACGGTAGCGCACGCGTCCGGCGGGTGTGAGGCGGACCGCCGGCGGTCACTGCGGCTCGCGGTGGTACGGCGGCGGGCCACCGCGAGGGCGGTTTGCGGGCGGCGGCGCACGTAGCCTTGAACCGCGGTCGAGACCATATGCCGACGTGATGCTGTCTTGGCTCGGATGGTCTCGGCGCAAGCAGGACTCGCAAGGCGAAGCGCCGCTCGAACTGCGGCCGCGTGACTGTCATAGCCACGTGATTCCGGGGGTGGACGATGGCAGCCGAAACCTGCCCGAGTCGCTCGAGATGCTCGCGCTGTTGCAGGCGGCGGGCGTCGAGCGGATTATCGCCACGCCGCACATCTTTCCCGCACGGTTTCCCAATGAGCCCGAACCGTTGCGCGTCGCCTTCGACGAACTTCGGGCCGCCGCTGCCACGTCAGGTTTGTCCGTCGAACTCGAGCTGGGAGCCGAGCACTATCTCGACGACACGCTGCTCGAGCGCATCGCAAACGAGCGTGTGATCTGCTTTGGCCCGGAGCGCTACGTCCTGTTCGAAACGTTTACCGGAGCTGAAGTCCCTGCGGGCCTATTCGAGGTCTGCGCGGCTTTGGGGCAACGCGGGTACACGCCGTTGATGGCCCATGTAGAACGCTACGGTTACCTGCGCGGCAGTGCAGGACGAGAGCTGGTGGAGGATCTGCGGTGCGCTGGCGTGCGATTCCAGGTCAACCGGACCGTCGGTCGGGCGAACCTGCCCGGCGTCGGGCCGCGGGGTACGTTCATCGCGTGGCTGCGGCGACGCGGGTACATCGACGAGGTGGGCAGTGATCTCCATCGGCCCACGGCGGACGGTCGCCCCGTCGAGCCGGCCGCCTAGTTCGCGGTCGACCGCAGCTTCGCTACCAAGCGAGCAACAGGCCCGCGCTCGCTTCCGCGTACGGGGTTCGCAGCGTTTCCTCGCGCACTTCGTAAAGTGGCGCCTCTCCGCTGAGGAACGAGGACAACGCGCGACCAGACACACGCAGTCCCACGCCGCGGGACGACAACCACGACCAGGTCAAGCCAACCTCGCCATGCAGGCTGGCGCGCGGGATATCATGGCTGCCGAACTGTCTGCGGTCGCGGTGGACTCCATGCCCCGTGATCAGCAGCGCGATCTCGTGGGTAGGGCGAGGATGGAAGCTGACGCGTGTCGCCACCTGCAGCAAGCGCTGGGTCGAGAGAAACACCCACGCGAAGCCGGGACGCACCTGCCAAGCCACGCGAATCCGCGGGCTGGTTTGGTGCTCCATCCCATAGCTTAGTCGAACGATCGTGTCGCGTACGCCTCCGACGTGAAAGTCTTGCCACGTGCCGTCTTCCCGGATGCGCAGGAGCACGAGACGGTGGGTGGAGAACGCGACCGCGAGGCGGTCGGCGTGACGCGGGTCGAGCCCGCCGCGCCCGGGGCTCGTCGCCATCGCGATCGCGTGGTCGTGCACCCGCAAGCGAGCGTTGGAGGTTTGGTAGATCGCGGAGGCACTCGCGCCTCCGAGCGATACGTGGCGATGCAGGGCGGCTTGCCAAGCCAACTCGGGCCGCAGCGTCCAAAGCGACTGGGAACCTTGCACCAAGGCGGCCGGCAAGTAGATGCCGCTCGCACTGGAGGACGCGGCCACAGGGCGTTCGCACGGAGGGCGCCGCCAACGGACCCGGCCGAGATCGGGGATCGCCGTTCCCGGTGCGATGGGCTCGCGTCGGCATCCGGCCGTTTCGGTGTCGGCTGGCGACGTCGTGACCGGTTCGGGGGGCGAACGCAGCGATGCTCGCTGTTGGTGAAGGGCCGCTGAATGGCGAACGGAGGCGGCCGGAGGGTGCTGGGCGCCCCCCGTCGGATCGGCGGATCCCGGGTTGTTTGCGGCCTCGTGTTCGTCCGTGGGACTCGGCCGTTGGGAGCGATCGACGTGCGGGGCCGCGGGCGCGAGAGCTCCACTCGCGGCCTGGCTTGACGGTATCCCCCACATCCCCCACGCGCCCGTCAAGACGAACACGCACGCGCACGGAAGCGAGGTGTGCCCTTGGCGGGTCACACCCCCTTTCGAGCGCGAGCGGGCGCGGGGGATCAACGCGACCTACTGAATGAAGACGTCGACCGCGGTCGTGCCCAACGACTCAACATAGTCGTTCGTGGCGACGCTCAGCGTCGCCGTGTACGAGCCGGCCATGGTCAGCGACTGACCCGCGCCGGTCTCGTTGAAGAACGTGACGGTCAGCTCATCGCGCGTTTCATTGAGGGCGACGGCGTACTGCCCGGATGCCGTCGGCGTGGCGTTGACCAAGGCTCCCGACATCAGGTTCGCGGTCGCTCCCGAGCTGTCGTTGCGAACGACCAGGCTGACGGACGCCGACAGCGCGCTTTGCAGGTCGGAGTCATCCGCGCTCGGCACGGGATACGAGAAGGGTACGACCACGGAGCCCACCTCAGCGGCGAGCGTAATGCTCAGTCCATCTTCGAGAGCGGTTCGGTCGACTTCACCTTTGTTGGAGCCGTTGTCGGGGTCATCGTCGGCACAGCCGGCGAGCAGAACTGCCCCGAAGAGACAAGCTGTGAGCTTCTTCATCAGAAATTGATTCCTCTCGGGTGGAGTCAGTCCCCCCGCGCCATCTAGGTACCATTGGGCCAAACTCCGGCAACTGTTCGAAAAGACCCTATTTTGGCCGAGTATTGATTTCACTCCGCATCGGGACGTGGCGGTGGCGAGCGGCCTGACGCACCTCGGCCGGCTGTCGGTCTGAGCCCGGGAGATGGCCGGCTGGGGGTGAAGCCCGCGGCGCGTGGCTGCGGGTTGGCGCCAGCGAACGCATCGATCGCCCGACATGGGCTCGGTGGGGCGGCGTCAGAATGACCGGGCGCCCCATTTCGGGCCTGGATCGGGCGCGCGGCTCCGAATCGAGGTCGCCTCTACCAGGAAATCGACGTAAAGGTTCCAACGCTTCCAGTCGATGCACGAATCGTACGGGCTGCCACTGGTTTTGGTGAGGTGCCATGAAGCCGAAGATACTGATCGTCGACGACCAAGCCATCTCGCGGGCCCTTGTAGCTCGCGGCTTGGCGCGGCACGGCTTGACTGAGGACTACGACGTTCTGCAAGCCGAAAATGGCGCAGTGGGCCTGAAACTGTTCGAAGCTCATATCGATATTCGGCAGATGATCGTCGATGTGCACATGCCTGTGATGGACGGACCGACGATGCTACGCATGATGTCGGTACGATGGCCAGACCGCATCGCGTCGACGACTATCTACATGGTGACCACCGAGGAGAATGAGTCGCTTCGGGCGAGGTGTCTGAGCTACGGGGTGGACGAGTGGCTACTCAAGCCTCTCGACATCACCAAATTTTGCGGACATATTCGGCAGCACGCGGCATGAGTTCGGTACCCGACATTGGAGGCGACGCTCCTATGGACCGAGAGACGATTCGTCGGGTCCTACGCGAGGTCTTGCACCAGGCGATCGTGGCCAGCCTCCAGCGTCAGTTGCGAAACTTCGTGGGTATCCTCGAAACCAACGTGCGCTATGTCGATCGATCGACCGATCTGAGCTTCGACCATTGGGTATCGGAAATCTCGGCCGAGATGGTGGGCGTTCGCTCGTATCTGCGTTGCCACTTCTCGTCCACCACGGCCCGGGTGATCACGGATCGATTGCTGGGCGTCGAGCCGCCGCACCACGGCGCGGACCATCTGTTGTCGTCGATCGGCGAGCTATGCAACATCGCGATGGGGGCGGTCAAGCGCCGCTTCGTTGCGGCATTTCGCGATCACTACGGGGTGGAACCCGAGTTGGTGATCGCCACGCCGAACACCTACCCTTCGTACGATCAGGCTCGTGTGCATCGAGCGGATGGCGGCCGTCATCGAGTATGGGAGATCGATTTTGGCGGCCACGCCTTGCTTTGTGAAGCGTCGGTCGAGGTCGACGTCGATATGCTCATTCGTGACTTTGCGCTACTGGAGCCCGATCGGCACGACTCGCTGATCGGGTACCTGAGCTCGTTGAGTTCGCTACGCGCGGCAATCCTGGCCGAAGATCGATCGGCCCCGTTGGCCGCCTAGCGCGAAGACAAGTGGGCGAGGCGGCCAGTCGTCAGCGCCCGCGCCCAGCCGTCGTCGCCTCTCTCCCTGCTACTGCGGGTCGTAGCACTTAGGCTCGTTCGGGCCGCAACCGATACGGATGTGAACGTGCGTGTCGTGACCGTGCGCGTCTCGAATCACGCCTCGAGTCGAGTCGCGTCCGTGGGGCCACTGGATGAGCTCGTCAAGCTCTTCGTCGCTGGCCCCCATTTGCACGGCGGCTTCGTGTAGGCGCCGCTGGAGCCCGTAGGACAGGAAGATGTAGCGAATCTCGCCGCTGCGAATAAACGACTGCAGCAAGGCCCAGGTTGCACCCCAGTCCACGCGTCCGGCTCGAGCTCGGGTCCCCTCGGGGAACCCGGGAAACGCCGGAAGCCCGACGTCGACGTCGCGGCCGGAGCGATGCGAACGGTGGGGCGGGAACTTGCCGCCGCGCTTTTTGCTGATGCTGCCGAGCAGCAGTTCGCCTTCGAACCCCGTCTCGTGGCGAAACACCGCGATCGAACGCATGATCACCGTGATGGCGTGGGTCGATCCCCACGAGGTTTTGGGTTGACGCTTGGTGTACAGGGGACTGTCGGGGAGCTCGATCCCGTTTTTGAGGCGTCCCCACTTCACGCCGCCGAGCGATTGACCCCACTTGGGGACCTCGAAGTCGAGGCTTGGGGGATGCTCGAGGCTTTCGCCGTACTTCGGGATCGCCGAATCGACCCAGATCTTGATGCGGTGACCTTTGCGCAGGGTCCGGGGGCGTTGGCCGTTGAACGCTTTGAGGGTGTCGAGGGGGACGTCGAACGCGGTGGCCACATCTTCCCACGTCTCTTCCGCCCGTACTCGATAGCGAAAGTGCAAGCGGGGCGCTTGGAATTCGGTGGCCAAGATCTCGAGTTTGCGCGGTGACTCAAGCGTGACCAGCTCGGGTTCGAGTCCGTTGCGCTCGATGATCGCGGCTTCGGTGGTACCGAAGCGCGTTGCGATGCTCGTGAGGTCTTCGCCGGACATCGCCGCGTACGTCACGATGCGGGGCTCGGGCGGCTGCGGTGGTTGGTAGTTGTAGTCGAAATGGATCCACCCGTCGTCATCGACGACGAACCCGTCAGAGATCTCCGCCGCGTCGAGTCCGGACTCCGGTTCGGGTTCAGACACGGGCTCAGCGCTGGGGGTGACCTCGGGTTCAAGGTCCTCGCGGGGGGCTTGCGGCGCGTCGTGGGTGGCGATCGGCTGTGGCGGGGCGCTGAGACACGTCGAGGTGACGAGCAGGCCGCTACAGATTCCGAGCGGGCGCGCCACAGCACGGGCCCGAGGATAGTGGCGCGAAAACACGCGGACGAGGCGCCGGCCCAATGTCCCGCGACCCCGTTTGCCGAGGATCAGCACGACGCAGTGATAGCAAGCGTACGGAGATTTGGAAGGGGCGTGGTGACAAAACTGTGCGTCGAGGTGGGCTGATCCAGTTTTGTTGTGAGACCTCGCCGCAGTCTCAGCACGCCGCCCGTGAAAGTCTTGCGGGCTACAAACCATTCGCTGCACCGACGCCAAGTCCACCGGGAACATGGGTTGCCGATGTTGTCCACGTTGGACGTCGCCTGGCGAGTCATCGCACATCTGGTGCGTGGCTCATCTATTTCGCGGTCCGTGTCACTGCGCCCGGGAATTCATCTGACGCTGGAGGCGCCTCGTGGTCACGTTTTGGGCGAGGCGGCGAGGCTCGTCGCAGTTGAAGGCCTCGGCCGATCTGGTTCGGGGTTGGCCGGGTAGGGGTTTGGGTCGTTTCGGCCAGTTTGGCGGTGCCGATCTACGGTGATGTGGGCAAAAGCCCCGCCGCTGCCAGCGAGGTCGAGCCGAAGTCACTGACGACAAGGTGATCGAGCACCCGGATGCCGACGAGCTGGCCCACCGCCGCCAACCGTTCGGTGAGTTCCACGTCCGCGAGGCTGGGTTCGGCTTCGCCAGACGGATGGTTGTGGACCAAGATGGCCGAGTGTACGCCGGCTCGCAACAGCGGTCGAAAGACCTCGCGCGGGTGGACGTCGACATGCGCCAGGGAGCCCAAGCCGACTTGTCGGACCAGACGAACCCGCTGACGGGCGTCGAGACCCACGACGACAAAGACTTCTTGTCGTGCGCCGCGAAGATGGCCGCGCACGAAGTCGGTGACCGCCGCCGGATCGCGCAGGCGTTTGCCGTACGGCAACCGCAGCCTCCCAAGGCGACGCGAGAGCTCGATCGCCGCGACCAACGCGGTCGATGAGGCGTCACCCATGCCGGGGATCTTCGCGAGTTCGTGGGGGCACGGATCGGCGAGGCCGGGGAGGCCTCCGACTCCGTCGAGCACCACCGCGGCTCGCATCAACGCTCGACCACCGCCGACCAACAAGGCGATCAACTCCACGTCCGACAGCGCTTGTGCGCCATACAGCAGCATCCGTTCGCGGGGGCGTTCTTGGGGCATCACGTCGGCAATCGGCAGGGGCACGCCGATGTCGATTACAAGCCTCGTGCCGAAGAAACCGCCGGGTTTCTGCGGCCATCTCGGCGTCGCGGTCGGGCGGGCGACCACGGTGAACGGTGGACCGGACAGGCCTTGGGACCCGCCGTGGTGCACGTCGGCGCGACCCTGGCCCGTTGAGACGGTGCTGCGCGAAGGGCCGGACCTGCCCGTCGTCGCGGCCGACAATGGCTCGGGCGCGCGTGCTATCGTTGGCCACTTGGATCCGCTCCAACGAGACGCTTTAAGCCCGCCGTGGTGGCGAACCGCTCGACGACGGTGTGCGCTGGGGCTGGTCGCAGCCCTCCTGGGGTTGGGGGGCCGGGCCGAGTCACGGGCCTCGGCGGCGAAACCCATCGCCACCATGCCGGTTGACGAGGTGCGGCCAGGGATGAAGGGCACCGCGTACACCGTGTTCTCAGGCACGGAGCCGGAGCCGTTTGCCATCGAGATCATCGATGTGATCCCGGCCTATTTGCCCCGTCAGGATCTCATCTTGTTTCGGGCTCTCGATCCGCGGCTGGAGCACAGCGGCATTGTCGCGGGGATGAGCGGAAGCCCGATCTACATCGGGGACAAGCTGCTGGGCGCTTTGGCCTACGGGTGGCGAAGCAACAAAGACCCCATCGGCGGGATCACGCCCATCGCCAACATGCTCGAGATCGACAAACTCCCGTACCGGCCCGAAGTGGTTCCCGGGGCGGTCTCGCGGCGCGCACGACATGGCTCCGCGGCGTGGGCCGACGAGATCTTGGGACTGGGGCGCAGCCCGCTGCCGCCGAGGCAACGCGCGAACGAGCGGCCCGAGGCGGTGGGGCTCGAGCCGCTCGGCGTACCTCTTTCGGTCGGGGGGCTGGGGCCGGCGGCGACGGGCTACATCAGCGAAGCGTTGGGGCTGCAGCCCGCACGCGGCGGCGGTGGCCAGGCTCGGCGGCGCCCGGACAACGCCGGGCCCGCGGCCAAGACCTGGCGACCTGGTGACTCGGTCTCGGTCGTCCTTGCGTCGGGAGACAGCTCGGTCGCCCCCAACGGGACCGTCACTTGGGTGGGGGGGGCGACCGGTCAGCGAATGCTGGCCTTCGGCCACCCGATGTCGAGCCTGGGCCCGACCAATCTTCCCATCGCCGACGCTCAAGTCCACGTGATCATTCCCAGCCGCTCGCGCTCGATCAAGTTGTCGAGTCCCCGCCAGGTACGCGGCACGATGATTCAGGATCGACAGCCGGCGATCGCGTTGCGTACGTCGATCACCGCGCCGACCATCCCCGTGATGACCACCGTGGTCAGCGGTGAGCGTCGTCTCGATTCGCGCTCGTACAACCACCGCATTGCCAGCAGCGCCGCCGTGACGCCCGATGTGTTAGCCACTTTGCTCATCGATGCCCTGGACGAGGCGGCGCCCGACGGAGTCGCTTGCACCGCGGTCGTCCAGCACGATCTTGCGGTCACGACCTCTCGTGGCCCGCGGACCGTTCGTCTCCGTGAGGAGACGTTCTTTCCGCGGGGGATCGTGCCGGCCGCGGTTGCCCGGCATCGCGCCATCGTGCTGCTAGGCGCATTGATGGACAATGATCTCGAGATCGCCCAAGTGCGCGGCGTGTCGCAGCGGGCCACGGTTCAGTACGGCACGCCGGTCGAGCGTATCGAGGAGGTGCGGCTGACCAGCGGAGAGGTGCGTCCCGGCGAACTGGTCGAGCTGGCCATCGTGCTGCGCAAGCCGCTGGGCGGTACGCGCACGCAGGCCGTCAAACTGCGGATCCCCAGCGACGCCGCCGACGAGACGGTGGTGGTCGAAGTCGTCGGCGGGGATGGGGCTCGGCCCTATCGGCCCCGTCCCAAGACACTCGACGATCTGATCGACACCATCGAAACCACCTATCCCGAGCGCAGCATCGTGGCCACGGTGTATCGCGAAAGCGAAGGCCTCTCGACGCCGCAGGGCCTGTTGTCCGATCTGCCGGACAGCGTGCTCGAGACGTTGACCACGCGCGGTGCGACCTCGAAAGATATTCGCTTCAAGAACATGTCGCGACGCGTCATCGCAACCCCTACGCTGATCGCGGGCAAGCACCGCCTCAAGCTCGACGTCTTGGAGCGTCGCCTCATTGACTAAGCGCATGGCATCGCATCGACTGACTCGTTATCTGCTGGCCGCCGGCCTTGGCTTGTTGGTGTGGGCAAGCCCAAGTGGCGTCTACGCGGGGGGCACCCGAACCTTCAACCTCGGGACCTACGACGATTTTGATGACGGCGAGGGGAAGGGCACGGCGATCGAGTCCTCCGGCAAGGTCTCGGTGGGCTACCTCTCCGCTCGTTCGGATGTGGGGGCCGACGCCGTGTTCGCCTGCGTCGCTTCGGGCCGCGGCGCCGTGGTCGGGACCTCGGGCGATGCGACGTTGCAGCGCGTCCGAGTCGGTGGGCCGGGCAAGGCGCCAACGGTGACCGAACTCGCCAAGCTGCCGGGCGCGGTGGTGTCGGCGATGCTGCGGCTCAAAAATGGCGACATCTTGGCGGCCACGTTGCCGGGGGGGCAGATCCATCGTGTCAGCCCGAGCGGCAAGGTCACGGCGTTCGCCCGCCTCGACGTCGAGCAGATCTGGGCGTTGGGGGTGTATCGCGGTCGGCTGGTCGCGGCGACCGGTCCTTACGGGCAGGTCTACTCCCTGACGTTCGCCGGCAAGGACCCCAAGGTGATCTTCGACGCGCCCGAAAAGAGCGTTCTGAGCATGCTGCGAGTCGGCAAGCGCTTGGTCGTGGGGACGTCGCAAAAGGCCCGGATCTACGAAGTCACCGGGGACAAAGACGGCGCTTTGCTCAAGGAGTTCCAAGGCACCGAGGTCCGAGCTTTGGCGCGCACGGAGACGGGATTGCTCGTCGTCGTGAACCGGTTCAAGGGCCGCGGCGTGGGGTCGTTGGATGGTATGCTTCGCGGCATGAACGTGGCCGCGGTCAGTGCCGCGCCGGCCACCGACGACGACGTTTCGGACAAACCCCCGTCGGCGAGAGGTTCCCTTTATCACGTCGATCTCGGGCGCAAGCTCGATTTATCCCGCGCGATGGAGGCGACGTGGGAGCGGTGGTTGAGCCGAGACAAGCAGTACTTCACCGACGTCGTCACCACCGGGGACCGGGCCAGTGCGCTGGTGGCTTCATCGAGCGGGGCCCGAATCTATCGCGCGCGAGGGTTGCGTCATGTGTCGACGGTGGCGGACCTCCAAGAACGCACTGCATCGGCGCTTTGTCCCATTCGCGGGGGACGTGTGCTGGCCACGACGGCAGACGGGGCGGCCGTGTACCATCTCAACGCCGCGCCCGCGAAACGAGCCAAGTTCGTGACCGAGGTGCTCGATGCGGAACAGCCGGCGACCTTCGGAACGGTGGCTGTGCGGGGTCGGGGAGATCTGCGACTGCGGGCGCGGTCGGGTCCCACCGACGAACCGGACAAGCGTTGGACCAAGTGGGCCCCCGTGACATTGACGCCCAAGGGGGACGGTCGACGCGGCGCGGTGACCCTACCCCGGCGCCGCTATGTCCAGCTCGAGTTCACCTTGGCCGAGCCGACGGCCGAGCTGCGTGACGTTACGTTGTTCTATGCGCCGCAAAACCTCGCGCCGCTGCTCAAGCGTGTCGCCGTGCGTCCGCCGAAGTTCGATCTCGATGACAACGAGGAGCCAGACGCGGAGGCCACGATCGACTGGGATGCCGATGCTCGAGATGACGACGATCTCGTGTACGACGTCCGTATTCGTCCCGCGGGCGGCAGCGAGCGGGAGTGGATGCATCTCAACGAGGACGAGCCGGTGACCAAGACGGAGTACACCCTCGACCTCGAGACCATTCCCGACGGCACGTACGAGGTCGCGGTGAGTGCCAGCGATGAACCGACCAACGGCACGCTGCGAGCCCGCACCGACGAGCTGCGATCGCAGCCGTTTGTGGTCGATCGCACGCGACCCGGCTTGACCGGGGTGGTCGTGCAGGCGAAAAAGGTCAAGGGCGTTGCGACCGACGCCGGCAGCCATGTGCACGATGTCAGCTACTCGATCGACGGCAAGGCGTTTCGTTCCGCCAGTCCGCGCGACGGATTGTTCGACAGCGGGCGCGAACCGTTCGAGCTCGTCTTGCCCTCGCTGACGGCCGGTCATCACCGGTTGGTCATTCGGGTCCGCGACGCCAGCGGGAACCTTGTGACGCGAGCGTATCGGGTCTCTCGGTAGCGTTGCGACCCTCCCGTTGTTCCGCGCCCTAGATCGCGTTTGGGCGAACCGAGCCCCGGTCCGTCTTCTCGGGCCCCGGTCGAGCCGCGCGCCTGCACCGGCCACGGTCCCACGGATCCGGTCTAGTCCGCTTTCTCTTCGCACGCACCTCGCTTCGCGTAACGGCGGCGAGGGCAGCCGCTTGACGACTGAAACGTCACGTTCGCGCAGTCGCAGTACGGCACGAGGTCCATGGTGCAAACGCGGTTCTTCGGTTGGCATACGCCGAGTGCCCCATCGTCACAGCCTTGGCCTTCGCAGATCCCGCTGAGGCACTGAGCCGCGCTGGCACACGCGGCCCCATCCACGCGCTTGTCGAGCGTCTTTTGCTGAGTCGGGGGCTCCGAGGGCGGGTTTTTGGCAGCGACGCCGGCTTGGGCCCGCGGCTCGCCGGGGCCGGCCGGGCTGGGCGGTGCGGAGCCCGGTCGCGTTGTTTCCCGCGCGGCGACGGGATCCGTTGCGGCCGTGCGACCGGGAGTCGTCTCCGCGGAAGCAGGCCCCGGCTTCGTGCCTGGGGCCTTGGTGTCGTCGTGAACCGTGGTTGCGGGTGGATCCGCACGACGAGCCGCGGTCGGGGTGGCCGCTCGTTCGGTCCGGGCGTCAGGCTGGCTTCCACATGCGGAGAACAGCGCGACGAGGAAGACGCTACAGATTTTCGACGAACGCGGGATCGACATCACGCGACCTTATCACGGGCGGCCTACCCGAGTTGCGTGGCGATCGCGAGGTGCGACGAGGGACTGAACCGCTCGGGTTTGCGCAGATCTCCGAGTCGAGCCAAGCTTGCCTCCAGCACCCCTGTCACGAGGAGATTCCGTGTCGTTCTCGATCGCTCCGCTTGTCATCACGCTCTCGCAATCCACGACGGTCGCCGCTGCATCGGACGCCTCGGCGCAAGCTGACGCCGCCGTCTCTGAGGAGTCCCAACCTTCCACCGAGCCCGTCGCCGAACCGTCGTCGTACCACGAGCCAGTGGCCACAACGGCCGCGGAACAATCCTCGACATCGACTACGAGAGTTCGGGGGGAGCGCATCGCAGCCGACAATGCGAGCGCAGGCACCTGGAAGGTGCCCGAATCGATGCGGCCCGGCACTCGTGCCCACGTACTGGAGTTCGGGTTTGGTCCCTACTCGCGCTGGTGGGGCCTCGAAGCGAGCTATCTGTATCACTTGTCCGGGGGACCCACCGGTCCCGCGGTTGGAGCCGTCGCCTCCGGAAGCGCCTGGCTCGGGAGCGCCTCGTTTTCGTTCGGGGGCAAATTTCAGTGGGACTTTCGGCTCTTTCCCTCTCAGCCCCTGGGGCTCTACGTCGGCCCGTTTGCCACGGTGGCCTATCAGCATCGCTCGGCGATTCGCAGCGATATCGGGGCGCACGCCCGCTTGTTGTTCAACGATCGCTGGGTAGTGTTTGTCCAGCCGTTGGTGCTTGGCATGTACTTCTTTATGGGGGACGCGAACTACTGGGGCCGTCAGGTGTGGCCGACCTACCACGCCTCGTTGGGCGGCGGCGTCACGTTTTAGCTGTCTTCGATCGTCCGTGGCGAGTCCGAGTCCTCGCTTCCGGGCTCGGGCGCGGGACGGCCCACGACCTCGACCACTTCGATCGC
Source organism: Myxococcales bacterium FL481 (assembly GCA_006508105.1). GTDB lineage: Bacteria > Myxococcota_A > Polyangia > Nannocystales > Nannocystaceae > FL481. The sequence continues at coordinate 23,771 of QKPP01000164.1, read as the reverse complement.
GTCGACTCGCCGGCGAAACCGCACGTCGAAGTCTCCCAGCCGAACCCCGTAGATCCGGGCGTCGCCGTCGGGGTCGGTTCGGCGATGCCCCGGGCGTGGGTCCCAGCGAAGGCTGTCTTGGGCCCACACTCGCAGCTCGCGTCCCCCGACGGTGGTGGACAGCACCTGTTCGACCTCGGCTGAAAACTGCACGGGGACGGGGTCCGGGGCCGCGGCGGCCCACGTGCAGTGGGCGTCGGCGATGATGTCTGCGTAGGGGAGATAGGGCTTGATGTCCACAATCGGCGTGCCATCGACGAGGTCGGCTCCGTGGACGTGCAGCTCGAGGCGCGTCCGATCGACGCGGTCGAGAGCGACGGCGGACAGCCCGATGGGGTTGGGCCGGTACGGGGAGCGAGTCGCGAGGCAGCCCAGCCGGGTGTTGCCTCCGAGCCGGGGGGGTCGGACCGTGGACGGGGTCTTCGCCTCTCCATTGTGGTGAAACACCGCCAGCAGCCACACGTGGCTGCACATGTCCAAGCCGCGCAGCGCTTCGGGAGAGACGAGCTGAGGGTTGCACACCACCGTGGCCGCGGTTGCTCGGGCGAGGCCAGCTTGGCGAGGGACGCCGAACCGCTCGCGGTAGGGGCTGCGAATGACGGCGATCGGGGTAGCGACCAGGGGCGGGAAGGGATTCATGTTGGCGTCACAAGGGGCTGCGCGCGGGTTACCGAGCGGCGGTGGGGCGGACAACAACTCGGCGCGCGCGCGTGCTAAGCATCGCGGATGCACGGGGATCTCGCTCGCATTGTCACGCATCCCGGCGGCGCTCACAAAGACGAGGTTTTGGCCGTTTGTTTGCTGGTGGCTCGTCAGCGCGTGCCGGTGTTTCGCCGCGAGCCGACGTCGGAAGACCTCGCCGATCCGCGCGTAGCGGTGATCGACGTGGGCGGTGAGCATGCGCCGAGTCGCTCCAACTACGACCATCACCATTTTCCTCGCGAGCATCCACCGACTTGCGCACTAAGTCTGGTGCTCGACGACCTCGGCCTGTACGAGCAGGCTCTGAAGTTTTGCGATTGGCTCGAACCCGCGGAGTGGTTCGATTCACGCGGCCCCAAGCGGACGGCCGAGTGGATGGGGGTGCCGCGGCGAGCCATTGGCCGCCTGCTTTCCCCCGTGGACGTCACCTTGCTGCGACGGTTCGCACAAACCGAACGCGTCGACCCGGGCGAGCCGCTGTACGAGTTCATGGCCTTCGTTGGCCAAGACCTGCTCGCGTACCTGCAAGGGATCCGCGATCTGCTCGACCTCGTCGCCGCCCGCGTGCAAACCTGGGTGATCGAGACGCCTGCGGCCCCGCTTCAGGCGGTGTTTCTCCCGCGTACGGAGCCGCCGCTCGACGAGCCGAGCGCGGCGGTTGGGGCGTACGTCCGCGACGCAGGCCTCACCGACGCGGTGGCCGTCCTCGTCTATCCCGATCGCCGCGGCCCGGGTTATGCGCTGGCTCGCTACGAAGACCATCCTGCGCTCGATTTCTCGCAGATCGCCGACGAGCCTGACGTGCGGTTCGCTCACGTGTCGGGGTTTCTGTGCAAGGTCGACGCGACTGAGCCAAAGCGCCTCCGCGAGCTCGTGGTGGCGGCGGCCGTGGGTCCCACCCCGCGGCTGGGATAGTCGTTCCGACCCGTCGGCCCGGGTGTGCGGCCCACCAACGCCACGGTGGTGAACGTGGGCCCACGCCCCGCCGACCCCGGGTCGCGTTCGAGCGATGGACGCGCCGATCGTCCTGCGCGGCGCGCGAATCCGTGAGGCAAGCCGGATCAACGCGGTGAACCGGCGGGGTGAGGGGTGGGGCCGCGCCCGATCCCCGGGCGGCGATCGAGTGCCGGAGCTCGCGCTTGGCGCCGAGCGCCCGAGGCCCGGCGCGGGGCCGGGGCCCTCGGGGGCCGCTCGTTCGGCTTCGGGCTCTGCACGGTCCAGGGAGACGAGATTCGCGGTCAAGGGATCGTTCCCGCCGAGCGATGCCATGTGAGTGTTGCTGCGGGCGATTTCGTTGGCGCTTCTCGGAAGCGCCTGTGCGCCGGACGCCAGCCGTGAGTTCGCTGCGGCCGAGACTTCGCGTGTCGAGGTCGAAGGCCCGGTGTTGCCGTTGGAGGCCCCCATCCCCGGTCGCGACTACGACCGCGCCGAGGCGGCACTCGGTCGCCGACTGTTTTTTGAGCCGATGCTCTCTCGCGACCGGTCGGTCGCCTGCGCGAGCTGCCACGACTTGGCCGCCGGAGGCGACGACGGACAAGTGCGTTCGTACGGCGTCGACGGACGATTGGGTTCGATCAACGCGCCGACGGTGTTCAATGCAGCGCTCAATCCGGTGCAATTTTGGGACGGACGTGCGCCCAGCCTAGAAGCCCAGGTCAATGGCCCGATTCATCACCCCGCGGAGATGGACTCCGATTGGGACACTGTGGTGAGTCGACTGACGCAGGACGCGGAGTACCAACGCACGTTCGCGGAGGTCTATCCCGACGGCGTGACGGCTGAGAACGTGGCCTCGGCGATCGCGGAGTTCGAGCGCACGCTGATCACTCCGAACTCGCCATTCGACCGCTTCTTGCGGGGCGAACACGGAGCGATCACCGCTCCCGCGCGACGCGGGTGGTCGTTGTTTCGCGAGATCGGGTGCGCGAGCTGTCACCAAGGTCGCAATGTCGGCGGGAACATGTTCCAGGTGTTCGGGGTACTGGGCGACTACTTCGCGGAGCGCGGCGATATCCAGCCCGCGGATCTCGGTCGCTACAACGTCACCGGTCGCGACCGCGATCGTCATGTGTTTCGCGTGCCCAGCCTGCGCAACGTGGCCCTGACTGCACCCTACTTTCACGACGGTCGCACGTCGAGCCTCGCGGCGGCGGTGGCGATCATGGGCAAGTACCAGCTTGGGCGCGAACTCGAGGCAGAAGACGTGGGCGACCTCGTCGCCTTTCTCAACAGTCTGACTGGAGTCTTGCCTTCCGCGGCGGGCTCGAGCGGCGAGTCACCATGAAACCGGCCCGCGTGCGCCGAGCGTTCGGTTGGGATGGATTGGTCGCGGCGGCGTTGTTGCTGGCCACCGTCGCGTTGTGGTGGGCCTCGCGCCCGGTTGACAGCTTCGTGCACGATCAGTTGGTCCGCCAGCTGCAGCACGTCCAGCGATCCGCGGAGCGGACCCGACTGGACGTACTCGCCACTCGCTACGGTCGCACGGTCCACTACGACGATGTGGTGGCCCATGTCGAGGCGTTGCGGCGGGCGGTGACCGAACTGGAGCGCACGTTGGATCAGTCGGTGGCTCGGCACGACGAGCGCGTCGTCAGTCGCGGCCGGCGAATCGTGGAGGCCGTCGACGCCATGGTCGCCGCGGTCGAGGACTACAAGTCCAACAACGCCGTGCTCGGCAACTCGTTGCGCTATTTGTTCCGGTACGGAGACGAGTTTCATCGGCTGCAGCAAGGCTCGGACCCGGTGCTCGTCCAGCACATCGAGACATTGGAGCGCGAGCTGTTTCGCCGTCAGATGTTTGCGGATGGGGCGTCCATCACTCACCTCCAGGCGTTACACGATGAGATTAAGCAGCGGGTGCCGGATCCGCCGAGTCGGGCCCGAGTCGCGGTCGAGGGGTTCCTCGCCCACGCCGAGATCGCAGTTAGCTACGAGGATGCCGTGGAGCAACAGCTAGAGGCGATGTTCGCGTCGACGTTGCAGCGCGCCGTCGCGGGCTTTCGCACCGCGTACGCCGACGTGATTCGGAACAAGCGAGCTCAGGTGGCCGGGTTTCGACTGGCGCTTGGGGCCGCGGCTGCCGGTCTGGCCGTGTTTGTCGCGGTTCTCTTGGTACGGATCCGGTCATTTTACCGCGGTCTCGAGAACGAAGTGGCGCAGCGGACCTCGGAGTTGCGGGGGGCGTTGGCGGAGCTTTCGTCGGCCCGCGACAAAGCGGAGCGAGCTGCCTCGGCCAAAAGTGATTTTCTCGCGACGATGAGCCACGAGATCCGCACGCCGCTTAACGGGGTGATGGGGACGACGCAATTGCTGGCGATGACCCATTTGGATGAGGAACAGCGCGAGTATGTGGACACGTTGTGCCGATCCGGCGAGGGCTTGATGGTCCTTATCAACGACATTTTGGACTTCTCCAAAATCGAGGCCGGGCAACTCAACCTCGAGCACGTGGCGTTTGAGCTAGAGGTGAACCTGCGTGACGTCGTCGAGCTCATGCGCAGTGGCGCCGACGAGAAGGGGATCTCGCTTTCGCTCAAACTCAGCGACGGGCTACCTGTCGCGGTCGAAGGGGACCCGGCTCGGCTGCGGCAGATCATGTTGAACCTGGTCAGCAACGCCATCAAGTTCACTGCCCAAGGTGGCGTTGAGATCTCGGTCCGTGTCGCGCAGGCCGATCCGGTGGAGCCCACCATCGAGTTTCGTGTGCAAGACACTGGCATCGGGATTTCTCAAGACGCGCAGTCACGAATCTTCGACAGCTTTTCGCAGGCTGAGTCCTCGACGACGCGCCGCTTTGGCGGCACCGGGTTGGGATTGGCGATCTGCAAGCGCATCGCGGTCGCGATGCGCGGTGACATCGGGGTGGTGAGCGAGGTCGGGCGCGGCTCCACGTTCTGGGTGCGAGTCCCGCTGCAGATCGGCGCGACAGTGTCGGCCGGGTCGCCCGTGGCTCATGGGTCCAACCCTCAGATCCCCAACAGGAGATCCGAGCTGCGGTTGCTCGTCGCCGAGGACAATCCGGTCAATCGCAAGCTCGTTCAGCGGGGACTCGAGCGCGCGGGCTATCACGTCGAGTTGGTCCACAACGGCGAAGAGGCTGTCGTCGCGATGCGCGAGGGGTCGTACGACCTCGTCTTGATGGACTGCCAGATGCCGGTGATGGATGGCTTTCAAGCCACTCGAGCGATCCGAGCGCAGGAGGGGGACGGGCCGCGGATCCCCATCATCGCGCTAACGGCGAATGCCTCGGACGAGGACCGCAAAACGTGTTTGGCGAGCGGCATGAACGGGCATCTCGCCAAGCCCATCCGTTTCGAGGAGTTGTACCGGGCGATCGACCACGCTTGCGGTAGCGCCTCCGACGGAGACTCTCGAGCCGCCTAGCCCGGCGGTCCCGAGTGCGCACACGCAATGTCGGGCGGCGCCCGAATCGACGCCGACCGGTCGGTCAGGCGCGAGGCACATGTTTGGTCCAAGACCGCAGGATGCGGGCTAGCTGGTCCCGGGAGACCGGCTTGGTGACGAAATCGTTCATGCCCGCCTCGAGGCAACGCGCCCGGTTGCGGGTGGCTCCGTGGGCGGTCACGGCGACGATGGGGAGTTCGCCCTTGCTCCGCCGTTCTCGGATCGCTCGAGTGGCTTGAAAGCCATCCATCACCGGCATCTCACAGTCCATGAGCACGACATCGAATTCGGCGCGAGCGAGCGCTTCGAGAGCGTCGCGCCCGTGTATGACCGATACGACTTCGCAACCCATCTTCTTGAGTCGTCGGCTGATCGTCGTGCGTCCGATCGCGTCGTCCTCTGCGACCAACACGCGCGGTCGATCGTCGCCGGCCGTGTCCCCCACCGTGGCAGTTTCCCCATCCGACGGCTTTTGGGGCGCATGTCGAGCCGGGACCTCGAACCAGAACGTGCTGCCCTCGCCCTCTACCGACTCGAGGCCGAAACTCCCGTCGAGCAACTCGACGAGCGAGGCGAAGTACGCCAGGCCCAGTCCCAGGCCGCCGGCCGTGCGCGACGGGCCGCCGTGGAGTTGCCGAAAGCGGTCGAAGATTTGCGAGCGTTGATCGCGACCGATCCCCTTGCCCGTGTCTCGGACGGACCAGCGGGCCGCCTCCTCGTGAAATGCGAAGGACACCTCAATCTCCCCGTGGTCGGTGAACTTGAGGGCGTTGTCGACCAAGATGGCGAGGCATCGCCGGATGCGTCCGGGGTCACCGTATAACGAGACCCTGGTCGCGGCGGGCTGGTGCTTGAGTTCGAGGTGCTTGACCTCGGCCATCGCCGAGTGATCCTTGACGACCTGCTCGATGAGCGACGTGGGATCGACGGGCTCGTTGAGTACCCGCGCTTGACCGGTTTCGAGCTCAGCAAAGTCGAGCAGGTCCTTGATCAGCAGCAACAGGCGTTCTCCCGACTTGCGTACGCCGCGGAGGTAGTCCGCTTGTTCCTCGTCGAGATCGGTGTGCTCGAGCAGTTCGCACAGGCCGAGTACGCCATTGAGCGGCGTGAGTAGTTCGTGGCTGACGTTGAGTAGGAAGTGGGTCTTGAGCTCATTTGCCGTCTCGGCGACCAGTCGCGCCTCATCCGCGTCGCGCCGCGACCGGGCGTGGATCACCTCTTGGACCAGCGCGACACCCAGCATCAGCATGAGCAGGAAGGTCACCATGGCCGCACGCATCTCGGGCGTGTCTTGACGTTCCAGCGCGAACGGGTCGGGTAGCGCGTCGAGGTGCTCGGCCGTGCCTAGTCCCACCACCAACGTGATCGACGCAACACCCCAACGCATCGCGGTCTTGGTCCCACCGAGCAAGCCCGCGCTGATCGGAATCAAAATGAGCAGCGTCGTCATCGGCGACTTCGTGCCGCCGCCACCCCACAGCAGAAAGGCGAATGCCGACCAAAACGTGACCGTCATGGCTCGGGCGGCGGTCGCCGTGGCCAGACCCTGACCGATGGCGTAGTAGCAAGCCGCACTGACGAGCCCGAGAAGGATCGACCAGGCGCTGAGCCACTCGGCTTCCAGCAGCCAGTAGCAGGCACCCGACAGCGGGCCGATGATGCTGAGCGCAAACGCGTATGCGGTCACCAAGAACCGTCGGCTTCGCTCCAGACTCGTGGCGGCCTCGCTGTTGCGCTCAGACCAGCGCTCGATCGCGTCGCGTAGCCGTGCTGGGCCAGTTCTCACGGATCCGCCTCGAGCCCGTCGGCTTGCGGGCATTGAAGCGCTGGACTCCGCGGCTTGCAAGCCCCCGTTTGGATCGGTCCGTCGTGTCTTTGGTCTAACGTGACCCGCTCGCAGGCGTTTGCCGTGATGGACGTGAGCTATCGCGAGTCTATGATCTGGTCCCGGGCGGGCGTTTCCCGGTTGCGACGAGACCACGAACAACGGCCGCAGATGATGCCGCGCGGCGGGCTCGGCCGCGGGGAGACCGGTAGCGGTCGACGCGGCGCCTGGTCGGGGGCCCACGCGGTTTGCAAAAACAGCTGCGAACGCGCAGCCTCACGCGAGCACGGAGCGTGGGCGCTATGGCCGACTTCGACCCATCACTTCTCCCTAAGAGACCGATTTCTGATCATCTGCAATCACTCCGGATCCCGGCCGGGTCGTCGCATCCGCCGCGGATCTTGGTCCTGTACGGCTCGTTGCGGGAATCGTCGCTGAGTCGACGTGCCGCGGAGGAAGCCGCGCGGGTGCTCGAGTACCTCGGCGCGGAGGTGCGCACGTTCGACCCGCACGGTCTGCCGGTGTTCGATCGCAGCTCGCACGCGCATCCGCGGGTGCAAGAGCTTCGCGCGTTGTCGATCTGGTCGGAAGGCCAGGTGTGGTCCTGTCCGGAGCAACACGGCAGCGTGACGGGCGTGTTCAAGAACCAAATCGACTGGATCCCGCTGCAAGACGGCGCCGTACGACCGACGCAGGGCAAGACGCTGGCGGTCATGCAGGTTTCGGGCGGTTCCCAGTCGTTCAATGTCGTGAACACGCTGCGTTTGTTGGGCCGCTGGATGCGAATGTTCGTGATCCCCAATCAGTCGTCGGTCGCCAAAGCCTGGCAAGAGTTCGATGACTCGGGACGCATGAGGTCCAGCGACTACTACGAGCGAATTGTCGATGTGATGGAGGAGCTGTTCCGCTTCACGCTGCTGTTGCGCGATCGCGTCGAGGTGTTGACCGACCGCTACAGCGAGCGGCGTCAGCAAGCGGAGCAAGGACGCCTGACGCCCGGCCTCGGCGTGGGGTCCGAGTCGGCGTCGACACCCCGCGACGACCGCAGTGAAGACAGCTGAAGCAGCATCCGTCGCGAGTGGGTGGTCCAGCGCGGTGCGGGCGATGTCCGTCGTCGCTTTCGTCGACCGGCCGGGAGTACGCTGAGTCGCGCATCCGGTCGGAAGCCCGGCGAGCGCCCTGAGCCGGCGAACACCGGGGCGCACGACGGCGAGTGATAGACTGCGGCCGCATGCTCATCGAATGCCCAGAGTGTGGTCACCAGGTCTCAGATCGTGCCGTGGCGTGCCCGCAGTGCGCGTTCCCGGTGGCCGAGGAGGTTGCCGCCCAAGCGAACGTGGCGCGGCAGCAGGCCGAGCTCGCGTCGCGACGGATCAAGGGCGAGGTCGATTGCCCGTGGTGCGAGGCTCGAGGCTTTCGCATGTTCGACGAAACGGACGCATCGGGTGCGACTCGTTCCGCATTCAGCTGGTGTACCTATTGTGAGCACACCGGCCGCGTCACGCTGGTGCACAGCGCAGCCGGCTACTTTGCTGTCGTCGACCGGGTGGTGGTGTCGTTCGCTCGGGGGGAGCTGCCCGTGGAGCATGAGTTCGTGCACGCGCTGGGTTCTCAGCCGCCGTCGGGGCATCGCTACCCGCACGCGGGCAAGCGGGTTCCGGTTTCGGACGGCGCGCAAGCCTCATCGGGAGGGGGGCATCGCGAGCCGAACTCGTCGCGACCGGCGGTGGCTCCCGCCGACCCATGGAACAGCGAGGGTGACGCGGAATGATGCCGTCACGCTCCCAATAGAGAGTTCAGCCCAACCATCAAAAACGCCGCCACGTGCGGACGACGAGGCGGCGCTGCCGGTTGTGGGGCGCGTCAGAAGGCCCGGGCGGACGACACCCAAGGCCGCGCCGGGCTAGTTCTTCTTCGCTCGGCGAGACAAGCTGGCGTGCTGGTCGAGCAAGCTTGCCGGCGATTGGCCGGCCAGCTTCGCGGCGAAGTCTTTGTCCCCGCTGTGTCCTCGAAGTTTGGCGATCTCAGCGATGAGAGCGTCACGACCGCCTAGGGCCGCGACCTTCTCCGTGACCGCCAGTAGCCGCAATAGTTTGCGGTTGGGAACGTGTCGCAGGCGGGACTTGAGGTCGTCTTCACTTTCGTCGCCTCGATCGAGGGCGGAGACGAGTTTGTCGACGAGCTGCTGCTTGTCACCGAATTGATCTTGAACTTGCTTGAGCGGGGTCGGTTTGTTCGGCATGTCGGGGACTCCTCTTTTTGCGCCGCCGTTGATGAGCAGCTGGCAGGAGGACGCCCTCAGCGCGCAGGTTCGGCTGGGAGCGAGAGAGCGGCAAGATCGTGGTCGGAGAGCTCGACGTCAAGCCGAAACTTGGTCCCCTCGGCCTCGACTCGCACGGCGTCGAGACCGCTGGAGGCGAGGTCGGTGTGCGCGCCGAGCCGGCTGAGCCACCCTGAGGCTCCGAGCAGGGGTCGCAGCTCCCCGGCGGCCGCCGCTGCCTGGGCGGGCGTCTCGAAGTCGACCTCGAGCGACGCCGACAGTCCGCGGTCCAGCTTCCCCTGGAACACGAACGTCAGCGCGCCATCAGCCGGCGGGGCACCCGGGAGCGTGCGCTCGGGAGGGGGGACGCGTCCCAGCGCCCAGGCGGTGGCATGCGGACGCAGTCGGGGCGTCAACTTGGCGAGTTCGGGAGGAGAGGCACGCTTGGTGCGGCCGGTGGCCAAGGCCCGCGTCGCATCGACCCACGCGGCGTCGCTCCAGACGACTAGATCGGGTCCGACGACCACGCCAAACGCCCGACCGCCCGCCTGCTCGGCGACGAGATATTGCTCACGTTCGACGGTGACGCGCACCCGATCGGCGGCGTGGGGGGGGTCGCCGGGCGTGGTGGCGGTCCCGAGTCGCTCCGCGGCACAGCGCCAGCGAGCCGGCTGACCCACGCCCGGGCCGGCGATCGCGAGCGCAAGACCGCGATCGTCATCGAGGCCGATCGCCACGCGCGTCCATCTCGCGGGGGGCAGCTCGCACTCAGCCAGCGCGGTGAATACAGCCGCGGCGAGGGGTTCTCGCGACAAGGGCCGCGCGAGCGCGTCCGGGTGCACGCGGGCGGCGATGGAGGCCACGTCGATTTGGGCGAGCACGTCGGCCCCGGTCGGGATCAGTTCCAGCGGTTGCTTCGGCGGTCGTTGACACGCGGACACAGCCACGAGCCCCCACGCCGCAAGCCACGGGCGCAGGCGGGCCGTGGCTCGAACCTCGGTGGCCAGTCGACGGGTCGGTCTCCTCGGCTCGACAGCGGCGCCGGGGAGGGGTCTCGACGCCGTGGTGGCCCGCTGCCGGGTCGATCCCCGCGGCTCGACAGCGGCGCCGGGGAGGGGTCCCGACGCCGTGGTGGCCCGCTGCCGGGTCGATCGCGGCTGGGTCGATCGCGGCTGGGTCGATCCCCGCTGGGTCGACGCCCGCGGCTCGACAGCGCCGCGGGTGATGAGCCTCGGCGCCGCGACGGCGAGTGCCTCTGCGAGTGCCTCTG
>QKPP01000164.1:0-13171 GCA_006508105.1 Myxococcales bacterium FL481 | reverse complement strand
GCGAGTGCCTCTGCGAGTGCCTCTGACCGTGCGCCCACGTGGTCGTCATACGACGCCCCCCGCCTCGGGCAAACGCGCAGCCTCGCCGAGGCCGAGTCGGAACCCGTTGCGGCGGGCGCCTCGCGCACCGTGGGGTGCACCGAGCGATCCTGTATGATCACCGGCTCATGCCTTGGCGTCGCTATCATTTCAAAGACCAGGAGGTATTCGTTCGGGTTTTGGAGTCCGGCAAGCCGATCGTGCGCCGCAACCTGATCGAATTACGCTATCGGCTGGGCGCGACGAAGTCTTATCGCACCTCCCCGGACAACGTCGAGGCGATCGACGACGAGGTGCTGCCGGACAGCGAGATGGGCACGACCGCGGGTACGGCCGCGTCCACGGCCGCGCTGCGAGAGGCCCCCCAGGCGCCGGTGACGGCGGACACCATCGTCATCTACACCGATGGTGCGTGCTCAGGAAACCCGGGTCCAGCGGGAGTCGGCGTGTACCTTCAGCGGCCGGACAAAGTGATCGAGATCGGTGAATTCATTGGTAGCGGCACCAACAACATCGCCGAACTCACTGCGATCTTGCGTGCGCTCGAGGTTCTCGACCCCGATGCCGACGCGGGGGCCTCCATTCACTTGTACACGGATAGCGCCTGGAGTTTGGGGGTGTTGATCGGCGGCTGGAAAGCCAAGGCAAACCTCGAGCTCATCGCGGCAATCAAAGACAAGATGGCCGCGTTTTCTCAACTCGAGCTGCTCAAGGTCAAAGGGCATGCCGGCGTCGAGGGCAACGAGGAGGCCGACAACCTCGCGACGATGGCGCTGCGTCGCGAAGACTCGCTTCGGCGCGAACGACCGCGTCGGCGCTCGAGCTCGATCGATCCCTAGTCGCGAGTCTCCATGGCGCGCATCGACGCGATCGGGAAGAATCATCGGGGCGTTCGAGCCGGGCTCATGGCTGGTTGGCTCGTGGCCGCTTGCGCATCGACCCCCGGGGACGACGACGATGGCTCGGTCGAGCACGATCCACACGACCACGGTGACGGCGACCCTCACGATCCAGAGGGGCACGGTAGCGGAGACCCGCCCGATGGGCACGGCGAGGGCTTCGAGCCGTATCTGTGCGCAAGCCAGGAGCTCATCTTGGGCGTCGCGCTGTCCGACCACACCGGGAGTGGGCGCGCCGAACTCGAGATGTGCCACACGGAGGCGAGCGGTGCCGAGCTCGGCTATCACTTCGTCGCGCCGGCCGAGGGACTGTACCGATTTCGCGTCGAGTCGCACGACGAAGCCTTTGATCCCACGTTGGGGATCATCCGTGGGGGGCCGGCTTGTGACGGCGAGCGCGTCGCTTGCTCCGATGATCGTGGCCGAGACACGCGTCTTCCGGAGGTCGGCACCTACCTCACCGCCGCCGAATCGGTGATTGCGATCGTGGACGGCAAAGTCGGTGCGACGGGCCCGTACACGTTGGTCGTTGAGGCCATGGCGGACGAGCGCTGCCCGGACGAGGTCATCGACGCGGGCCCCTTGCCGATCGTCGTCTACGGTGACACGAGCGATGAACTCAATACGCTCAACGGGACGTGCTCCGGTTCCGGCCCCGATCGCTCGTACCTGTGGACCGCGCCGTACGAGGGACGCTTTGTGTTCGAAACCGTGGGTTCGGTCGCCCTCGGCCACGACGATCCGTTGCTGCACGTCCGAGACGGTGGCTGCGGGGGCGGCGAGCTGGCTTGTCGCGACGATATCGAAGCGGGGGTTGATTTGGAGTCGCGCGTCGAGCTCGAGTTGGCTGCGGATCAAACGGTGGTCGTCGTCGTGGACGGTTGGATTGATCAGTCGGGGCCGTTCGCACTGACCATTCGTCCGGCGAACCGGCCCGGTCGCGTCGTGGACTGAGCCCCACCACGGTCCCCGGTGGGTGGGGCTCGCTTTAGCCCAAGGCGGACCCGATGGGACTCGCAGGGCCGCGGGCAACCAGCAGCGCTTCTAGTTCACGCAGTCGGGTGGCGAACGGCATGCGAAACTCCGGTGCCAGTTCCACGAGGGCAGGATCGTAGCCATCGTGTTGTTCGTCGCCCAGATCGAGACCGTGCAGCTGCAGATGTAGAAAGGGCACGCGTTTCGCGTAGTCGCGCAGCGAAGCGGCGAGTCGCCGAGGCCCGCCAAACAATGCCGTGCCGATCAACGGCAGTCGCAGAGTCGGCGTGACGCCGATCGGCACTTCCCACAGCGCGAGGTGGGGCAGGTACTGCGCTCGGGGAGACCCGAAGAAGCTGCTCACACCGTGGCGGGCGGATGCAGAGCGGCGTCCGCTTTGGCGCATGCTCGCCAACTTGAGGCGCTTCGCGACATAGTACGCCGGCGACGGGAGCGACGAGCTGTCGTACGTGTAACCGAGCGCGGCCACCTGCGCGAGCAGAGTATCGTTGTAGATATACCCTGGTGCTCGAAAACCGCGGGGGCGGGCGCCCAGTTGGCGCAACAACCGATCGCAGCGCGCCAGGTCGCGGTACATCGCGGCCGACGACCAAGTCGTCATGGCGTAGTCATGGGCAAACGAGTGATTGGCCAGCTCGTGTCCGGCTTCCACGGCGCGACGCAGGCACTGCGCGCCCGTTCCGCCCGCGGCGAGGTCGCGTTCCAGGTCGCGTCCGATCACAAAGAACGTGGCTCGGACCTCCGTGCGCTCGAACAGTTCGAGTAACCGTGGCAGACAGCGCTCGAGGACCAAGCTCCGCTCGTGCGCCGTCGTCTCACGCAGGCCGTGGATGGCGTGGTAGCAGGCGAGATCGTCGAGGTCGACGCTCACGAGGGTCGAGTCGGTCGTGCTCATGGACTCCCCAGTTCGTCATGGGATGGAGACGTCGGCGGGGCCGGAGCGGGCGAGGGGCCGCGGCCGAGATGCACCGAGACCCACAGTCGTCCGAGGTTTTTGCAAACTCGCGGGATCCGGTTGATCAAGTTGATCGACGGGGCGCGCTTTTCTTCGATCTCCACTGGGATCTCCAGCAAGCGTAGTCCTTTGCGTTGGCTCCGGATCACCAGCTCCGAGGCGAACACGTCGTGCTCGACGACACACTCGCCGACGATGGGCAAGACGCGATCGCGCTGGAACGCTTTGAGCCCATGGGTGTCCGTGCCGCGGTAGCCCAAGCTGACGCGCAACATGCCATTGTACACCCGCGTGGCGAACCGCCGTAGGGGCGGGCGCTTGTCGTGGGCGCCCCGCATGGCTTTGGAGCCCACCACCATGTCCGCGGCGTCTCGTCGCAGTTGGTCGAGTGCGCGCGAGACGAAGTCGATGTCGCACAGATCGATCTCTTCACAAATGACGTGGCGGCCGCGCGCGCGATAGATGCCTTCGCGTAGCGCTCCGCCGTAGTTTGGCGCGGGGTACGAGAACGTGCGGATCCGGGAGTCTTGAGCCGCCAGGTTTTGGGCCAGCTTTATCGTGTCGTCTCGGCTGCCGTTTTCGGCCAACACGATCTCAAAGGTGACCTGCAGCCCCTCGAGGCCCGCGACAAAGTCACGCACGCTGGTCTGTAGCAGTCGCGCTTCGTTGTATACCGGGATCACCACACTGATCTCGGGCGGTGGCGAGTGGGTCGCGATTGCTTCGGTCACGTCGCGTCCGTTTCTGCCCAAGCGGCGGCCTCGATGCCCGCGAGCAGGCAGTCTTGCATGGCGTTGTAGATCCAAGCGCCGTAGCGACCACAACTGTGGATTCCGACGCGTTCGAGCCAAGCAAAGATCGTGCGGGTCGCGTCGGCCCAAGCATCGTCGAAGACCACGTACGCGTACTCCACCGAGCGAGGCTCGCAGAACACGACGTCTTCGGGCGAGCGCAGCACATTCATCGCGCACAGGGCTCGGATGACGGCCGGCTCGGACGGCACGGCATCGCGGTCGGACAACTCGACATACAGCGACGCACCACCGGGGGGGGCCATTTGCGGACACGCGTTGCTGTAAATGCCCACACGAAAGAACGGAAGCTCAGGCTCGGGCACGTACACCCAGTGGTAGTCAGCCCGGGGCGGCCGGTTGGTGGCGATGTCCAGCCATCGCCATCGGACCCAACGCAACGCATTCGCGGCGGCGACCACCGAGGACGGGGCGGTGGGAATGCGGCGGATCAGCTCTGGGAGGGGAATGGTCGAGATCAGTCGCTCGTACGCGATCCAGTTCGGGTCGCGGTCGAGCTTGATCCGACGGTTTGTCGGGTCGATTTCCTCCACGTCCGTGGCGAGATCTATGCGAACGGGCTGTCCCCGCCCGCGCCGTGTGGTGAGCTCACGGTAGATCCGGTTGGGAAGGTGATCGATGCCGCCGGCCCGCGGGTAGCGAAACTGCGCGTTGTACCCGAGACCTTCTTGGGGCAGGCCGATTGCCCCGGCGATGACTTGATCCGCGTTGGGCACCGGCACGTACCGGGTGACCCAGTCGGGGGTCAGGCCATCGGGGTGCATGCCCCATAGCTTGGTGTTGTACGGCACAAAGAAATGGCGGCTGATGCCGGCACCGAACCGGGACTCGACGAACGCTGCAAAGGTTCGCGGAGGCGTCGAATCGCGCTGTGCCGCGGTGTGGGCGGTGAAAAACCCGGTGAGGCACTCGTGGACCACTTCGCGTGGTAGCCCGAACAAGTTGGCCTGAAAGGGATACGGCAAGAGCGTGTTGTGCGAATACACCCGGGTGCGCCGATCCACGGTGATCCACTCGTCCGCGTCGAACAACGCATCGATGAGTTGGTGGACGCGAGCGTCTCGGACGTGAAGCCAGTGCCCGGTGATGTCGAAAGTGAAGCCGTCGCGGCGTCGACTACGAGCATGGCCGCCGACGCGTTGCTCGCGCTCGACCAGGCGCACGGGTTTTCGTCGCACATGCAACGCGGCGGACAAGCCGGTGAGCCCGCCACCGAGGATCAGCACCGGGGGAGGTGAGGTCACGTATCCGAGTAATACCAGGAAAGCTCGACCAAGCGCGGCTGCCAGCGGTCGTCATCGGTGCGAGCGGTCACCTCCAGCAACGCGCCACGCGGGCCGCGAGCGGGTCACGTGCCCGGACGCGCTGACCGGCGCCGCGGTGGACAGCCGGATCGCCCCACGGCACACTCGCGACATGGCTCAACGCCGCATCGGCAGCTACCGGCTCGTTCGTCCATTTCCGGTCGCCAGCCCCAGTAGTCGGCTGTTTATGGCCCGTCACGAAGACGACGATGAACGACTTCCGCCCCGTTTCGTGGCCAAAATCGGTGATCTGGGGGGCGAAGACGACGCAGCTCGCGTCCGCCGAGCGTGCCTCCAGCATGAGGCCCGGCTCTCGCGCGCGTTCAACCACGCCGGCATTGTGGCGGCGCATCACGACGAGGTTGTGGACGGGGCGCAGGTTCTGATTTTGGACTACGTCGAGGGCATTGATCTCGCCGCACTGCTCGGCCACGGTGGCGACGCCGGCCAGGCCGTCGCGTTGCCCAAAGAGCTCGCGGTTTACATCATGGGCCAGCTCGCTGACGCCTTGCACTATGTGCACGGGGCGGAGGTGACCAACGACGACGGCGACGTGGTCCCACTTGGTGCCCTCCACCGTGACCTATGCCCCGCGAACGTGCTGTTGTCGGTCGAAGGCGACGTGTTGCTCGCGGACTTCGGCTCGGCAACCAGCATCTGGCTCGACGACCATGCGGTGACGAAACGGGCCGGGCACGTGGCCTACATGGCGCCAGAACGGGTGACGGGGACCGGCGAGGCGAGCCAGAAGAGCGATCTGTTCGCCTTGGCGGTGATCCTATGGGAGATGCTTCGCGGTCAGCGATGCTTTGAGGCGCAAGACGAGCTCAAGACGATGGATGCGATCTCGCGATTCGACATCTCCCACGCGAGCCGTCGCGTCACGGGGATCTCCAGCAAGCTCAGCGAGATTTTGCGCAAAAACCTCGATCGCGATCCTGAACGCCGCTACACGGGGGCGTATCAGATGCTGCAGCGGCTCGCGCAGGCCCCGGAAGCGGCCAAGGCCGAGCAGTCGCGCACCGCGTTGGGCGAGATGGTCGATGCGCGACTCGACCATGGCTTCGACGCTGCGGGCGAGCGCTAGGACGGCTTGGATCCCGCGCCCAGTAGCGCCGGGTTGATCGCGTCGCCGAGATGGGCGACAGCGGGCGGCGTGCCAGCTAAGCTGGCGGGACGACGTGTCGGAGTTTCACACCGCGGAGCCGACCGGGCCCGGATCGACGCGGGCTGCTGCCCCATGGCAGAGGTGGGGGCCCGCCGCGCTGGGGCTCGCCGTGTTGTGCGTTTGGGCGATCCATGCCCGCGCTTGGCAGTTCCTGTGCGACGACGCCTACATCGCGTTTCGCTACGCGGACAACCTCGCGCGGACGGGTGAGTTGAGTTTCAACCCGGGCTACGAACGCGTCGAGGGGTTCACCAGCCCGCTTTGGGTCGTCGTGCTCGCTGGACTCGCCCGCGTGGGCCTGGCGCCTCCCGCCGTCGCGCCGGCGTTGACGTGGATCGGTTCGGGGCTGGGCCTGGGCGGCGTGGTGGCCCTCGCTCGCGGTCTCGCCGGTCGGCATCGACAGCCGTGGACCTCCCTCGATATCTTGCCCGCGCTCGGCCTCGCGTTGTTGCCCGAGTACATGGTCTGGTCGGGTAGCGGGCTCGAGACCAGCACAACCGCGGCCGCGGTGCTGTGGAGCATGTGGGCGTTTCACCGCGGAAACTGGCGGTTGGCCGCCGGCCTCGCCGCTAGCTCTGCGCTGCTGCGCCTCGACGCCCTTGTCCCGCTGTGTTGCTTCGCGGCTGCGAGCCTTGGCTGGCGCCAAATCGCAGGGCCCACGGCACTCGGGTCGGGATCGCCTCGGCGCGCGAGCGTCCTCGTGGCGTTGGCGGTGTTCCTTGGGCCCGTCTTGCTCCACTTCGTGTGGCGACACGCCTACTACGGGACTTGGTGGCCGAACACTTGGCATGTCAAGCAACACGGAGTGCTGCTCCGCGATCGCTTCGGTGTGGCCTACGTGGCGAGTTGGGCCCAGCACTTGGCGCTTTGGGGGTGGGTGCCGCTCGCGGCGTGGGTGCGTCCGCGACACGTCGTGGCCGCGTTGCCGTTGGGGGGCGTGGTGGTCTACGCGTGGTGGGTGGGGGGCGACTTTATGGGCTATTCGCGGTTTCTCGTGCTGGGCACGGCCCTGTTCGCCACGCTGGTCGCGTGGCTGTTGCATGATGCGGTCGGGTGGGCGCGCCGTCGATGGCCCGAGACCGTTCGGCGCCCATCGGTCGTTCGCGCGGGGTGGTTGCTCGCGATCGCCGTCGGGGCGGGGCTTGGCGCGTCGGCTCACGCTCGCCATGCCCGCGATCTTGCGGGCGGATGGTTGGAGAAACGGTTCGAGAGCGTGCAGGCCATGCACGAGTTCGCGGCCATTCGGGTCGCGGTGGGGACGGAGATGGCCGCCGTGCTGCCTCCCGAAACGCGGCTGACGGTTGGCGCCGCCGGAGCGGTGCCCTACGCGTCACGCTTGTACGCGATCGATGCCTACGGCCTGGTCGATCCGCGTGCCGATGAGCTCAAGCCCGCCAAGGGGAAACGAGCTCGTCCGGGCCATCAGTTGCGGGCGTCGTTGGAGCACCTGCACGAGTACCAACCCGACTTGCTGTGCCATCTCGGGGCACAGGGCCCCAAGCGTCCCTCGTCGAAGCTCGCCCGCCGACGAAGCGGGTCCGATCGGTACGTGTGGGCTTGTCTGGACTACCCGCGCGTCGTCGATGGGCGAGCCGGGGCCTACTTCGAGGCTGGCGTCTACTGCTGTTTGCGTCGGCGTGATCATGCGGTCGGCCCGTTCGGAGGGGGCTCATGACGCCGCCGCTCGGGTCACCCGCGGTGCGTTGGGCCCGACGCGGATGTGAGTGGATCGCGTGCGCCTGGGCGCTCGCGTTGTTGGCGGTCATCGCTACGCGCCTGACCTTTCCCCTCGATCTCGAGTGGATGGAGGGCGGCGCGCTCCAACAGGCGCTGCGGATCCAACGGGGTGCGCCGATCTACGGGCCACCGACCCTGGAGTACGCGCCCTTTCTTTACACACCGCTGTACTCGCACTTGCTGGCCGCGCTCGGGTGGCTATTCCCCCTCGACTATCCCCTGGGGCGGGCGGTGTCGGTGCTGGCCACGGCCAGTGTGGGCGTCGCGATTTGGCGTGCGGTGGATCGCGAGGGCAAACCACGCGCGCATGCCATCACCGCGGTCGGCCTGTTTCTGTCGGGCTACGTGTTCACGTTTCGCTGGATCGACTTGGCTCGAGCCGACATGGTCGCGCTAGCGTTCGCCACCTGGGGGGCCGTCATGTTGCGCGAGGCGTGGGGGGATCGGCGCAAGACTGTGTTGGCGGCCGTGCTGATGGGCGCCGCGTTTTGGACCAAGCAGACGGGGTTTTTGTTCGGTGCTGCCGGGGTACTCGCCGGTCTGATCGTCGCGCCGCGTCAGCTTTGGATCTACGTGGGGGTCCTTGCCTTCATTGGCGGCGGCGGGGTGTTGTGGGGGCAACACGCGACCGACGGTTGGCTTTGGACCTACATCTACGAGCTGCATCAAACCCACGCGTTTAACCACGAGCGGTTCACGACCAAAACGTGGGGCATGTTTCTTCATGCCGGCCCATTCGTCGCGTTGGTGCTCCTCGGCTTGACCCTGCGGTTTTGGTGGCCGCAACTCGTGGCCACTCGGCGCCTCGACGGGGTCTCGCGCGAGCGCGCCTGGCTGCGTCTGCGGGCCCACCGAGGGCTCGCCCACTGGTTGCTCTTCTCCGCCGCCGGGTTGTTGGCCAGTGCGTTGGGCTATTCGACGCAATGGGCCGAGCCCAACGCGTTTTTGCCCGGCGTTATTTTCGTTGCGGTGTTGGTCGGTGTGGCGTTGCCCGAAGCGGGCCGGGCAGAACTGGTGGCCTTGATCGGGGCCGGACTCCAGATGCTATTCGCTGCGTTCGTCGAGCCGATGTACCAACCGATCCAGTCGCGCGGGTGGGCGGGCGTGGCGGACAGCTACGACTGGCAGGATCTGTCCCGCACCGTGCCGTCGACCGGGCAGCGTCGGCGCGCGGCCGCCCTGCGGGAAACCCTGGTGCATGGCGGCCCGGTCCTGGCGTTGCAGCGGCCGTGGTGGTCGGTCCTGGCGGGGGGTCCGGGGCATGTCGGTTCCATGAATCTTAATGACATCCCGGCCGAACGTCGCCTCGAGCTTCGCCGAGCCTTGGCCGCCAAGGTAAAATCCGGTGATTACGCGGCCGTCTACCTCGAAGGCGAGGTCCCCGGGTGGCTCCGCGCCAGCCTGGCGCGTACATACACGCTGAATCGGCGGCGCTTGGGGGAGGAACGGGTGCGCCCACTGAGCGGCTACATGTCCGAGGCAGGGATGGTCACCCCGTATCGCGCGGCTCAGCTGGCGTTTGGTTTGCCTCGCGCTCGTCCACGCGATCCGAGTACCCGCGTGGTCGCAGACTTCGAAGACAGCACGCTCGATGGCTTCGATCTGCACGGGCGGGCGTTTGGTCGCGCGCCGGTTCGAAGCTTGCACCGCAAGCTCGACGCAGTCGGTCCGATCGGCGGGGAGTATCTGCTTTCGAGCGCCGCTTCGTCGGCGGGGCTGCGGGCCACGGGCACGGCGTACTCGAGTGCGTTTCAGTTGCCGGCGGCCGGCGGGCGTCTCGAGCTGTTGGTCGGCCGGATCGGCCGGCGGCGTGGGCTCGCTGTGGCGCTCGAAGGCTTGGATCGCGAGTCTGAGACCCGCTTGCCGATCCACGCGTCGAGCAAGACTCTCGTACCGGTGACGTGGACCGTACCGCCGGCGTGGGCGGGTCGAACCGTTCGCTTGAAGGCGGCCGACGACGACAAACGTGGCGCGGTGTTGCTCGACGACATCTGGTTGGTCGAGTCGCCGAGCTGACTGCCCGACCACCGACTGAGCCGCCGAGGGCGGCCGGTGACCACAACCGTCCACCGGTGCCGCTCGGGGACGGGGCCGCGGCTCACTCCACGGTTGACTGGAATCTCACATGATGGGCTGCTCACGCGTCGCGCGGCGGCCGTGTGCGATCAGTGCTCGATCGAGATCACGGCTCGGGTGAGCGTGACCGTTTGACGGCATCCGGTGTCGCCGTACTCGAGCTCAAACTTCGCGTCAGTGCCCGCTTGGCCACGGATCAGGCGGTTCCACTCGCCCAAGGTCGACCCTCGTTCGCCGTTGACGCTCAGCAAGATGGCGCCGGGAAAGATGTTGCCGTCGGCCGGCGTGCCGGGGAACACGTCGGTGACCACGGTGTGCGGGCCGAGTTGGGTGAATCCAATGCCGATTCCCGAGAACGTCTCCACGCGGGTGACTGGAATCGTGCGGCTGCTGTAGGTGTACGCGGGGGCGGTCGCGAGGTGGAGCGTGGACACGGCCGCGGTGGACACGGTGGCCGCGAGCATGATGCCGCCCAGGGTCAGTTGACGCGCAATCTTCCAGCGCAGAATCGATGCAGCGAGTTCGGCGGTTCGTGAGGCCATGATGCTTCCGTCGGTTCGGGGGCGAGTCCGTGATGACCGGGTACACAGTGTTTCACAGCCGCTTGGCTGCGACCAGTTGCGCAGCGAGCGAAGATGCTTACGCCGCGAGCATGGCCCGCAAAAATTGTGCCCGTGAAGGGCCAAAAAATGCCGCTGAACGCTCGAAAGCTAGCCGCGCCGACAAAAAATCGCCTATACCCCATGGTCACCTCGCCGCTCATGCTTGGAACCCAGTCGTCGTACTTCACCGTGTGGCCACCACGAACCCGCGTTTGGCGTTGGGTCCTGCGCGCCGTGGTGGGTGCTCGACGGGCACTCGCGTTGGCGGCCGTCGCTTGCGTGTTGGCCTGTCGCGCCGAGCCGGCCCCGGTGGATCGGCCCGAGGCGGCGCCTAGTCAGGCCAAGGCGGCGGCTGGTTCGCCGACGCCCGTGAAGGCGACCAAGGCGGATCCTTCCGTCAGCGAGCCGCCAGCGACGGGCGGGGCCGCGGCGGACGCCCCCCGCACGGGCGAGGCCGAACCGACCGGCGCGGGCGAGCCGGCGACCCCGCAAGAGCCGTATCGCGTGCTGTTGGTTGGCGACTCGCTGATCGCCACGGGGTTCGGTGTGCTGCTGGAGAAACGCCTCGACGCGCATCCCCACATCCGTTGTTTTCGCCGCGGCAAGAGTGCCTCCGGATTGGCCCGGCCTGACTTCTTCGACTGGATGTCCGAAGCGAAACGACAGGTCAAAAACCGCAAGCCTGATCTCATCGTGGTGGTCATGGGTGGCAACGACGGGCAGGACCTGACGCACAAGCGCAAGAAAAGCTCTCGCGTGCGCTGGAAGTCCGAAGGGTGGGAGGCCGCCTATCGCGAGCGTGTCGATGCACTGACCGACGTTTTGCTCGACGGGAACCAGCGCAAGCTGTTGTGGCTGGGCTTGCCGTTTATGGATCTGCGCAGTCTAGAGCGCAAACTCGTCACGATTCGCGAGGTTCAACAGGCGGCTGTCGCGGCGCGGGGTGAGATGGCCTCCTACGTCGACACCACCTCGCTGCTGGGCGACGGGAGCGAGGGTCTGCCCGAGTACGTCCGCGTACGGAAAAGGAAACACAAGCTACGGGACGATGACGGGATTCACTTTACAATGTCTGGCAGTCAGTATTTTGCAGACAAGGTGTACCCCGAGGTGTTGCGCGTATTGAACCTGGCCCCGGCCGAGGACTAGTTTGGCCCGCGACTGGTCATCGTGGGACGACGATGAGCCACCACGTCCGTGGTGGCGACGTGGAGAAAGTGCGCTTTGGGGCGTGGTGGGGGCGCTCTCACTGGTGTTTGTCAGCCGTTGCGTGCTCGATGTTGCGGGGAGTAGCGCGCCAACGGTGCCACCGGAGAAGCCGGCGCCGAGCGAGGCGAAAGAGACGGCGAAGCCCGCTCGCGAGCCGTCGGAAACACCGGCGGACGCGGCCGAGGGGCCGAGTGCGGCGGTCGAGGACTCACCTGAGGCCACGACGGAAGCAGTCGACGACTCGTCGCCGACCGCCGGCACGGCGAGCCCGGCGGTGGCCGACGGCACGACTGCGCAGAGGGCGGCCGCGAACAAGCCCCAACGCGAATGGGTGAAGCACGAGGTCATCCCCGGGGAGCGGGTGGCCGACATCGCAGCGCGTTACCAGGTCAGCCCAGCGGCGGTGCTGCGTTGGAACAAGCTCAACAAGAAGCGACCCAACCTGCGGGTGGGGCAAAAACTCAAGGTGTACGCCAAGCGGATGCCACCGCCGCGTGAGAAGATCACATACGAGGTCGAGCCCGGCGACTCGTGGATCGGCATTGCCCGCAAGTTTGGAGTGGAACGCAAACAGCTGCGGCGTTGGAACCACAAAGCTCGCAAGAACCTTCGGCCGGGTCAGCGGTTGCGTGTGTGGGTCGATGCGGCGCCGGAGGTTGCGACGGGGGAGGCCGCCGGATCGGTGACGACGGCGGCGGGTTTTCCCATCGTGCCGATAAAACGCGGTGCGACCAGCGTGGGCTCGCCGAACCGGGGGAAGATCTCGCGACCGATTCAGCTGCCGGACAACGAGGCGTTGTATCGGATATCGAATCCGGATCATGCGTGGGGGACGACCCACACGTTCCAGTTACTCCAGGCGGTCGTCGCGAATTTTCGTGGCCGTAGTCACTATCAAGGCGAGATCGTGATCGGTGCGATCAGCCGGCGGGGCGGCGGGAGATTCCGCCCCCATCGCTCACACCAAAGCGGTCGCGACGTCGATATCTGGCTGCCGGTCCGTCGCGGGGTGTCCACGCGATCACGTCCCAAGCGAGCCGGCGATGTTGACTGGGACGCGACGTGGGCGTTGATCGCCGCGTTTATCGATACCGGCAAGGTTGAGTATGTGTTTCTCAACTACGCACGCCAACGGCAGCTGTATGACGCCGCTCGTCGGGCGGGGGTGCCCAAGGCGAAGCGCGACCGGCTGATCGAGTACCCGCAGCGGTCCAGCCGTCGCCAAGCCGTGGTCCGGCACGCGGATGGACACAAGTCACACATTCACGTGCGCTTGCGGTGTGGGGAGCAGGAACGGATGTGCGTGGATTAGGGAAGCTTGGCACTATCGCTTCGCTGACCGACGATCCAGCCGCTCGAGCCCGTCTTCGAACT
>QKPP01000115.1 GCA_006508105.1 Myxococcales bacterium FL481 | reverse complement strand
GAGCGCCGACAAGGCTCGCGCGTGGTGGCTGCGCCCCGCCGCGAACCCAGCCAGAGCCCCCAACAATGGGGCCAGCGCGACCCCGCCCGCGCTCAGCCACACCGGCCAATCCCACGCCGCCGCGAATCCGGCCGCCGATCCAGCCACACCGGCACCGGCCACCACCCCGACCCACCACCATCGCTCGGGCTTGGCCAACATAGCCTAGGAACGCGGCACTCGATGAAGCCGAATGCCGAGTCGCTCCATCCGCCGGTACAACGCCTGCCGACTGAGGCCCAAGCGGTCGGCCGCTCGGGCCACCACCCCGTTGGCCTCGCGCAGGGCCCGTTCGACCTCAAGACGCTCTGGGTCTCGGTCTCGGTCTCGGGACTCGCTTCGCTCGGGCATGGCGCGGCGCGAGGCTGTTGCGGGCACCGTCCCCTGTGGCCCGGCCCCGCCGACGTCCGCGACCGGAGCATTGATCGGCATGGCGATGGCCAAGTCTTCGGCTCGCACCTGCGCTTGTGAGGCGAGCAGGGCAGCCCGCCGAATCACGTTTTGCAGCTCCCGCACGTTCCCCGGCCACGAGTGCGCCAACAAAGCGCGCTGGGCCCCCGCGTCGAAGCTCGTGGGACCTCCCGAGGCTGCCGCGTTGGCCAAAAAGTGCTGTGCCAACGGCAAGATGTCTTCGGCACGCTCGCACAGCGCGGGCACCCGCAACTCGACCACGTTGAGCCGGTAGTACAAGTCCTCACGAAAGCTCTTGTCGGCGATGGCGAGCTCGAGGTCGGCATTGGTGGCCGCCAGTACCCGCACGTCGGCGCGCTGCGTTGTACTGCTGCCGAGGCGCTCGAACTCGCCGGTCTGCAGCACCCGAAGCAACCGCATTTGACCCGTCGCGCTGAGATTCCCGATCTCATCGAGCAACAATGTGCCCCCCTGTGCCGCCTCGAATCGGCCCACGCGCCGCTTGCCCGCGCCGGTGTAGGCCCCGGCCTCGGCCCCGAACAACTCGGCTTCGAGCAGCGCCTCGGGCAGTGCTCCGGCGTTGGTCCGCACAAACGGTTTGTCGCGCCGGGGGGAGTTCGCCACGATGATCTCGGCGATCTTCTCTTTGCCCGCGCCGTTGGGACCCGTAATCAGCACTGGCACATCGCTGGCCGCCACGCGACAGGCGAGATGCACCACGCGCTGCATGGCCGGACTCACGACGATCGAGCCCGCGACATCGCAGCCGGCCGGCGCGGCCACTTCGCGTTGCCCGTGAAGATACGGGTGCAACTCGAGAATCGAGCGCACGCTGGCCAGCAACCTCGCGTCGTCCCATGGCTTGGCCACGTAGTCGCGCGCTCCCTCGCGCATCAGTTGGACGGCCATCTCCAGCGAGGTCCAAGCCGTGATGACCAACACCGGCAACCCCGGGTACTGGGCTCGGATCGAGCGAAACAGCGCCGAGCCATCCGCACCATCGATTTCTCCTGGAGAGAAATTCATGTCTTGGATCACCATCGCGTACCCGCCGTCCGCCAGCTGCGAGCGCGCCTGCTGGGGCGAATGGGCCACCGCGCTTGCGATGTCGTGGAGGTCCAACAGCACGCCGAGCGCCTCGGCGACTGCCGGTTGATCCTCGACGATCAGCACCTTCGGCTTCACGCGGCAACTATACCACCCGCCCCTCGACAAGCGAGTCGAGACCGGGCTCGGAGCCAACCGGCACGATCACTCGGACAACCGCGTCGCCGCGTTCGACCGTCAGACAAAATGTCGCTGTTTCGAGTCGAGACGCAGACGTCGCCCCACGCTCCAGCGCAACCGCCTGCCCCGTGCCCAGACGCAGGGCCTCGAGCCCATCCTGCAAGTCGTTGAACCGATCTGCTCGCGGTGCACCGCGGCCTGTTGACGCGGGGCCCCACCACCCCGTGCCTGCGGGCCCGCGGTGCCAGAACGAGGTATTTGGAGGCTGTCGCGCGGGCTTAAGTCCTCGGCACGGGGCGGTCCCCCCCGCTACGCGGCCGCTCATCATGTGAACCGAAACCTTCGCGCCGCCACGGCCTTCCTATCGCCCTTGGGATTGCGAGTGGTCAAAGACATGAAACCCAGCTCGTCGAAGACACGCCAGACTGCTGTTTTGTGGAACACCTCCCTCCCATTGTCATCGGCGACCGTGCGTATGATTCGGGCAAGTTGGACCAACGGCTACTCGTTGGCCGGGGTGTCGAACTGATCGCGCCGCACCATCCTCGCCAAAGGCACGTGACCCAGGATGGCCGGCCTCCTCGCCGCTACAGACAAAGATGGAACGTCGAACGCCGGTTCGGCTGGCTGCAAGACTTTCGCCGCATCGTGGCCCGATACGAGCGTAGCGCCGAAAACTTCCTGGGGTTCTTGGAGGCCAGCTGACCACGCTCGGCACGAGACAATCTGGGCACCACCGCATAGTGGCCGCGTAGCAGGGGGGACCACCCCGTGCCGAGGACTCAAGCCCGCGCCACGGCGTTCGAACAACCGATACCTGTACCGCGGGCCCGCAGGCGCGGGGTGGTGGGCCCCTGCGTCAACAGGCCACGGGGCACCTCTCGCGGTGAACCGCCGACTTGCATGATGGGCTCTACGTGCCTTTCGACGCCAGCGCGGGCGGTATCTTGGCCGCCCGACGAGCGGGTCCCAAGGTGGCGAGCATCGCCAGCCCCCAAAAGCCGGCGATCGTCGGCAGCATCACTTCGGGGCTCAGCGGCGGCGCGTCCTGGCTGGCTTGCAAAGCGAAGTTGACCGCGAACGCGAGCGGTACGCCCAATGCCATCGCGACCGTCGCCCCCACGAAACTCTCGAGCAAAAAGTACCGCGCCACCGTCTGCCGCGTGGCGCCGAGGGCTCGCCACGTACCGATCTGCTTGCGCCGACGGGCCACCGCCGCCGAGCTGACCCCATAGACCGCCAAGGCGCTGGTGAACACCAGCAAAAACAAGATAACGGCCAGGCCCTTGGCCAAAAACCGTTGCAGCGCTTGACCGCCGACAGCGACATCCGTCAGCGAGCTCGACTCGATGACCCGTTCGCTCTCGTGCGGCGCGAGTTCGTCGGGAGCCGTCCTCAACACGTCGGCAAGCGCCCCCTCCTTGACGCGAACCAAGACCGACATGGTCGACTCCCGATCCACCACGGACGGGAAAAACCCGATCCGCTCCTCCATCGGGCCACCCCCGTAAGGGGTCCGCATGTACTCCACGATGCCCACGGCCGTGTAGCGATGCGAAGAAGCGCCGGGGTGGATCACCTTGCCCAACGCGTCGCCATCCGGAAACAAGGCGTCGGCCAGCGCCTGCGTGATGATCGTCACCCCCTCCGTCACCGGCTCCGAGTCCGGAGTATCCGGTGGCGGCAGATCGCCGGGCTCAAAGGCACGACCGGCCACCAACTTCAAGCCCAGGGTGTCGATCACCCCGGGGCTTGCGACGTAGACCGGACCGTGCACCCTTGCGTGTTCCGGCGCCCCCTCGGCGCGATAGTGTGTCGCGCGCCCGCCCCCTTGCAGCGGCAGCGGATACACCGTGGCCGCCGCCTCGACATCCGGACGGCGCCGGAGATGTTCGAGATCCCTCAGTCCGGCGGCGTGGAGCCGCCGCATATCCTCTTGCTCGTCCCAAAATGGCCGGGAGGTGATCACGGCAATCGCCTCCGCGTCGACGCCCGTGTCCGCGAGCACGCGCTCGAGCGCCTGGGTAAGAAACGCAATGCCGTTGACGATAATGGCCATTGTGAGCGCCAGCTCGGCCACGATGATCGCCACTCGGCTCTTGTCATTCGCCATCGCCTTGATAGCTGGGTGTACGTTCATGATTTCTCCCTTTGCCCCTGACAGTGTCGACTACACTAGATACGAAGTTGAATCGCGGGGGTGATCCGCGCTGCTCTCCAAGCGGGGTACACCCCGGCCCAAAGACCCGCGACGCTTGAAAACGCCACGGCCGTCAACAACACGCCGGTATCAACCCGCCACAAGCTCGGATCGAGATAGTGTTGCGAGAAGCCGACGGCCAACGCCTTTACCAGGAGTTGCGCCAAGCCGGCGCCGATGAGTCCGCCGGCGATACCGATGATCTGACACTCAATAATCCTTTGCACGAACACCTGCGTTCGGGTGGCTCCTAGCGCGCGGGTGACCCCGGTCTTGTGGGCCTCCGTCAGGTACTTGCCCAGCAAGAGGCTAGACAAGTTGAGTCCACAAACCGCCATGAACATCAGCGAGATCGTCAGCAACGCGCCCGACCCCTCCGGCACGACCTTGCGGACCTTCATCCACTCCATCAACGGGGTCACGCGATTGTTCGTGTCACGTGCGAAGCGGCCGACCGTCTTTTCCCGCTCGGTGTACGCGTCGACGAACGCAGCGTACTCGCTGCGTCGCTGCGGATCCAGCTCGACCCAGTATTGGATCCACGTCATCTCACTGGAACGAAAAAACGTCTCCGAACTAGACGAGTCGACATGAGGGCCCCAGCTGTCCGTATTTCCCTGGATCGTAAACCCCGAAGTATCTTCGAGCACGAGATCGAAGGGCAAAAAGAAGTCCCGAACGACGCCCGATTGGTTGTTGATGACATCGTAGTACTGCGGGACCGGGCGAAACGGCGCGAGCACGCCGACCACCTCGAACATCTGGTCCCCCAGCTTCACCACCTGACCCACGCTATCGTGACCGTCAAAGAGCCGCTCGTTCATGCGATGGCTGAGCACGGTCACCCGACGCCGAGCCTTGTCATCTTCGCGGGTCCACCCCGAGCCAAAGGCGAATGGCGCCTCGACCAGCGGAAAAAAATCCGCGTGACACATGCGAAGCAAGACTGAAAAGGGTCTCAGCCCGCTGTCCGGATAGACGAACGCTTGCGTGGTCGCGATGCCGGTACGGTGCTCGGGAATCGGGCTGTCGAGCAGTCCTTCCATGTCCCGGTAGGTGATGTGCTTGGGCGGATCCCCGGGCTCAACGTCGAAGAACTGACCGTTGGGGTCCCAGCTGTCCATGCGCACGTTGAACAAACGGTCGCTTTTGTGCGGAATCGGATCTTGTGAGTACACCACGCGGACCATGTGGATGGCGGTAGGCAGCGCCGTTCCCAACGCGACCGCGAGCACGGCGAGCGCAGAAATGGTCGGCGTTGCGCGGAGACTGGACCAGGCGCGAAGCAATAGAAACGCGAACATGCTTAGAGGGCCCTTTCCGGTTGGGGCTCGTAGCGAAACGAGGGCGCAGCGGCCGAAGCACCGGCCTCGGTTTGGTCCTCAGCCACCGGCGACACGCCCGCCAAATCGGTGAGTTTGCCGTCCAAAATATGCAATTTCCGACTGGCTCGGGCCGCACACTCTGGGCTATGGGTGACCATGATAATCGTCGTCCCTTCGTCATTGAGTCCTTCGAGCAGGGCCATAATATCGTGAGCGCGGGCGCTATCGAGGTTCCCGGTCGGCTCGTCGGCCAACAAGATCGGCGGCGCTCCGGCGATTGCCCGAGCGATGGCCACCCGCTGCTGCTGGCCGCCTGAAAGCTGTCCCGGCCGGTGTTTCATGCGTCCGGCGAGGCCGACTCGTTCTAAGGCATCCGCCGCCGCACGACCCCGCTTTGCGCTCGGCATCCGTCGGTACCGAAGTGGTAACTCAACATTGTCTCGCACATTCAGATCGGGCATCAAGTTGAAGGCTTGAAACACGAATCCGATCTTCTGATTGCGGATACGCGACAGTCTCGTGTCCGTTCCCCGCCCCAAGTCCTCCCCCTCGAGGTGGTAAGTCCCCCGCTGAAAGCTGTCCAACAAACCCAGCACATTGAGCAACGTGGTCTTGCCGGAACCCGATGGACCGCTAAGGGAGATGAACTCACCGCGATCCACCGTGAGCGACACGTCGGACAACGCATGGGTTTCGACAAATTCGGTACAGTAGATCTTGCTGAGGTTTTGCAGTTCAATCAATGACATGGTTTTCGTCCTTGTGGTGATGAACCGGGCTAGCGAACCTTGATTTGCTCGGCGTCGTCGAAATGCGATAAGTTGTTGAGTACAATTTGCTCCCCGGGCTCGAGGCCCTCGGAGATCTCCACCCGTGCGACCCCGACGAACCCCAGCTGGACTCGTTGCCGCCTCAACGACGCGCCGTCGTGCACATACACGCTGCTGCCGCCCGCTTGTAGAAACGGCCCTCGCGGGACGTGAATGGCGTCCGATCGGCCGCCGAGGGCCAGCCGAGTGGTCACCCGCTGGTTTTGCCGCAGCGGGGGGTGCCCGTCGGCGGTGAAGGCCACCCGTGCCAGTACCTCGCCGCCGGCGACCTCGGGTGCAACCCGCGTGACGCGGCCCGCGTACTGCTCGTCTTCGAGGGTGATCACCGCCTCGGTCCCCACCGAGACGTGGGGCGCATACGACTCGGGGATCCGGATCTCAAGCTCGAGGCGATTGAGGTCGACCAGCCCGAGCAACGCCTGCCCACGGACGACCGCGTCGCGGTCTTGCGCCTGCAGTGATGCCACCATGCCGCGAAACGGTGCGGTGATGTCCAGCGCGGCGATCTTGCGCTCCAGCTCGGCGACCACCAGCATCTGGCGCTCGACTTGCCGTTTGGCATCGTCCGCTTCGAAGTCCGCGATCGCGGCTTGCATGTTGCCTTGGTGGCTCAGGTGCTCGTGTTCCAGTCGCTCGATCTGCTCGCGCTCGCCAAGCGTTTCGAGTTCCTCGCCGCGAACCAACCCTTGGCGCGCCAAGTCGCGGCTGCGTGCAAGGGCCCGCGAGGCGCTGTCGAAGCGCAACTTGGCCAGGGCCAAGGCCTTGCGGTGGTCCACGCGGACCTGCTGGGCCAACAGTCGGCGGCGCTCGTGACTCGAACGCAAGGCGGCGAGCTGGGCCCGCTCCTGCTCGAGGCGATTGGCCAACTCGGGGCTCTCGATCCGGGCGAGGCGGTCTCCCGGTGCAACCGACTGCCCCTCGGCCACCTCCAAGGTGACGATCCCCATCGCCGGGCTGTAGAGCGTGGGGCGCGAAGCCGCCACCGCCTTGGACTCAACCGAAATGGTGTGCGTCAACGGCCCGCGTTCGACCGAGGCCAGCCGCAACGCCGTCCCATCCACCGAGGGCGCGCCACTGAGGGCGAGCTCCCAACGGTCGGCCAGATCGCGGCGATTGGCCGAGCCGACTGCGACCGCACCGACTGGAATGAGCCACATTACAACCGAACGCAGCCACGAGCGACGAGACCGCGACACGCGTTTGTCGGCGGCGCCGTCTTGAGCGGGAGCAGTAAGCGAGTTGGTCACGACGTTGCCAAGAGGCAAACCGCATGCCGGCGCTACGAGGAGAAAACACCAACCATTATGACGCGTTAACGCAGCCGTCCGGGCCTCGCCCGCGCTCGCGCGGACAAGTGTCCGCCGCAAACAGGACGTCTGTCCGGACCGACCGGGCCCGTGTCCGCATCGACGCTGCCGGCCGCGGACCCCGGTGATGCGCCGCGCCGGCGTCGGAACACGATGCCATCACGCCGACCCCCTCCCCACGCGGCCGGGGCACGCTCGCCAGTCGTACGAAGGCTCCAACCGCGTTGAAAGCGCTGCGGCCCGGCGCCGCCAACCGGCGATCCTCTCGGTGGTGATGCTTGCCGACAGCCAGGCCGATGAGAACGACGCGGACGATATGGACCGCCCGACCGCCCCGCTTCGTCGCTACGCCGCTTGTACGCCAGTGGGTCGTCGTTGCCGCGCGGTTGCGCGGACGAGCCGTGGCCCACCTGCCTCGGTCGACCAGCTCTCGTGGTTTGCGACCGAGCCCGTCGACGGCTAGGGGTTCGGTGCGATTGGCAAGCTCCGCCGCTGCTTCGGTTGCGACAACTCATGACCGCTGGGTGTTCTGGTGTCGCGCGAATACGAGCCGCACGTGCTCGCCGTCGGTCGAGCCGCGGACCTACGGGGGCTCGAAGGGTGCAGCGAACGGATGCGAGCGGTGTACGAAGCGGTTCGTCACCACGTGCCAGCGAACGAAGCCGATCGCCGCCAGGATCGGGCATCGTGGTATTTCAGCCGCTTCCAATGCAACCGGTGGTCGGCCGAACCGCAGCCGAGGAAGATCTGCGGAACCAATCGTTTCTGCAGCCGTCCCCGCGGTCGCGTCTTCGTTTTCCACTTTCGGCCAGGCTCGGGTCGCCGCCGCGGTCGGGTCGATACCTGCGTGCCGTGTACTCGGATTATCGTGAGGTTCCAGACGATGTGCTCGTCGCACTTGCGCAGCAGCTCACCGGGCCCCAAAGGGAGCCTCCACGGGCGGACCGCGGCCGGGCATTTTCACTAGAAATGGAGCTGTCTTGAGCGCTGTCCGCTTCCTCGGTCTAACGTTGGGCGGCGCCTTGAACTGCCAAGCCCCCACTTCGGCCGTGCCTGCGCGCAGTGCGGTAGAGCCAGTAGAGCAGCAAACGTTGAGGCAGCCGACTCGACGCGCACAACGCCCCAAGCCCCCCCTTGATCCAAGCCTTGAACCCAACGACGTAACGAAACCCCGCCCCGATCCCCACGCCTCGCGAGGCCCTCGGCCCGACGGGATCCCGGCCCCTCGCCGTGTCCGTGTTTCGGGGCTCGGCAGTTACGTATTCGGTTTGGATTCGCAAAGAAACGAGTTGGTTGCTTGGGTGGCCAAGGGCCAGAAAGCATCCCGAGGCGCGACCGTGCTTCTCGGCCGCGCCGACTCCATTGAACTACTAGCCGTCGTCGATCTCGCGGGCGGGGCCCTGACCATCCCGGTCCAAGCACCGGTCGCAAAACCCGTCGTCGTCGCTGATCTCGCGTCGCCGGGGAATCGGGCGAGCGGAGCTTGGCCTCGCAGCGCGGGCTTGCTCTTCCGGCTGCGACGATTTTCAGCTCGCGGCGAGCAAGTTGAAGTAGCCATGGTCGATGCGGCTTCCCTAGCGGCTGTGTGGCGTAGGCTCGCGCGTCGCATCGGTGTGCCCAACCACTCGTTTGAGTTGGTGGAGATCCGACTCGAGCCAACCGATGGTAATCCGGTTGAAATCCATATCACCGAACACGCGCTCCCAGCGGGCCCGAATGACCCGACCATGCCGGGGCCACCACTCGCAAGACAGTTTCGGCGCGGCAACGACGGTGTGTACGTGGAGTTGACCACCCGGACCCCGTAGTTGGCGGGGCGCCGCGAATAACACCGCCGTCGACCGGCTCGAGCGCTCTGAGCCGCTTGGGATGCCTGAGAGTTGTCTCGCGCTCTATGCCCAAGACCACGATCGCCAACGGATTGGGCTTCCGCTAACTTCCCTCACGAGTCTGCGGTCGTGCCGGGCTCTTTCAGTCGCTCGTCACAAGGCGAAAAAGGGTCCTGTCGTGCTCCATCTTGGTCGATGAGCGAACTGGAGCCGAGGGCCGCCGGTGTCGGTCGAGCAACTCTCGTTGTTTAGGACGGCGCGAGCGGAGGGCGAAAGCCGGTGCTGTGATGGGGTGGAGAGCTTCGCCGCCGCTTTGGTTGGGACAAGGGATGAGAATGGATTCGTCGCCGATGTCGAGCGATAATGACCGTTTCTCGCTGGAACCCGACGCTGTTGAGGAGCCACGTGTCGCCGGCGAGCGCGAAGGAACGTCGGACGCGAGCACATCCGAGCTGCTGCGGATTCCACGCCTTGTTCTTTGTCGGTTCATGCTTCTCAAGCGCTAAGCGCAAGCACCGCCGGTAGAGCATCGAGGCTCGGCCGAGCGGAACGAAGATTGCCACTGTGGGCTTCACAGGACGGTACTGCTCCCGCCGTCTCCTGGGGCTTTTGTCGCGGAAGGTGGCCAGCCGCCCATTGTAATCCGCTAAGATTTCCAGGGCGGTGTGAGAAACCGAGTCGACCTCACTTCTGACAAATCCGATGGCTCACGAGACGTCGGAGATTCGATCGAGTTTGCCCGCGTCGAGGCCAACGTACGGCGGGCCTTGTTCGGTACGGCGACCGAAGCGCCGGCGGTCGACCGGTTCCGAATACTTGAGCGCCTCGGCGCAGGGGGGATGGGGGTCGTCTACGCCGCGTATGACCCCAAGCTCGATCGTCAGGTCGCTCTCAAGCTTGTGCGATGTCGGCCCGACCTCGAGCAAACCGATGTTTTGGCGGAAGCCAAAGCACTCGCCCAGATTTCGCATCCAAATGTGGTGCCGGTTCACGACGTCGGGGTCTGGAGAGACTCCGTCTACATCGTGATGGAATTTGTGCGGGGGGAGACCTTGCGCCGCTACGCCGCGCGAACCGGTCAAACCACGCAGCGGGTGCTCGCTGCCTACGTTCAAGCCGGCCTTGGGCTTCAGGCAACGCACGAAGCGGGCATCGTCCATCGCGACTTCAAACCAGACAACGCGATTATGGGTCACGACGGGCGGGTTCGGCTCCTCGATTTCGGTCTCGCGCGTGCGCGACCAGGCGGGTCGTCGGCGCACGAGGGCTCGCTCGGACTCGAATCGCAGCGAGCCGGCACGCCAGCGTACATGGCACCAGAGCTTCTTCGTGGGCAGCGGCCATCGTACGCGAGCGACCAGTTCGCCTTTTGTGCCGCGTTGCGTGAAGCCTTGAGCTCGATGGCGGTCGGGAACGCCGATCGTTCGGTCGAGCCCTCCCGGACCGTGGCGACAGACAGCAACTTGGGCGAGACCGCGAGCCACGACCGGTCCACCCGGCATGACCCAGTTGGAGCCGTTCGGGACGACGACGTTGCCGGCGGCTCCCGTTCGCTTGACTCGTACCGGTATTGGGGTTCTACGGGCTCCGACGGAGCCGACGATCTTCCCCCGATGCGCCGGCAACCGCTGGCGTCCCGCTTCGTCGCGGATGCACTGGACCGCGGTTGCGCATCCGACCCCGATGACCGTTTCCCGGCCATGGCGGACCTCCTCAAGGCCATTCAGCGCGACCGGCTGGTGCACCGACGCCTGTTTGCGGCAGGGGGCGGCGTCGCTCTCGTGGCGGTGGGGATGCTTGTGGGGAGCATCGTTGCAACGGAGGCGGATCCCACGGTCCAATGCTCAATCGCCCCCAGCCCGATCGAGGAGCGATGGTCGACTGAGTCCCGCCGTCAACTCTTTGCCAGCTGGGGAACCAGCGACAATCGCTACGCGAATGCCGAGGCGGCGCGACTCCAGCAGGAACTCCACGATTTCAGCCGTCGGTGGGAGCAGCATCACCACGATGCGTGCGTTGAGCGTCATCTCGGCACGTCGTCGGACGAACTTCTAGACCGCCGTGCGACGTGTCTCGATCGCGGAGCCCATGCGTGGGGGACTCTGGCTGAGCTCGCGTCAACACTGCAGCCGGAGCAGATCGACGGGTTCGCACTCGCCGTGCAAGCGCTTCCGGAGCCGGAGCGTTGCTCCGAGTCCGGAGCGTTGCTCGCGTGGGAGGCTCCTCCCGTCGACAGCGCCGAGTCCGTACGAAGCTTGTCCGTGGAAAGGGAGCGCGTCCGACTACTCACGGTGGCAGGGGAGCTGGAAGAGGCCGGCGCATCGGGCCGTCGCCTCGTCTCCGACGCCCGTGCGTTGGGCTACGGGCCCCTTTTGGCCGATGCACGGTTGCTCGAGGGGCGGATCAGCCTGCTTCGCGAGGAGTCTGACGCCGCCGAGATCCTCACCGAGGCGCTAGACACCGCTTTGTTGTCAGGTGCATATCGCCCCGCGGTGGAGGCCTGGGCGCGACGAGCTTTCGTGGTGGCGACCAGGAGCAGGAGCAGCCGCGAGGCCATCAATGCGATGGCTGGCGCCGAGTTTATCGATGCGCTGGCATCCGGCCTGGACAACGCGCATTTCGAGCGAGGGCTCCTGTACAATAACTTGGGTTGCGCCGCGCTCGCGGCCGGCGAGCGGCGGGCGGCTCACGGCTGGTTTCTCAAGGCGGTGCCCATGATCGACGAAGCTCCCAGTAGCCGGGCCGCGGAGCTACTGCACGCGCGAACCAATCTCGCTTTGGTCACCGAGGATCCCGATCTGCGCGAAGAGCGATTCACGGAAGGGGTCGCTGGTTTCGAATCGTGGCTGGGGCCGGAGCACCCGCTGTCCATCAACGCCGCATTTGCCTGGAGTGCTTCAACCCGCGATCCCCTCGCGGCGCGCGAGCGGCTGGCCAGCGTTTGCGATCGATACGACGCCTACCATCCCAATCTGGACGCGCGGCGGTCAGATTGCCGCTACCAGCTGGCCTGGCGTAGCCTTTTCACTGGCGATCGAGTGGCCGCCGCCGAGCACATGAGTCAAGTTCAGTGCGACGGTTGCGACCGGCAACCGCGTATCGCCGAGGGGTACATGAGCCTACTGACCGGCGATGCAGAGACCGCGCATCACAAGTTCGACCGGCTCTTAGCCGCCTCACCGAGGCGAGACGATACCGCTTGGTGGGTTCGACGCGAGCGCGCGGAGATAGCAGTAGGCGTCGCCCTTGCCGCCGCGCAGATGGGAGATCTGCGACTGGCGGCGACGACGCTGGGTGACCTTGAGGCC
The DNA here is from genome assembly GCA_006508105.1 of Myxococcales bacterium FL481. GTDB lineage: Bacteria > Myxococcota_A > Polyangia > Nannocystales > Nannocystaceae > FL481. Next base: position 3,917 of record QKPP01000115.1, on the reverse strand, counting down.
GAGCTGGCGCAACTGGCCCAGCGGCATCCGACCCCATACTTTCAACAATTGCGCGCGTTCGTCAGATCTCAGAGAGAACGGGTCTTTGGAGCCCCGGTCGACCTCTAACCTGGCTGGGACGACTCAAACTCTTCGCCCTCGAAGACCGATCAGATTTCGCCGCACTGGGCCCGGAACACTTCATAGTCGAAGCAGCAATCGCCGAATGCCGTGCACCGTTCGTCGCAATGGCATCCAATTCGAGCGTCCGGCGGACCGCAACGGGATGACGGTCCGTTTTCGACGATCATGCACGTGCCCGGCGTGTAGGTCACGACGGCACGCGTATCCGACGCGAACGACCCCAGTTGATCTCTTGTACAGGCTGGCGGTGTGTGAGTCCCACACGCATCGACGATCCGCTTGCGGATGTCGGGTTCGGCGTCCGTTCGGCGCGGCACATTAAGGCATACCGCGCCGTGGTCGTCCCAGATTGCCTCATACTCACCCAACGTTTCGGGAAACCCTGGTGTGGAAGCAAAACCGTACGGAGCAACGACACTCGTTTGGTGGGGAAAGAACGTGTCAAAGCGCAGGGCCTGACCGGGGACTGTGAATGCTTCGTTTTCCGGTTGGCTGCGCGACCCACAGTACTGTCCCGTGATTGCATATAACATGGCCTGCTTGTGCGCTCGGTCCAAACCCGCCGCGGCATGCGATCGGGGAGGCGCGCCCCCACCCGGCTGCTCGGGTCCCGCGTACCGGTCCACCGCGGCATCGGTGTGGCCAGATAAGTGCAATTTGAACAGAGCGTCGCCTTTGCACGCAATGTTGAACCATTCGTAATCATCCCGCTGAGACGGGAGAAGCGTTTTGTTGTTCGAGTCATACCGTTCTCCGCTGAACAGGACGGCGTGATAGTCAGTGACGGAGGAGTTCAGCCCGGGACACGCTCTGTCCGAATCAACGGTCGTCTCCGACGTATACGGAAAGACATAGGTATCCTCCGATGGCAGTGGACACAGGGTGAACCGGCCGGGCACGTCCATGGCGGAAGAATCCGTCATGGTGTACTCGAACAGGTACGAGGGCACAAAATTCGCCGCCCTCGATGGTTCAGTGAAGGTATCAGATCGAACCACCGACTGAACGGCAGACGTCGATTCCCACGGGCAGACCGAGACGCCATCGCCGACCGAAAAAACGTCGTTGTGCCAAAGTTTGAGCGTGTTGGTGGCCTTCAACTCGACGAGGTAGGTCCTTTTGTGTTCATCGCGGAGCTCCAGCGTCAGGCCGATCAGCTCGTTTCCCCGCAGTTCTCTCTCCCCTTGCGCCGTTTCCGGGTCGACCGCGGGGACGCGACCGATCAGCTCATCTCCGACCACATCAATCTTGATCTCCGTCGTGGGATAGTCCCGATGGGTGACATGCACGATCTTGACTCCAGCGTCGTTCGCGGTGGCGCCGGTTTCGTGCAGCTCGTGTCCAATGATCGGGGAGTTTGATCCACAGTCCGAGGGCGAACAGCCGCCCGGCGAGGCGAGCAGCGCAAACATCAGCAAATTCGGCATGTGAGGTTCTCCTTTGGTGACAGGCTCCGGGGTGGTAGAGCCCACAGAGGCATTTTCGTTTCACATGCCTCATTCAACGATTCGCGCATGTTGCGCCTAGTGAGTTGCAGTCGACCGAGATCGCCGGGGGCCCGTCACGGTCATGACCTCCGGCCGGGTCGTGTGGACGACCCATGCGTGGGCGCGAAGCTCCACCGCGAGCCCGTCAGCCTCCGAATTTAACCCTGCGCCCTTCACGTGACAGGCGTGCGCACTTCGTCTCGCGCAAGATCCGGATCTAGGCGTCGACCGCCGTGCGCACAAGCCTGGCCAGATCCGCGCTACTCGCGATCGCGGGTTCGAGGCTACCGCGGAGGATTCGGCGAGCGCGAAAGAGGCGTGTGCGGATCGTTCCTGGCAGAACACCGAACACCTCGCCGAGGGCTCGAGGATCGAGCTCGTGCCAGTAGTGCAGCTCGAGCAGGAGCTGCTGGTCGACCGGCAGTCGCATGAGTGCGTTGCGAACGTTTGCCATCGCGCGCTTGCGGTCCAACATCGTTCCCGCGCCGGTCAATATCGCGGCAACGGAGTCCGTACTGAAGTCGACCTCGCGAGCGAGTTTTCGCGATTTTCGCAGATGTCGATAGAGTTCATTGCGTGCGATTGTGTAGAGATACGTGCGAAAGCTCGAGCGACCCTCGAATTGATCACGTCCCCGCAGGCAGGCCAGGAACGTGGACTGCACGAGATCGTCCGCGTCACCTGCGCATTTGTTGCGAAAGAACCGATAGACGTGAACGAGGTGGCGCGAAAACAGGGTTTCGCCGGCCTTCGTTTCTCCCGCGCGCCAGCGGTTCAAAAGTTCAGCGTCGGTGTCACATCTCTCGACCCTGGGTGGCATCTGAACGGTTCCAGCGAGCGTGCGGGGATTCGCGGCAATGATGGGCGGAAGCCGGGACAAGCGTCAACCGAGTTGGGAATTGTTGAACGTCCGAAGGCGACACACAGCGGTGGTACGACGAGGGTGCGGGGTCAGCACGGTCTCGTCTCCGGCGACCCGCCTCCGCCACGGTGGACGGGTGACCGGCACGACCACGTCTTGCACCGGATGGTGCGGCCGCAGGCGCCGCTTGCTGCAAGACGACAACCGAAGCGAGCCCTGGCCACGAGGGAGGCAGCTGGCGCACATGGTTTGCGCAGGCTTCGCCAACGCGCCTGGCGGTCTCGCCCGGCCACGGGACCCGGCCAAGCCGAACTCACCGCGACGGACGGTTCGGCGGCCGCGGATACGGTGGTTTCTCTGCGAAGCCGGTCGGTGCTCGACGTATCCGAGCAGGCTCCGTAGCGAAGACTACTGGTCGTGGTCGTGGTTCCGATCCCCCAACCGACCGCCACGTAGCGATCGCCGGCGGCTTCTCCCAAGGCCGCCGCGCGTGCGAGTCTTCTCGAACCGCGAAATCGTCGCAGAGGCGAGGCGGACTCCTGTCATTCTCGAAGAGCCGCTCGTGGTTCGAGCTCGAGTCACCCCCGTACGGGGGCCGGGAAGCGCGGCGCCCTTAAGAACCGGGGAGTCACCGAATTCGTCCCACTTCAACTCAGTTTCGGACTCCCAGGGGAGATGGCCCGCTGAGGTGCCACGCTTTGCCATCCCTGCGCGTAGACATCACTTGGGACGGCGAGATACCCCGGATACTCGCTACGCGCTTGTGGATGACCGCGCCCGGGTCGACATCCACATACGTGAGCGCGTCTTCGGTCTCCAGGCGTGTCTCACCGTCGGGGCCGATCGCTACCGAGCGACCTCCGATGAGCGTCCCCTCTTCGGGCGCTCGATTGGCTGACACGAGATAGGCCCCGCTGGTGACAGCGTTGGCGCGCATGACGGTTTGCCAACGAGGGTACGTGCTCGCCGGGGTGGCGCCGGGGGGCCACAATGAGGTCGGCTTGCTGCGCGCCCCGTAGATGACAGCCAAATGGGCGGTTCAAGTCGGAGCAGATCTGCAACCCAACGCGCAGTCCCGCGAACTCGAACACACGCGGCGGCTGGTTTCCAGGCTCGTAGTGACTCGCTTCCCAAACCCCGGGCTCGTGCGGCAGGTGAATCTTGCGATAGCTGTTGCGCAGCTGACCGCGCGCGTCGAAGGCCAAGGTCGTGTTGAAACGCCGACCCTTCGCATCGCGAAGGATGACGGTGGTGATGACGGCGATCCGATGGGTTCGAGCCAACTCGGCGCACATCGTCGCGCGCGGACCCGTCTCGTCCTCGGCGTCCCGGTCGCGTGGTTCGTTGCGCGTGGCGACCCGGGGGTCGAGACCCAGTTCGGGTAGCACCACCAAGCCGGCGCCGGCCCGGCTGGCCTGCTTTAGGCGGGCCCCCAGTTGATGACC
>QKPP01000003.1 GCA_006508105.1 Myxococcales bacterium FL481 | reverse complement strand
CGCGCGGGACCTTCTTCCGGAGCACGTTGTAGATGACCCCGCGGAGGTCCTCGGCGGGCCTGTGGTCGTCGAGGAGGTCAGGAGCGGGGCGAAGCATGGCCCACGGGTAGCCGCGAATCTGGGGGTCCCAGTGGAGTTTCCGGCAGTACTCGGAGAGGTCGGTCTCGGCCGTCGACTTGTGTTCGACGAGCCACTGGCCGCCGAGCATCCGGTCCCAGATGCGCAGATCGACGGCGCCGCCGTACACCCACCGCCGGCGGATGCGCTTGCCGTCGGGCATCGTGAACACGTCCGTCAGCGGCTTCCCGTTGACGGGGTTGATGATGACGCGGGCCACCTGTTCCTCGACGCCGAGGATCTCCCACCGGTCGAGGTCCTGCGCGAGCCAGTGGTCGATGTAGCCGGCGACCATATGCCGCGACTCGCTGGCGATCTCCCGGTCGCGCGCCTGAGCGTCTTCGATCCACTCGGAGCCCGCTTCGGCGCCGTGCATCCGCTGCTCGTCGAGCCACGTCGTGCGCTGCTCGAGCCACGGCTCCACGACTTCCCGCCAAAGCTCCTCGATGGTCAGCGGGTCCCGCTTCAGCATGATCGAGGTGTAGAGCGCCGCGAGCATCCGGTGCAGCAGCGAGCCCTGCCGCAACGGCGCCGCGCTGTCCCCGGTGGTGAGCCCGGCGAGGTAGCCGAACGCCCAGCGACGTTCGCACGCGAAGGAGGTGCGCTCCGAGTTCGTGATGACGCGCATATTCCTCATCGCGCACTCCCTTCCGCGACGGCCAGTCCTGCGTCGCGCGCGCGCACGAGGCGATCGAACTGCTCGCGGTCTCCGGTTGGCGTGTCCGGGTGATGGGTGCGTGCGAGCAGACGGAAAGCCCAGCGGATTTCTTTCTCGGTTGCCCGGCGGTGGACGTCGAGCGTTTCCCACCATGGGGGATCGCTGAGCGTGGCGGAGCCCGTCTCCGGTAGTGCCTTGAAGCCGCTGAATGCTTCCCGGGCATCGACGACGCCGTAGCGCTCGACCCGGCGCAGCGCGTCGATGTGCGCGGCGATGGCGGCAAGGTTGTCCTCGATGCGGTCCCAGCGGTCGCACGCCATCACGTAGTCGAGGTCTCCCCACCGGAAATAGACGGCGACACCCGGGTCCGACGGGATGCGCTGCCCGGACCGCGGTCGCCCCTTCAGTGTGACTTTCAGGTTCGTCGAGATGATGGGCTCGTGTTCGACGCCGAGCCGGCTCAGTTGACCGAGGAGCCGCGTCGTCCCCTCATGCACGGACACCTGCGTGCGCGTCGTATAGGACTGCCGCGTGTTCGTGTTGTAGCGGGTGCTGCTCATCGAGAAGCGCGCACGCTGTCGCTCGTCGTCGGGCGTGCGCGGCCGGTCGGCTGGCCACGTCAACGGGTAGGCGGTGATTGTCGTCATTGCTGGTTTGCCTCTCTCTTCTTCTCACAGAACGTCGCGAACGCCGGGACGCGCGAGACGTCCACTTCGATTTCGATGATGCTCACGGCGCGCGCCGGGCTTTCGTAGGCTGCCTGTCGGACGGCACGCGCTTCGAGCAGGTCCTCCCACTCGATGCCGACAGGGAACAGCAGCAAGAGCTGCTCGCGGCAACGGTCGAGGATCCACCGACGGTGATGGACCGCATCCTCGTGCGTGAGGGCCGCGGCCATCTCGTCGGTGATTTCCTGCCGCAAGGCAACGCGAGGCTGCGGCCCCCGAAAGGGTGAACGCCTTCCAAGGGTTTCAGGGATGGCTATCGACAGCGCGACGAGTTCGTCGCGTATCGGTTCGCACGCCCAGCACCGGGCTTTCTTCGTCGCCCCGGGCACGAGGCTCCCTTCGACGTCGCGAACGCGTTCACGTCGACGGGTCCACGTCCCGCACTCCGGGCACTCGTGGCCGCGGTAACGATTGGTCATCGGTCCCCCGGGATGTCGTCGCCAAGCTCGAAGGCGAGATCGACCTCGTCCGGTTCAAAGCGCGCATCCGGTCGTGCGTCGTCGTGACTACAGACCGCGCAGGCGAGTTCTCCGTCCGCGTACTTCACGAAGGTGTCTCCCGCGCGAATGCGGCAGCAGCAGAACGAGCATTCCCCGACGTCGAGCATTTGCTTGCATCTCTCGCACACTGAACCGGGTTGATAGCCGATGGGGGCGAACACGTCGTCGAGGCCGCACGCGGAGACTTGTCGGCGGTCGTTGAGTCCCAGGAGCAGCTGCGGGTCCTTTGGGACGAGGTGGATCACGCTGTCGTGCATCCGCTTTCCGTGCGGCCACTCAGCCACCGTCGCCCCCTTCCGGTGTTGGGTCGAGCACGGCGGGCACAACGCTGGGCTTTACGTCGTCCGGCAGCATGAATCCGAAGTGTCGGTCGAAGTGGTCGACCACCCGCTGCACTAGCGCCTCATCATGCGCGCGGGCGGCTGCCTGGAGGTCGGCGGCGTTGGCTATCGTGTCGCGCACCGCCTGCTCGGCTGCTTCGTACTTGAGGACGCTGGGCGCGAAGTCATCGAGCGGACCCGACGCAAAGACCAGCGCCTTCACGTCGCGAACCAACGCAGCCACCTGCGTCAGCGCAGCGTCGCGCGCCTCGTCGGCATTCGCGACCGCGATGCGTGCGGCCTCGAGCGCGGCCGAGGATGGCGGCGACCCGTCTTCGAGCGCGGCAGTCAGGCGGCCGAGGTTGCGGATCCCCTGCTCCCATAGCGGGGCCTGGGCTTCGCGGAGGTCGGCGGCCTCCTGCTGTGCGGCGTCTCTCTGTTCCTCGGCCTCCTGGCGGCGTTGGCGTTCGTTTACGAGTTGACGACGGAGCGCAGCAAGCTTGTCTGCAACCGCACCCAGCGTCGCAATGCGAACCTCATCGCTCTCACCGCCAGCGTCCCAGGTGATGAACCTGCCGTCGATGGCGTCACACAACGCCTGGCGGCGTTGGCGTTCGGTGTCGCGCTCGTCGGCAAGGCGACGGGCCTCCCATTCTGTTGCCTTGGTTACGAGGTCAAGCGCAGCGTCGAGCGCCTCCTCCAGCAGCTCCGCCCGTGCGCGCTCCGCGGATTGTTGGGCCTGGGCGAGTTGGGCGCGGAGGGCGGCGGTCTCATCGTTGGCGACGAGGTCCCGCACCCACTGTTTGCTCTCTTCCTGGTTGAGGTCGCGATGCTCGCGGAGGCTACGGCCCTCGATGATAAGGCGCGCCTCTCCCGCATCGAGCCCACCCCGCTGTCGCAGGCGCTCAAGCGACTGGCGGTGATTGCGTATCGCCTGCTGCTCGTGCGGTGCGATGAGGTGCCACGGAATCGACGGACACCCCTCGACTGGCATTCGTTTCATCTCGTCACCCATCCCGGTCCCCCGTCGTGCTCCCGTGGATCGGGCAGTCGCAGGCGTGGCACTCCGCCAGGGCACCGCGGTAGGTGCACTCCCTCCCCGTCGTGGTCGCGGTGTCTCCGTCGAGGATGGCCCACAGTTGTCGGTCCGCCTCAAGGTCATCGCCAGGACGCGGCGGGTCCTCGAGCATCCTGCGGCGATGGGTCGCGACCGCATCCCGCAACGCTTGGTTCTCGTCGTTCACCCGCTTCAACGCGCGACGGAACGACCCGTTCGAAATGCGCTCATCGTCACCGGCGCCACGACCGTCAGGCAGACGTCCGCAGATGTTGCAACTCCCGTCGCGGTAGTTAGGTGCTCTCGTTCCGCAGTCGGGGCAGCGGTCTTCTTCCATTACTCCCTCCCGAAGTAGGCGGCGATCGCGTGGTCGTTGTCGCGGAACGTGCGCCCGTGCTCGTCCAGCATTTTCTCCGTCCACCGACAGAACCGGCGGATGACGTTCTCCGGTTTGTCGTCGTCCTCGCCGAAGTCGGGGAGATCGTCGTCGTATTCCGGGGCGCGCTCTGCACGTATGGTCGCGGTTGTCATCGAGTGGTCGTGCAGCATCAGGTGCGCGCGTTTTGGGTCGACGCTCAAGCGCGCGCCCTCGACGTCCCCGAGCTTCACCCACGGCGATCCGCAGCAGCCGCACCCTGCGATGGTGGCATCGTGTTTCTTGGCGATAGAGACGAGGTCCGCGAGGAACGGCCGCACCCGCGCGCGCCACTCCTCCGCCTCTTCTTTGGATTCAGCCATCACTCGCCTCCTGCGTCGTCGTCGTCCCAATAAGGCCAGTTTGGGTGTGGTCCGGAGGTCACGTTGGGCGAGAAGTGAGTCCGCGAAGTGTGAGTCCCGGGCGGCGGCGTGCTGTCGACGAGCGGCTTGTCGAGCAAGTCGCGGCACGCCTCGTCGACTACCTCCGGCGCGGTGAAGCCGCCGCTCGTCACGCGGTTGTCGACCCACGCGAGCACGCGGTAGATGAGCAGCGGTTGCGGCTCGTGGTTCGCTCTCTCGTAAGCGTCGAGCATCTTGCTTGCGCTCTCGAGGTCGGTCGCCCCCGCTGCGATGGCGCGGATGATGGTGTCCCGGGTGACCTTCGCCGGCGGGTTCTTCAGCCGTTCGATCTCGTCCTGCAGCTCTCCGCACTTCGACAGCAGCGCACGCACTTCCTTCTCGCGGCGCGCGAGTTTCTCTTCGGTCGTCTCAGACATCGCTGTCTCCCATCGGTAGCTCCCCCTGCGTCCCGCACCCGCTCGCGCAGATGATGTCCC
>QKPP01000024.1:39141-47456 GCA_006508105.1 Myxococcales bacterium FL481 | reverse complement strand
CGATGATGACGATGATGACGATGATGACGATGACGACGATGACGACGATGACGACCAAGGGGACGACGACGTTCCGCTGTTCGACATCGGAGCGCCCGACCCCGGCGATCCGCCGCCCGAGGAGGACCCCGAGGGCGAGTTTTCGTACATCTGGATCGCCAACGACTCCGGCGACACGCTCTCGAAGGTTGACACGCAGACCCTCGAGGAAGTGGCTCGCTACGAAGCCGGCGGCTTCGATCCTTCACGCACTTCCGTGAACCTCAACGGCGACGCCGTCGTCGCCAGCCGCGGTCGAGGCGAAGGCAAAGCCGGTATCGCCAAGTTCCTCACCCGCCGCAGCGAGTGCGCAGCCAACGACTACAACGACGACGGTGAATTCACGACATCGTCCGGCAAGTTCGACGTGCTGGCCTTTGGCAGCGATGACTGCTTGCACTGGTTTGTCGAGTTCGACACCGCATTCAGCAATCGCCCGGTGGCCTGGACGTCCGGCACGCAAAGCGCGGGCGGCCACTGGAACAACACCAAATTGTGGACCTCGTACACCAGCGACGCGGGCCACATGGTCGTGCTCATCGACGGAGACACCGGCGAGATCGAAGAGGAGTTCCCGGTCGATATGTCGGCCTACGCCTACGGGGCAGCCGTCGACGAAGACAACGACCTTTGGCTGATGAATCGAAACCTCGATCTGCTCGAAATCGAATTCGAGACAATGGAAGTCCACAAGTACCGCGTCCCGTACGGTCTGCCGTACGGCATTGCCGTCGCCCGCGACCAAAGCGTGTGGCTCACCGGAGAAACGCACCAGACCTACCGTTTCGACCCGGAAACCGAAACCTTCGACGAGGTCTCGGACGCGCGGGGCTTTGGCGTGATGGTCGACGTCGAAAACCGCGTGTGGATCGCGGGGACTTACTCCGGAGCCGACCCGAACCGCCTGTTCGGGGTCGACGGGGACACACTCGAAGTCATCGGTGCCTACGACTTCGACAGCGCCGAAACCCGTGGAATCTCGATCGACTTCGAAGGCTACGTCTGGATGGTTGACCGCGAGAAAACCGCGTTCAAGTTCGACCCCGAGAGCGAGCAGCTGGCCGGGACCTACACCGGACTCGACGCCCCGTACACCTACAGCGACATGACCGGGTACGGGCTCGGGGTCGCCAACCCGGACATCCCCATCGAATAGCGCCGGCCCCAGAGAACCTTTGATGACACGCAAGCACCGCTGCCCATCGCCATGGTCGATTCCCTTCCTCGCAAGCCTCTGGCTGACGGCCCCGGCCTGCGAAAACGACGATTCCGATGAGGATGACGACGGCCACGACCACAGCCACGACGAAACGGTGCCAGACCCGTACGCCGGTCGGACCAACCCCAATGCGCCCGACGACCCAAGTGCCCTAGCCGCCGGCCAGGCGCTGTTCGAAGCCAACTGCGGATGCCACGGAGCAAGCGGAACCGGCGCCGATGACGCGACCGATCTGACCACGCCCACCGCGGCCGCTTGGCCGGACGACCTGTGGTTGTGGCGAGTTTCCGATGGGCTCGGCCAGGCGATGCCCGCGTTCAAAGGCAATCTCAGCGAAGACCAGATCTGGCAGGTGATCACGTACTGCCGTACGCTCGCCGGCTGAGCCGCGAGCCGCTTCCAACCCGGACTCGGCGGCCGAGCCCGCCCGGCCCGCCTGCAGGCGACGCATCGACACGGGGAGGACGGACAAGCGACTCGCCGACGGCAGGCTCGCTAGACCGTACGGACCACGCCGGCCACCGCCCGAGGCCGAGCGACGCGGGCCCGTACCGCGCTCGCCCCATGTATGAGGGCTACGAGCGTGGTCACAACCGCAGCCACGCCGAACATGACGGTCGCCGGTACAGCATCCCCCGCCAGGGCCGCGCCCAACGGTCCCACGACCGCTCCCAAAGCCGACGCGGCGCTGAGACGCCCGAGCGCTCGGCCGCGAGTTCGTTCGCTGGCGTGGTCCAACACCGCGGCACTCAACGCCGGCCCCAATAGCCCGGCTCCCAACCCCGCCGCCGCCGCCACGAACAGCATGGGCCCGAATGCGGTGACCACCCCCAGACCCACGTAGAACAGCGCGGCCAGCCCCAATCCTACGACGATCACCGGCCGCCGGCCGTAGCGATCGCTGCTTTTGGCGAGCAGCGACTGGGCTCCAGCCAGCGCCACCCCGTACGCCCCCACCACCACGCCGAACTGCGTGCTCGACCACCCGAGGGTCTCGTACATGTGGAACACCATGTGGGGTTCGACGAAGGCAAAAGCAAACGCGGAAACCAGCTGCGTGGCCAGCAGCAGATGAATCGAGGCGGGCAGTCGGCTTGCGACCTCAGACGCGCGAGCCGGCTTCGCCGGCGTGTTGCGTCTCGTCTCCGGCACCAAGGTCCACGCCGCGATGAACGCCACGGCACCCAGCGTCGCCGAGGCCACAAACGGCGCGGCGAATCCCCACGCGTCGTACAACAGCCCCCCGATCACAGGACCACCGACGAATCCGATCCCGTACCCGGCCATCACCAAACCCACCCGAGCCGCACGCTGCGATCGGTCGCTGATGTCATCCACAGCTCCCATCGCCGCGGGATACAAGCCGGCCGTCAATACCCCGGCCGCGGCCCGAGCCGCGACGAACCACCCGGTGCTGGGGGCCAGCAGGTACAGCAGATTGGACATCGCGAATCCCCCCAGCCCCACCAACACCAGCGGCTTGCGTCCGATCCGATCGGAGAGCGCCCCCGCCCGCGTCGACAGCAGCATATGAGCGAGGGCGAAACTCATCGTCACGAGCCCCAACTCTCCGGGTCCTGCGTCGAACGCCTGCAGCCGGCGGGCGAACACCGGCATGATGATACCGAACCCGGTCATCATCAGTCCCACGCAGGCTGACAAGAGCACGACGATGCGCGATGGAGTCTTCATGCCTCGACTCCTCGCGCCGCATCGGTGGAATCCGCACGGAGACGAGCGAACACTCGCCGGGCCGCGCCCGAGCGCAGCGCGAACCAGGCGGCACCGATCCAGAGCAGTTGGACCGGCACTCGAAACCACAGGTACGCGAGGCCATACTCACCAGACGGACCCACCCCGGCCCAAGCCGCGTAGATGTTGAACGGCAATAAGCCCACGAGAAGCGCGATCGTGACTGCCGCCACCCACCTGGGTCGCCGAATCGCCACACGAGAAGCCAACGCCACCGCGAGCGCGATTTCCACCGCACCACTGGCGTACACCGCCAACTCCGGTGCGGGGAACCAGGCCGGAACCATGGCCGCCAGCGTCCGCGGCAACGCGAAGTGGCTGACACCTGTGAACAGAAACAACCCCGCGAGTGCGAAACGAACCCTGCACGGAGTGGACACACGTAGACCGCGGCCGGCCGCGAGGCGGAACCCAGCCAGCAAGACAATGAAAACCACGAGCGGTGCCATCTAAAAGCTCCTTTGTTCGGGACTCGCGGGCCTAGGCCGCGGTTCGATTCACGTTCATCCATAAACGGGTGGCCTCGGCCGCATCGGCGATCGAGACGTGGAGAGCGGCGATCCGCTTGCCCGCTTCCACGCCGTTGCCCAGGCGCAAGAGCAGCTCGAGCGCCGCGCGAACCGACGGGTTGCTGGGCGGCGGGAGCGTGCGCGGCACTTGGGGGCAAGACACGCGAGAGTAAACGTGGATGTGAATCGGTGGATTGGTCGACAGGCTCATGCGCCGAGGCAGTGCGACGACCGTGCCGCGGATGAATCCCAGCAATGTCAACGGCGTCGGCGCGGCGCAAACCGTGTCGATGCGCCACCGGACGCCGCGACCCGCCCCCATCGGGCTCCTCACCGCCGAGACGCCCGGCTAAGCGGCGATGTCCGCGGACAACGAGCGGCGGACATCGGACAACCGCGGCGGTCAAGCGCCTCCCCCCCCGAGCCGCTGCGGTTATGAAACATCGTTCCGCGACCAGCTGCGATGGCACGGCGCCTGCAATGCTTCGTCGTGGAGGCAGCGTGATGAACCTGATCGAACGAGACCAACTGAAACAGAAGCTGGACCGCGGCGACGACTTTCGTCTGGTGATGGCCATGGACGAATGGGCCTACCGCGCCAAGCACATCCCCGGCTCGATCCACATCCACGACCGCTCGTCGGCGTACGAGCAGCTGCGCGTGGACGACGAGATCGTGGTCTACTGTACCGGACCCGATTGTGTGGGCAGCCGCATCGCCTACGCTCAGCTCGAGGCCAACGGGTTTACCCACGTCACCCGCTTTGCCGGCGGGCTGGCCGAATGGGAGGCCGCCGGCTATCCGCTCGAAGGCGCGTTGGTCGACGCGCCAGACAGCCCCAACTTGGCCATGCGGCGATAGAGGCTTTGCCGCGTCACGCCGAGCCGCTGCGCCGCTCGGCTCACGTTCCCGCCGGCGTCGGCCAACGCGGCTTCGATCGCGTCCCCGTCGAGCTGACTCGCCGACGGGGCCGACGTCGCTTCGGCCGTCGGCGGCGTCGGAAGGGCTCCATCGAGCCGGAGCGCCCCGCCCCGTGACAAAATCGCCGCTCGCTCCATCACGTTTTGCAGCTCGCGAATGTTGCCCGGCCAATCGTAGGCGCACAGCCGCTCGACGTGGACCGGCTCTAGCGCGGGCGCGGGCACTTTGAGCCGGGTCGACGCCCGCTGCAGCAGATGTCGGGCCAAGGCCGGAATATCCGCTGAGCGCTCGCGCAACGGCGGTACCGACACCGGGAACACGTTGAGGCGATAGTAGAGATCCTGGCGAAACCGACCCTGCGCGACCTCCTCGGCCAGATCGCGATTGGTCGCCGCGACCACTCGCACGTCGACCCGACGCGTCCGGTCGTCGCCGACTCGCTCGAACTCCTGCTCTTGTAGCACTCGCAACAGTTTGCTTTGCAGCTCGAGCGGAATCTCACCGACCTCGTCCAAGAAGATGGTGCCTTCGTGTGCCAACTGGAAACGCCCTTCACGGGTCTTGGCCGCGCCGGTGAACGCACCTTTGACGTGGCCGAAGAACTCGCTTTCGAACAGTTCCTTGGGGACAGTCGCGCAGTTGACCTTGACCAGGGCATGATCGGCGCGCGGGCTGCGTTCGTGGAGCGCTCGGGCGATCAGCTCTTTGCCCACGCCCGACTCACCGGTGATCAAGACGGTTGCATCGGTGCGCGCCACGGCGTCGACCTGCTCCATCGTGGCTCGCAGGGCCGGACTGTCCCCCACGATCTCGCCGAACGCCCCCGCCGCCTTCACCTCTTCCCGTAGATAGTCGCGCTCTCGCTCGAGCGCGTCTTTGAGCGCGGAGATCTGCTCCGCCCTCCGCACGAGCTCGGCCTGAACGCGCTTGCGCTCGGTGATGTCGCGAATAAACGCCACCAACATGATATCGGTGCCTTCGCCATTGGCGGAAAACGAGATCTCAATCGGAAACTCGCTGCCGTCGGCCCGCTCCCCCGTCAGCTCGACGATCTGACCCATCATGCGCGGGCGACCGGTGGCCACGAATCGGGCCAACCCGGCATTGTGCGCCTTGCGATAGCGGTCCGGCATCAGGATCGTCAACGGTCGACCCAACACCGCCTCGTCTGCGTGGCCGAACATCTCGCAAGCCGCGGCGTTGCAGTACGTCACAAGCCCAGCGTGGTCAGCGAAGATGATCGCGTCGGGCACCGTTTCGGAGATGAACCGAAACGGACTCGCTTGGCGGACACGGGCTTCCGACATCGGTGCGCGAGAGTATGCCACGACCGTCCGCGACTGGCCGGACACCGCCTCGGACGACCGCCAGGGGCCGTCTTCGCTTGCGATGCGATCGAGCGGAACGCCAGACCAAAGAAACCATTGGCGTTTTTCGTTGGCCGCCGCCTTGCTCAACCCCCGCGCAGGAGAGTCACCAATGACCGACACAACCTACTCCCTGCCGCACTCTACTCCCACCCCCATACTGGCCCGTTACCTGGCCTACCCGGCGTTGCTCGCCGCCAATGGCGGTCTTGTCGCTTGGGCCCTGGTCACCGATGCACCGCTGGACCTCGTCACGCTAGTTGGCCTGCTCGGCAGCATCGCCGGGCTCGCCGCGTTGGAGCGGGTCATGCCGTTTCGTCGTGAATGGAATCCCACGGCACGCGAGGGCTGGCGCGACACGCTGTATTTCACGCTCAACGGCGCGCTCGATGCCGTGGTGAAGCTCGGCATCGCCGCCTTGGTCGGTACCATCGGGATCTGGGACAATGGCCTCCACTTGGCGATCGCGCTGCCGCTGGCCGTCCTCATTGCCGAATTTGCAGGCTACTGGATGCACCGATTCGGCCACGCCGGGTGGCTGTGGAAGGTACACGGAGTGCACCACACCCCGGATAAGGTCAATACGTGGAATAACAATACTATTCACTTCATCAACACAGTCTACAGCGCCGCCGCCAAGACACTGCCGCTCGCGCTGCTGGGCTTTCACCCCGACGTGGTACTGATCGCCGCGTTCCTGATCACGCTGCAATCCTTTGCCGTGCACGCCAATATCGACGTCGATGCGGGCCCGCTCAACTACCTCATCATGACGCCAGTGCACCACCGGCTCCATCACAGTACCCACGTCGACGAGGCGCAAAACTTCGGCAGCGCGCTGACCTTGTGGGACGTGATCTTTGGCACCTTTGTCTACCAACCGGGGCAAACACCGACCACAGTGGGCGTCGTCGACCCACGGAGCTTTCCCAACCCCTTGCACGTGCTGCGAAATCAGCTGCACCCCTTCGTCGACCAGTCCGAGCGCGCACGCTAGCTCATCGACATCGACACCGAGGAATCGAACGATGCACGCCCCCCACGACCCACCCACTGCCCCCCACGAGACGTCCACGGCCCCCCGCTCGTCCCAGCTGCGCACCGGATGGCGCGCGAAGATCCTCGCCCGCGTGACCGCCAGCGACGAGATCGAAATGCGGGAGTTTCTCGACGCGGACAAGCGCAAGCTGCTCACGCCATTGCACGGGACGATCCTCGAGATCGGCCCTGGCACGGGCCCCAACTTCGCCTACTACGCCGCCGGGGCCCACGTCATCGGCCTCGAACCGAACGCCTTCGTCCAACCGACGCTGGTGAAGAAAGCCAAGGCCTTCGCCGGGACCTTCGAACTGCGCACGGGCTCGGTCGAGGCCATCCCGTTGCCCGCCGCGAGCGTAGACGCGGTCGTCAGTACCATGGTGCTGTGCTCGGTCCCGGACGCCGGCCGGGCGCTGGCCGAGATCCGGCGCGTGCTCAAGCCTGGCGGCAAGTTTGCGTTCATCGAGCACGTCCTGGCGCCCCCCGGTGGGCTTCGGTTGCTGCAGTATGTGGCCGCACCCGCCTGGCACGTGTGCGGTGACGGCTGCTGCCCGGTGCGACGCACGTACGAAGACATCGACGCGGCTGGGTTCACCCGGGTCGACTACCGCTTCACCCGGTACGGCTTCACCGTGCCCGTGTCCTCGACCTGCATCGTGGGGTCCGCCACCAAGTGAAGGCAGCGAGCCTGCCGTGTGCGCTGCAGCACGAGCCGGGGCCACGCAGGTGGTCGCCGGCTCGTTGCGTTGGGCTTCCGGAGCTCGTCGCTCGCGCGTTGCGTTCGCCGAGACTATCCGGCCGCGCGGCTGGTTCTGTTCGTCTCGACCAGCGCGTCTCGCGGAGGATCGCGTGCACAACACGCCCTCGCAGCGCAGCCCGGCTCCCAACCCCGACGAAGGGCAAGGAGGTGCGCCCTGCTCATCGACGGGCGAATACGCTCTTTTTGTTACATTTGCGACACACTTCCGAAGCCAGAAGTTCACTCTTGCGCTACCGCGGTGAAAAACGGTGCGGACAGTCTCCCGGTCCATCTATGACCTATACAAAGATTGTCTTGAGCGCGAACGGTGGACGCGGCCTGCGGACCCTCACCTTCCCTGCTTTGACCGCCCTCGCGCTGCTCGCCGGCTGTGGCGACGACGACACATCGTCCGGAAGTGACACCGCCGACAGTTCCACCGGGAGCACCGGCATGGGAGGTGACGGTGATGGGGACGGCGACGGTGATGGCGACGGCGACGGTGATGGGGACGGCGATGGCGATGGCGATGGCGACGGTGATGGAGACGGCGATGGCGATGGCGACGGCGACGGTGACGGTGACACGAACACCGGCAACGACACGAACACGGCCGACGACTCCGATACCAGCGGCGACTCCGACACCAGCGGCGACTCCGATACCAGCGGCGACTCCGACACCAGCGGCGACTCCGACACCAGCGGCGACTCCGACACCAGCGGCGACTC
>QKPP01000024.1:24626-39131 GCA_006508105.1 Myxococcales bacterium FL481 | reverse complement strand
CCGACACCAGCGGCGACTCCGACACCAGCGGCGACTCCGACACCAGCGGCGACTCCGACACCAGCGGCGACTCGGATACCAGCGGTGACTCGGACACGACCGACGGCGACTCCGACACGGGCGACGGCGACTCCGACACGGGCGACGGCGACTCGGAAACCGGCGACGGCATCGACCCGGACGATCCGCTCGTTTTTGAACCGGTTGAGTTTCCCGCCACCGACGAGCAAAAACGGGCGATCTTGGCCTCGGAGCGGGCTCGCGTCGACGGCGACTGGCACGACATCGGCTACCACACGATTTTGCGCAGCGGTGACCGACCCGGCATCGAGGACGGCGCCGAGGGGGACGAAGGCACGTTCGGGTTGATGCGCGACCAAAACGGCGCGGCCGTCACGGACCCGGAAGATGGCTCGGACTTCGTCGCCAATTCGGCGGACTTCAACTCGATCCTCCCGGTGGGCGACAAGCTCCATATGGTCACCCACTTCGAGTCCACGCCGGGCGGGGCGTACCTGACCGAGATCGACCAGAACGCCACGACGGGCGAGTTGACCGCGCTGTCGACCGAACACATTGACTTCTCCGACTGGGGGGGACTGTGGGTCCCGTGTGCGGGAAGCGTCACGCCCTGGGGGACCCACTTGGGTGGCGAGGAATACCCGCCGGAGGCCCGCGGCTGGACGTCCGCGTCCTCCGTCGAGGAGACCGGACTCGCTGGCACGCGCGTGCACATGCTCAAGTACTTCGGATTCGACACGAGCGACGCGACCGCGCTCGACATGGATGCGGTACGCGCTGCCTTCGCGCCCTACGACTACGGCTGGGCCTGGGAGTTCGCACTCGATAGCGAGGGCGGTCGGACCACGGAGAAACACTACGCCATGGGACGCCTGAGCTTCGAGTTGGCGTACGTGATGCCAGACGAGAAGACGGCGTACCTGACCGACGATGGCGCCAACGTCGGCCTCTTCATGTTCGTCGCCGATGAAGCCGGGCGACTCGACGCCGGCACGCTCTACGCGATGAAGTGGCTGCAGACCTCGGATGAAGGAGCCGGCGAAGCGGACATCAACTGGGTCAACCTTGGCCACGCCACCAACGCCGACATCGCCGCCCTCATCGACGGCGGGACCACCTTCGAAGACATCTTCGAGACGGCGGAGGGCCTGACCGAGGGCGACGGTGACAGCGCCACGCTGACTGGCGAGTGCCCCGAAGGCTTTCGCCCGGTCAACAGCGGCGACTCGGCCTTCGAATGCCTCAAGCTCAAGCCGAACATGGAGCAAGCCGCCTCACGCCTGGAGACGCGGCGCTATGCCGCGTACTTGGGCGCGACGACGGAGCTGCGCAAGGAAGAAGGGGTGACCTTCGATCCTGACTCGAGCCGCTTGTTCGTCGCCATGAGCGCGATCGGCCGGGGCATGACGGACGACGATCCGACTTGGGACCTGGGTGGTCCCAACGATGTTCGCCTGGAGCCCAACCGCTGCGGCGCGGTGTACGGGCTCGATGTCGACAGCAACGCGACCGTCGGCAGCGACTACGTCGCGATGAACTGGTACGGCATTGTTGAAGGGGTGGAGACGACCTACCCGGACGACAGCCCCGCCGCGGGGAACACCTGCGACATCGACGGCATCGCGAGCCCCGACAACGTGACGTTCATCACTGGCTACAACACGTTGATCATCGGCGAGGACACGGCCGCCCACCAAAACGACATCATCTGGGAACTCGACCTCGAGCGCGATCAACTCGTGCGCATTCAAACGACCCCGTACGGCTCGGAAACGACTTCGCCGTACTGGTACCCGAACATCGGGGGTTACGGCTACATCACGAGCGTGGTGCAGCACCCCTACGGTGAGAGCGACCAGGACAAGTTGGAGGACCCCGCCGACAAGCGGGCCTACGTGGGCGTCATCGGTGCGTTCCCGGCGATGGACTAGTAGTAGATAGGACGACTCGATGAGCCAAGCTTCTCTAGGAAGCAGGCTAGTACGGGCCCGAAGAGAGGGGAGCCTCTCTTCGGGTTGCGTGCTTAACGAGGCCCGCACGCACGGGGTTCCCTGCTCTTTTGTCTACGTTCTCCAGCTGCTTGCAAGCGCCGTCCCCATACTGATTGCGTGCAACGCTAGCGAGACGCCCCCAGTAAAACACCAGGCCCCGACTGCAGGCCGCCCGACGGCCGCGCCTAGTGCCAAACCGGAGGAGACACCCGTTAGCAGCAAGCCGGACTCGCCATCGGCGGCCAACAAGAAAGGGCCGCCACGCCTACTGAAGAACAAGCACGCCTACATTCCGCCGCAGTGTTATGCGAAGACCCTCGACGACGACCAATCGGTCCACAATCCGTGCTTTGTCTGCCACCAAAGCGCGAGGCGACCGAACATGATCGACGACGAAGACCTTCAGCTGGGATACGATCTGCCGGGCCCGGCGCTCGAAAACCCGTGGACCAACTTCTTCGCCGATCGGTCCGCAACCCCAAACACCTGGAGCGATGAGGCCATCACCGCGTGGGTACGCGACGACAACTACCGCGATGGAAACGGCCAACTGACCCTGGCCGCGAAGCTTCGGGACGCGCTCCCGACCGCCTGGGACGAAAACAACAACGGCCGCTGGGACGGGTATCTGCCTGACGCCTGGTTTCAGTTCGACGACCAAGGCTTCGACCGGGCCCCCGACGGCACGCCGACCGGATGGCGAGCGTTTCGCTACTACCCGCTCCCCGGGGCGTTTTGGCCCACCAACGGCTCGGCCGGGGACGTGCTCATCCGCCTCGCGCCCGCGTTTCGGCACGATCGCAACGGCAAAGAAGACCTCAAGATCTATCGCCTCAACCTCGCCGTGGTCGAGGCTTTGATGAAGCGCCAAGACGTACCGATCGAGACGACCGACGAACGGACGATTGGGGTCGACCTCGACAAAAACGGCGAACTCGGCCGCGCCAAGGTCGTCCGTTTCGAGTGGGCTCCCACGAAGGGCAAGATGATGCACTACGTCGGCGAGGCCGAAGAGCTGCGCAAGGCCGGCAAGGTGCACCTGGCCGGTGGCCTCCTGCCGGAAGGGACCGAGTTTCTTCACAGCGTGCGGTACCTCGACCACCGAGACGGCTACGTCGGCATGGCGCCGCGCATGAAAGAGTTGCGCCACGCCAAAAAGCGCCGTTGGCAAACGTACTCGCAACTCGAGCAGGCCGCAGTGCAAGAGGCGCGAGAGAAGGTCGCCTTTCCCGATCGGCTCCGCACGATCTTCGGTAGCCTCGAGGTCGGCGTAGCCAACGGCCAAGGCTGGCAGTTTCAGGGCTTCATTGAGGACGAACAAGGCGACTTGCGCCCTCAGACCTTCGAAGAGTCGGTGTTTTGCGTCGGCTGCCACGGGGGCGTCGGCGCCACGGTTGACGCGTCGTACAGCTTCGAGCGAAAGCTCGACGCCGCGGCCGACGGAACCGATTGGCGCCACTGGTCGCAAATCGGCTTCGAGGGCATGCCCGACCGGGCGCGCGCCGACGGAACCTTCGAGTACGCGCGCTATCTCGAAGAAGTCGGCGGCGGCGATGACTACCGCGGCAACACGGAGGTGCAAGAGCGGTTCTTCGACGAGACCGGTGCGCTGCGACCCGAAGCGGTGAAGCAGCTACGAAAGGAGGTCGCGTCATTGATCGTGCCCTCCGGCCCCCGAGCCCTCGCGCTCAACCGCGCCTACCGGCAAATCGTGGCCGATCAGAGTTACATCCGCGGACGCGACACGTTGGTGGCCACGCCGGTGACGAACATTCACCAAAAGCTAAAGAGCGATACGTCGACCGGCGTCTCGGACCCCGTGCCCGCCACCTGGGAGCCGCTTTCGAAGCCGTAGCGTCGACGAGCAAGTCGCTCGGCGGGCCGGCCCGTTGATGGCGGCCCGCCCCGCCACCGCCAGCGCCGGTTGGGGGGCCCTCCCCGTCGCGGGTTCGCATGGCCGCGCGAATGCTCCACACCGGCGAAGCACCGCCCGACTGCAGCTCAGCCCGACTCAGAAGGCCGCAATCCCACTTCGCGGGTCCCCAGGCCTGGATGTTGATCGCCGGTCACCGAGCGTCCCGCGTAGCGAGCCGGCGGGCGCCTCGCCGGACCGTTACGGCGACGGCGGATCTCGCAGCAGAACGCAAGCGTCCGCTCGCCCCTCGCAGGTGCACTGCATCGCGCGTGCGAGCACCCGCTGAGCCGCGCGCAGACGTTCGATCTCGCCATCAAGCCGCCGGAGTTTCGCGGTCGCAACCTCTCGCCAGCGCTCCGGCGTCTGCTCCGCCATGCTCGACTGCACCAACGTGGCCACCTCGTCGAGTGTGAAGCCCGCAGCCTTGAGACCAGCGACCAACCGCAGTCTGGTCTCGTCCTGCGCGTCGAACTCACGGCGCCCCGAGACCCGGCGCGGGGCGGACAGCAGCCCACGACGCTCGTAGTATCGGATGGTGGACGCGGCCACGCCCACCCTGCGAGCAAGTTCTCCGATCCGCATGGCTTGACTTGAAGTGTACTTCAACCCGCACGCTTGGATCGATGAGCCCAACGAGCCCCCATCTCGCCTGCAACCTCACCGTGTTCCCGCCTGACGAACGAGAGCGGCTCGTGGCCGCCGCCAAGCAGCTCCTTGTACGCGCCGTCGAAGCCCGCGTGGACCCGCACCAGATCGCCCTTCGCTTCGGCGGCGCGAAGGACGAACGCGCCCACCTACGCGAGCTGGCCGACTTCATCGCTCACGACCGCCGATGCTGTCCGTTCCTTCGTCATGGGATCGCGTGCGACCCTCGGCAAGGAGCCGTCTGGCTCACGTTAGCGGGAACTGGCGAGGTCCTGACCGACCTGATCACCGAGCTGCGCCGCCATGTACCGCCCGCGGTGTGGCCCCAGGCACGCGGCTGCGTTCGGGCGACAAACCGCGACCTGTGAGCCGCGGCGGACCGTCGGAACACCGATTGTAGCCGACGATCGGTGGTCCGGCCCTCGCTGTCTGCGGAGAAGACTCTGTCGAATCCCTGAGCCGCCGCCCAGACAAGAACGCGCAAGGCCGGTGGCGCAACAACCAAAACAAATGCCGCGCAAGCCCAGCGGCGGCGCGGCATCAGAGGAGGTTGCCCTCCAGGGGGTCAGCGAAGCCTACTGATGGTTGTGGCTGTACATCTGCTCGTACATGGCGTCCATGCACTTCCAGGTGCTGTGCCAGTTCTTCTTCGCTTGCTTTTTGCCCGCGTAGCGAAGCTTGCGAACGAGGTGACGCTCCGGAGCGCCGGACACGTCAAACTGCCACATCGCGTCGCCGAACCCATCCGGGACCTGGCTCAGATCGGTGCTCAGCGGGTGCTGAACGTTCACGACGAACTCGGTGGCGCGCATCGGGTTGAAGATCATTCCCGTGGCCTCGGAGCCCGCGACCCGAATGCTCAAGAAGTGGTCGAGTGACTCGGCCACGCCGTCGTTGTCGACGTCGCGCGCGAACCAGATGTCGCCACCGGTGTCGCTGCCGTTCGGTGCGTCTTCGATGATGTAGATGTTCCCGAGGGCGTCCTGAGCCAGGTTGTCGGGGCTGTTGAGCACGCCCGTGGTCGGTGCGAAGTCGACGTTGGTCGGCGTGTCGCCGCTCGCGAACTTGCGAACCATGGCGTAGTCTTTGCTCATCATCTCGACCGAGTAGACCGAGTTCTCCGACGTGGCCGTGAACCACATCACTTCATGGCCATTGGCCAAACGACCGATTTCCATGTCCTCCGGTCGACCGTAGGGCGTCCCGTTGAGCTCATCCGCCGCCGGACGACCGCCACGGGTATCGTCATTCTCACGAGGGTCGTTGGTGGGGCCGTCGCGGAACGGGTCGACCTCGGTCAGGTACCGTCCCCGGCGGTCGGTCATTGGAACCCACTTCGCCAACCCGGTACGCGGCTCGTCGACGTTGGATTCGTCGTTGTAGTTGTCGGCCGGGTCGCCTGCGAAATCTTTCACCATCAGCACGAAGGTCTGACCGCGGGTGTAGTCGCCCTTCTTCTTCATCACGAACTTGTAGATGGAGCCGGAGCGCCACTCGTCGATGAAGTAGATGGTTTTTCCGTCGTGGCTGAAGCGCAGGCCCTCGTGCGCCGTGTTCGCGATGCTCTCGAGCACGCGCACCGACACTTGGTCTGCGGGCGCGTAGGGGTTCTCCGTCTCGAGGATACGGCCGGTGCCCGACCACTCCTCACCGACGAGGACGGTGCAGTTCGGGGTGAAGGTTGCGGGGTCGAACGCCGCGTAGTCGTTGCTCCAATCGCCGAGGGCGCCTTGGCCGTCGCCGCGCCACAACAGCGTGCTCTTGTCTTCCCAGCGGTCGTAGCGAGTCAGGCCCGCGCTCCACGGCGACTCGTGCGGAATGAAGACGAAGCGTCCGGTCGCGTCGTAGGCAGCCATGTCCCACATCGACTGGGCATTGCCGGCGCTGACGTCCTGCTCGCCGCTGCCCGGAACGGAGATATCGGGCGCGCGGCCGACACTTTGCTCGGGATCGGCTTCGATCTCCGCCATGCTGGTAAGGTTGCGTTGGCTCACGCCTTCGGGAACGACCCACGGAGCATTGATCTCCTCATCGCTGTTCGCGGGTGTGACCGGAGCGGATTCGGTCAGGGGTGTGAAGTAAGGGGAAGTAGTGGCAGAGGCCGACGACACGGTGGCAAGTGCAGCGCCGGCGGTCATGAGTGGCAGCAATCGACGAGACATGGGGTGATCCTCTCTGACTTGGTTTGGTTCCAAAATGTTGATGGGTAGCGGCAGGGAACCGCAGTTGATAAACAACACCGGGTGGCGCAAGGTCGCACGCGCCGATGACGAGGAGAGCTCGGGTGGCGAGACGGGGTTTTCGTACTTCAGCGTGCGAATGCCCGCCCCAGGCGATGGGGCCGCACTGCCCCAAAAAAGAAACTGAGCGCGACGTCGCTAGTCGACTCGCGGACTCCAATCGAGCCGAATGTCCCAGCTAAATGTGCGCTCCTGAGGGAGGGTGGGGGCATTCTCGTTGTCGACCACATCGTAGACGTTGGCCGGTGGGGTGACGGTCGCGTCACGACCGTACAGAAAGTCCTGATCTTCCACGAGCACGCGGTAGGCTTTGTTGAGACGAAGGGCTCGCTCACGTGACGGCGTCACCAACTCGTAAACGTCCTTCGCCGCTGCGACCTTCGCCTGGTCCACGACGCCGTTTGTGAACCAACGCGCGACCATTTCCGGATTGCTGCGAAACTCGCCACCACCGCCCGCTCGCTCGAGGTAGGTCGCGATCTCGCCTCTGCGCTCACCCAGGTTGGGAGCATCGGGCATCCCGCGCAGGTTGATGTAGCCCCAACCCGCCGCGCCGTCGACCTTGCGTGCAAAGCTGAACGTGCTGTCGATCGTGGAGCCGAGCGACGTGTGACAGCCCATACAAAAGAAGTTCTCTTCGAACGTGTTGACCCGCAGTCGACCGTTGCGATTCTCGATGAAACCGGCCACGACCCAGCCCATCTCGTTGTCGAAGCCGTACTGACCCCGGTCGATGTAGCCCGGCAGCTGCCCGACGTCTTTCGCGTCGTGTTCTTGCATGTACGCTTCGTAGAGCTGGGGTTCCGACACGGCCCAGCGCTTGCGCATGTAACGAAGCTCTTTCATCCGCGGGGGGACGAACACGTTCCCGGCGGCATCGACTCCGATGTAGCGAACCGAGTGGAGGAACTCGGTGTCTTGCGGGTACAAAAACGGCTGCCGTAGAACCGTCCGCGCCGCGCCGACGTACTTCTCCGTCTGCTTGATCAACTGAATCGTGCCGAGCCGGCGGTCTCCATTGAGATCCTCGCCCACCACCCGCTCGTCGAGATCGCGGACGGAGATCGTTGCGAACCCTTTGATATTGGCCTCGACCAGGGCCAAGTTGGCCCGGTAGACCTCGCGCGAGTACTCCCCCGTCACGGTGGTTCGAAAGGCCGCGGGCAGACGGATCATCACATCGTCAGTGGCGCCGTTCGTCGGCCAAAACGTGCTCGGCATGGGTTTGTAGTTGAAGGCCACCCAGCCACTCCCGTCCCGGGCGAAGCCCTCACTATCGAACGCGTCAGCAGCAAGCTGAAGGTTGTTCAGGTCGGGGATGTAGCCTTCGAACGCGACCTCACGCAAGCGTGGAGCGAGTTCGCTGTAGTTGTCTTGCGCAATCCAAGCCAGGATGTCAGCGTCGGATATCTGGGCGACTCGTTTCGTTCGGTCCTCGAACAAGTTGCGCCATTGGTTTTGCGTGGCGACCTCGCTGAAGCTGTACGCTTGCTGGAGCTCGCCGTCGTTCATGACGTTGGGTCGACCCTTAATGCGATCCTGATGGCAAACGTAACAAGGATTGTGCTGGCCTTCAGTGCGTGTGTAGCACATCGGCGGCACAATGGCCTCGCGATTATACATTGTATGAATCGCGTGTACCGGCGGGGCCTCGGGGATGACCGAGTCGTCGTTACGCAGGCGCGTGAGGACGTCATTGTGGGTGTAACGCTCGTGCGGCCGTTTCTCCTGGTCCGCCTCCGAGTCGGCTCGCTGCGGCGGGTTCGCCACCGTCGTTTCGGACACCGCGCCGTCCGGCACTGGCGCCGTGGACGTAACCGGGCGGGAACACGCGACGAGCCCCAGAGGGCAGAGGACGGAAGCTAGAGCGGAGCGAATCATCCAACGCTGCAACCACTACCGCGTCGCCCATCGCGACGTGAGAAACGACAGTGACAAATTCGCAACTGCTCTCGATAGCAGCAGCGCAGAACCTGCGTCGCCACGGCCACGTGCAACCGTTTTTGCGCCGCCGAGAGCCGACGCGAATGGCCAACACCTCAGTGACTCGCGCCGAGAGCTGACAGTTGCGATGTCCACCACTCGCCCGATAGGTAGGCCGACGTGGGATGAGCTCGGACGAAGGGCTTGGTCGGGCTCCATCACCGATCGAACGGCCGGTGCCGACGCCATGCTCGACACGAGCCCACTCCCGTCGATGCGGCAGCGCATCCCTGGCGTCTCGGGCGATGTAGGATGAGGAGGACGCGTGAAACCCGAGACTTCGCAGCGTCGCGCCCGCTCGGCGACGGCGGAGCGCCGACGTTCAGCCGTTGTGTCGCCGTTCACGGACCACCGGCCGGTGGGCGAGAGCAGACCGATGCAAGCCCTCGCTCACCGGTGTGCGCTTCACCTCGGCCAACCGGGGCCGAGTGCGCTGATCTCCGCAGGCGGTCGGTGGTCTTGCGAGACTCTAGACACAACTTTCAATCAGCACAGTCTCCGACAAAAACGATCGTAATGTTAATACTGCAGCGAGGCGAAATGAATGACGGCGGTCGTGAGGGTCGGAGCCGACATCCCAGCGCATCTTGTGGACGCCCCGCTGACCCCCCGCATGGACTCACTCCGCGGCCGGGTTCGTTGGGGGCCTGCGTGCGCGCTCGGTCGCCCCAGCGCGCCATAGGACCGGACATGACATCCACCGGCGCGACGAATTGTACAACGCTCGCTCGTCGGCCTGGCCACCCTCGGCCGGCTGGCGGGGGCGGCCGTCGGGACCAGTCGGTCTGCAGCGCGTCATTTGGATCGCGCCCGGCCTTGGGCCGACGAAACGCGACCCCGGCCGACGCTTACTCCTCGTCTTCTTCTCTCAAACGGGCCCAACTGGGCAGCAGCGGGTACTCCTCGAGGTCTCGGAGGCGGCGCAACAGGTGGACATCGCCCGGCGCCGCGGCTTTGCAGCGAGCCAAGAGCGCCTGCGCTCGGGGAGACGACGGCAGCCCCGCCAAGCTCCAGGCCACGGTCGACGGCCACCGGTTGAGTACCGATTCGCGCAACCGCCACGATGCCGGGTCGTCGAGGCCACGAATACTGTCGACCACCTCACGCCCGGCGTCACTTAGCCGCTCGCGCAGCTCCACGGCCGTTGCGTCATGACGACCCATCAGTGCCCGGAGCACGGTCTTGGCCGCGAAATCGACGTAGCGACGCAACCACGGGTCCGCTTCATCGGGCGGGGCCCCCCGCAGGCTGGCCAGGCCTTGCACCGGGTGCTTCTTGAGGAGCTCTTCCCGCTCGCGGGCCGCTTCGCGACTGCGGCAGTGCACGAGGCCTGACGCTCGCTCGTGATGATCAGCGTCTTTCCACAGCCGGCGACGCAGCGCCCACGCCCACTCGTCGTCGCGTCCCACCAAACTCTCGACCACCGCCCCGGGCACGCGTGTCGCCAGCCGCTCGCGCAGCCGGTCGGCCCGCTCGCCGCCGACAAACCGCAAGGCCAACGCCACCGCCTGAGGTGCGATCTCGGCGTACTGATCCCGCAGATCATCGCGCTCCAGCGGGCACCGCACCAACCCCCGCAGGGCGTAGACCGGGTCGATGCCCGCCATCTCGTCGCGCAGGGGATCGAGGCGATCCAGCGACCACGCAACGATTTGGGGCTCATCACCGGCCGCTTGCCGCCGCAGATCGCGACCCGCCACCAAACCCCGGGCGAAGTACAGGGCCATCGGCCGCGGGAGGTGTTCCAACGCCTGCTCCAAGGTCCAGTCCTCGGGCACCAACCACGCGGGCGTGCCGTCATCGATGCCTTCGTCGATCGGCGCCCCCTCGAGTACCGCCACCACCCGCTGGCCGAGCTCGGTCGGGCTGATGCGCTCGACATGGAAGAGAGGATACCCACGCTCGCGGGCCAGCTCGAGATAGCCTTGCCGCACCCGCTCTTTGAGCGCACTCCCCATCAATCCCTTCCGCCCGCCATCGCGAAAGGCATGGTGACGCACCTTGTCGAGTCGTTTCCGGATCCGGCTGGTCCGTGGATGCACGTCGAACACGAAGGTCAGGTCCGGATCGCGCCCGCGCGCCGCCGCTCGAGCCATCGCCTCGCAGTCCCGGCGCGGCAAGCCGCGGCCAAAGCTCCCGAGCACAACCGGGGTGAGCATCGACCGATCGAGCAAGACGGTCTCGCCTCTCGCCAACGCGGGCTCGACCAACTCGCCGAGTACTTGCGCTTCGCGTGCACAGTAGAGGGCGAGCTCGGCCTCGGGCAACAAATCGAGATTGCGTTGATCTCGAGTGAGTCGGCGAATCATCTTGGTGGGTCGCGAGTCGTGCTCTTTGCCCACGCGCGGCAAGAACACCGGGATGCCCCGTGCCCGCAGATGCTCCGCCACGAGATGGATCACCGTGCTTTTGCCCGCGCCGTCGACTCCCTCAAACGCCAGCACGCGAGGTTGCGTCACGTCAGTTGCACTTGCTTGGGTCGCCACGGCGGACGGTTTAGCGAGCTTTCGCGGACGATGCGAGACCCGCCGCGAGGCCCCGGCGACCGTGAACGACACCGCCGCCCCTCCCGAGGCGGTGCTCGCTAACCGAACGATGTCTGATTTGGGGTCGCCAACCGACGCAGCGCAAGCTCCGCTCCCGTGGCGCGGTCGACCAGCCCCCGCGCCCATCACGGACGCCACCCGTCTCGGGTCGGCTCCTCGGCCACGGTCCGCTCGCGTGCCCGTCGGCCCCCGTGGGCTGGTGAGAACGTGGTATTGGCCCGACATGCTCATGTCGTTCGCACCACGCCGAGTCTGGCCCGCCATCGCGACCGCTGCCCTCGTCACCGTCGGGGCGACCGCCTCGCTCGGTGGCTGCGATCGCAGCCCCGCCGAAAAAACCGAGCCCGACCAAGTTGAGGCGCCCAAGGTCGCCACGCCGCAAGTCACCGAAGAAAGCTGCGAGGCCTACGCCCAGGCGCTGTGTGAGGTTGCCGGCACAGAGAGCGGCACGTGTCAATCGTTCAAATCGCTGCAAGACGTACTGGCCCCAGCGGCTTGTGCGGCCGGCCTGGGAAACATGGAGCACTCGAAGGCGGCCATCGAGAAACTGGGAGCTACGTGTAAAGAACTCGTCGCCAAGTTGTGCTCCGACTTGGGCGACGACACCAAGACCTGCGGCTTGGTTCGCGAGCAGACGCCGAACTTCCCGCCCGATCGTTGCCAAGAGATGTTGGCGCAATACGACACCGTGCTCGACGACCTCAAGGCGATGGAGGCGAAGAACAAGCCCCTCGACGAGGCCCAGCAAAAGTCGATCCTCGCCGGCGATCCCCCCACATTCGGCCCCGCGGATGCGAAGGTCACCCTTGTCGAGTTCTCCGACTTCCAATGCCCGTACTGCTCCAAGGCAGCCAACGTCGTGACTCAGGTCCGCGACAAGTACGGCGACAAGGTGCGGTTCGTGTTCCGCCAATTCCCGCTCCCGTTTCACACCGAAGCTCACGCCGCCTCGCAGGCCGCCCTGGCCGCCCACGCCCAAGGCAAGTTCTGGGAGTACCACGACCTGTTGTTCGCCAATCAGAGCGCGCTCAAAGGCGAGGACCTCGAGAAGTACGCCAAGCAAGTCGGCCTCAACGTCGCGACTTTCAATAAGGCGATGTCCGACAAGACCTACGGCGAGGCCGTCGACGGCGATCTCAGCATGGGCAAAAGCGTCGCCGTCAGTGGAACGCCCACGGTGTTCATCAACGGCGCGCGCGTGAGCAACCCGACCTCGTTCGAGACCGTTGCCGCCGAGATCGACAAGATCTTGGGTAGCTAGCGACTCATTCCACGCCGTGGGGCGGGTCGGCGGCCGCTGAACCGCCCTCGCCGCCCGGCGACGAGGGGTCGTGATCGGACGTTTGGGCCGCGTCGGCCGGTGGAGCCGGGTCGGCCGCGCCCCACTCGCTCGCGGCGGTCGGGAGCACGATGTCGGTCGTCACCTCGGTGTCAGCGGACGGTGACAGAGACGGCGACGCCGGCTGGGGGTCGCCCACGCCGACTTCGATGCTGCCGATGCCCACGTTGATGTCCAACACCAGGGCCGTCGCGTCGTCGCGATAGGCGTCGTTGACCCAGCCATCATCGGTTTCGCGCAGTCCGCTGACGTCGAGCGATCCGATCCCGCGGTCCGCGTCCACGCGCACCCCCAGCGTGGGTGGAGTGTCGATTGAGATCGAGCCGACTCCACCCTGAATGTCGGCTTGCAAGGGACGCTGCAGACCCGAAAGGTCCAAGTCGATCTGCCCCGCGCCCACGGACACGTCGAGGATCCGCAGGTCGAGCTCGCCGACGTCGAGCACCGACTCGCCCGCCCCAACGCTCACCGCGAGGGCGGTCGGGACCGCACGACTCAAGCACACATCCCATGAACTCGACGCGGCTCGGCGCGCTCGCCCCTTTTCCACGAGCACCAGTCGCCCCGCCCCGTTGTCGCGGTCGAAATGGACCTGGGGACGCGCGTTGACCCCCGATTTGCTCACGGATACTTCGGCCAAGTCGCACTCGCCGGCGGCGATGCGCAGCTCTCCCGAAGCCACTTCGGCTTTCACCGCGAGGCGAGTCACATCCTCTCGCGGGATCACCCGAGCCGAACCGGACGACGGCGGTTCCGTACCGTCCGATTGGCCACAAAAGCACAACATGAGCCCGAGGGGCACGAAGCGGAAATGGCGGCGGCGGTCAAACATGGCAGATCACCCTACGCGGGACACGACGGTTTGGGTTGAACCCCCGTGAGATTCTTCGCGGCGAACGAGTCGATGGCGCCCCCCCGGACGCCGGGCTAGCCGCGCGGCGATCCATCGCGGGGACGGGCCAAGATCCCGGCGGCTGCGGCGACCGCTTGCGTCGTCGGAACCGCGCCGACGGGACGCTCGGCCTCGAGTAGGGGGCTCGCCGGATCGTCGACGAACCGCACTGGGTGGTACGGCGAGCTGCCCAGCAGCTCCGCCACCGTGACGAACGTGTACCCGCGACGGCGTAGCGCCGACACGAGGTCCGGCAGGGCCACAGCGGTTTGCGGCTTGCGATCGTGCATCAGCACAATCGAACCGGGTCGCACCTGCCGTACAACCCCCCGCACGATCTGCAGGGGGTCACGATGCCAATCGCCACTGTCGACATCCCACAGTACTACACGCAGCCCGACGCCTGCGATCAACGGCACGGCCGACGGGGCGAACCGCCCGAAGGGGGGGCGGACGAATCCGGGCTCAACCCCGGTGGCCTTCGCGATGGCCGCTTGCGTGCGGGTGAGTTCGTCGACAATCTCGGATGGGAACAGGGAGCGAAAAGACCGATGCGTGTGCGCGTGGTTGGCGATCTGGTGGCCGCCCGCCACGATGCGGCGCGTGAGCGCAGGGTCACGCTTGACTCGACGTCCCTCGACGAAAAACGTCGCGCGGACGTCCAGCTGGCGCAACACCTGGAGGATCCGCACGGTGGCTCGACCGCTGGGACCGTCGTCAAACGTCAGGGCGAGCCGCGGACGATCGCGCGGCCCGAAGTACACCGGAGCGAAGCCCGCGGACTCGGCCGGATCGACGTCGGCCGACAAGGGAGGCTCACGCCGCCTCTCCGTGTCATCGCGGCGCCGATCGCTGTCGACCGCGCCCCCGCCCTCGGCGACGGGAGGCTCACGCCACGCCTCCGTGTCATCGCGGCGCCGATCGTTGTCGACC